>NZ_NGLE02000001.1:1253750-1582500 GCF_002140715.2 Enterococcus sp. 4G2_DIV0659 | reverse complement strand
ACCGCTGGTGTACCAGTTGTTCTGCCAAGGGCATTGCTGGGTAGCTATGTAGGGAAGGGATAAACGCTGAAAGCATCTAAGTGTGAAGCCCACCTCAAGATGAGATTTCCCATTTCTTTAAGAAAGTAAGACCCCTGAGAGATGATCAGGTAGATAGGTTGGAAGTGGAAGTGCAGTGATGTACGGAGCGGACCAATACTAATCGGTCGAGGACTTAACCAAAGAAACGAAATAAAAAAGTGTTTCGGTCAATTGATTACGACTTCAATCCAGTTTTGAGTGAACAATCACTCATTTGAATACAACAACACCCAGTGTGGTGGCGATAGCGAGAAGGATACACCTGTTCCCATGCCGAACACAGAAGTTAAGCTTCTTAGCGCCGATTGTAGTGAAGGGTTTCCCTTTGTGAGAGTAGGACGTCGCCACGCTAAACGTGTTGTATTGGAGGTTTAGCTCAGCTGGGAGAGCACCTGCCTTACAAGCAGGGGGTCAGCGGTTCGATCCCGTTAACCTCCATTTTTTGAGCCGTTAGCTCAGTTGGTAGAGCATCTGACTTTTAATCAGAGGGTCGCAGGTTCGAGCCCTGCACGGCTCATAGAAATATTTTGCGGGTGTGGCGGAATTGGCAGACGCACTAGATTTAGGATCTAGCGCCTTACGGCGTGGGGGTTCAAGTCCCTTCACCCGCATTTTAGTCTCGCTTGAAATAAGGCGAAAATACGCCGGCTTAGCTCAGTTGGTAGAGCATCTGATTTGTAATCAGAGGGTCGAGGGTTCAAATCCTTTAGCCGGCATCCAGAATGCGGAAATAGCTCAGTGGTAGAGCACCACCTTGCCAAGGTGGGGGTCGCGGGTTCGAACCCCGTTTTCCGCTTAGCTTGTTCGCCGGGGTGGCGGAACTGGCAGACGCACAGGACTTAAAATCCTGCGGTGAGTGATCACCGTACCGGTTCGATTCCGGTCCTCGGCATTGCTTTGAAACACTGTGAATGACAATTGCGAAGTTGACAGAATAAATGTTGAAAAGTACAAAGCAGATAAATACATCTGGCTTTGATCCTTGTTTTAAGCACCCATAGCTCAACTGGATAGAGTGTTTGACTACGAATCAAAAGGTTAGGGGTTCGACTCCCTTTGGGTGCATAGTTAAAATGTTTGACTGCGATTTAGAAGGTATGGAGATTTGGTTCCTTTTAAACGTTTAGTCTTTTTTTATTATTATAGCTACGGGAAGTAGCTCAGCTTGGTAGAGCACTTGGTTTGGGACCAAGGGGTCGCAGGTTCGAATCCTGTCTTCCCGATTTAAGAACAGAGTAATTTTTCTGTTCTTTTTTTGTTTCATCTTTTATTAGGGATAATATGTATCTTTTTTTATCAATTGGGACATTCTCCTTTATTAAACCTTTGAAATTATGTATAATTAAGGTCAGTATTAGTCAAGGGGAAAGGATGAGTGTGATGAGTAATCAAAATACTTCAGATTTAATAGAAGCATATTTAAAGAAGATTCTTGAAGAAAGTAGTAAAATCGAGATTCGTAGAGCTGAAATGGCTCATTTATTCAATTGTGTTCCTTCCCAGATTAACTATGTTATTAACACACGTTTTACCATTCAACGAGGCTATTCTGTTGAGAGCAAACGTGGAGGCGGCGGATATATTAGGATTGCTAAAGTCCAGATTTCTGACAGCGATCAACTATTAAAGCAAATGGCTCAGTTTACAGGCAATGAGCTTTCAGAAAAAGATGCACTGATTTTTATACAGAAGTTATATGAAGAAGATGTGATTACAAAAAGAGAAGGAAACTTAATGTTATCCGTTCTTGGAAAACAAATTTTAGGCAAAGCTGGATCAAATGAAGATTATTTACGTGCTCAATTGATGCATTCATTTTTAGAACGTTTGAGTTATGAGGAGGAATGATAGTATGGATGAATTATTTACAGAAAGTGCCAAAGCGGTATTAGCTATTGCACAAGAAGAAGCAAAATATTTTAGGCATCAATCTGTTGGTTCAGAACATTTATTGCTGGCTTTAGTTTTAGAGCCAAATGGAATCGCAGGGAAATCTTTACGCCAATTGAATACAGATAAAAATGATATTCGCGAAGAAATAGAACATCTAACAGGATATGGAACAGTTAAATCCTATCCTAAAGGCACTTATTTACCTTATTCTCCTCGTGCAAAACAAATTTTTGCTTATGCGGGTGATGAAGCGAAACGTTTAGGTGCGCCAAATATTGGCACAGAGCATATTTTATTGGGCTTATTAAGGGATGAAGATATACTGGCGTCGCGTATTTTATTGAATCTAGGGTTAAGTTTGTCAAAAATGCGTCAGTTATTAATGAAGAAAATTGGTGTTACTGATCCACAAATGAGCGGTAATGTTGGACGGAGACGTAATAGCCAAGCACAAAAAGCAGCACCTAAGGGAACACCCACATTAGATTCTTTGGCACGTGATTTAACAAAATTGGCTCGCGAAAATAATCTAGATCCTGTTGTTGGTCGCTCGCAAGAAGTGAGACGTTTGATCCAGATATTAAGTCGTCGGACCAAAAATAACCCAGTATTAGTTGGCGAACCTGGGGTTGGTAAAACAGCGATTGCTGAAGGTTTAGCACAAAAAATTGTCAATGGTGAAGTTCCAGAAGATATGCAGGAAAAACGATTGATGATGCTAGATATGGGTGCGTTAGTCGCTGGTACAAAATATCGTGGTGAATTTGAAGATCGATTGAAAAAAGTGATTGATGAAATTTATCAAGATGGACAAGTAATTTTATTTATTGATGAGTTGCATACCTTGATTGGTGCAGGCGGTGCAGAAGGAGCGATTGATGCATCGAATATTCTAAAACCGGCACTTGCTAGAGGCGAGTTGCAAACAATCGGTGCCACTACTTTGGATGAATACCAAAAATATATTGAAAAAGATTCTGCTTTGGAACGACGCTTTGCTCGTGTGCAAGTTGATGAACCAACACCAGAAGAAGCGGAAGAAATTTTAAAAGGTCTGCGTTCTCGTTATGAAGAGCATCATGGAGTAGAAATCACAGATGATGCCTTGCACGCAGCAGTTCAGCTATCCGTACGCTATATTAATTCTCGCCAATTACCGGATAAAGCAATTGATTTAATGGACGAGTCAGCAGCCAAAGTACGTTTAGACTTAGCCGATGAGCCTTCAGAAATTAATGAATTACGTTTGGAAATCATTCGTTTGATTCAAGAAAAAGAACAAGCTATTCAATCGCAATCGTTTGAAAGTGCAGCAAGATTACGTCAAAAAGAGAAAAAAATGGCTCGGAAATTAGAAAATATTCTATTATTAGAACAAAAAGAAGCGTCAGGCTATGCTAATCGTGTGACAGAACAAGATGTGGCTAATGTTGTTTCCCAATGGACAGGTGTGCCACTTCAACAGCTAGAGAAAAAAGAAAGTGATCGCCTTCTTGAATTGGAAAGTATTCTTCATCATAGAGTCGTTGGTCAAGACGAAGCAGTTCAAGCTGTCTCACGTGCGATTCGTAGAGCCCGTAGTGGGTTAAAAGATCCAAACAGACCAATTGGTTCATTTATGTTTTTAGGTCCAACTGGTGTAGGTAAGACGGAGCTAGCTAAAGCTTTGGCTGAAACAATGTTTGGCAGTGAAGACTCATTAGTTCGGGTAGATATGTCTGAGTTTATGGAGAAATACAGTACTAGCCGTTTGATTGGTTCCCCTCCTGGTTATGTTGGTTACGAAGAGGGCGGTCAGTTAACGGAGAAAATTCGTCAAAAACCATATTCTGTTATTTTACTGGATGAAGTAGAAAAAGCACATCCAGATGTCTTTAATATTCTATTACAAGTGTTAGATGATGGACATTTAACGGATTCTAAGGGACGTAAAGTTGATTTTAGAAATACAATTTTAATCATGACGTCAAATATCGGAGCAACAGCAATTCGTGAAGAGAAAAATGTTGGCTTCAATGTAAAAGATCTAACAAAAGATTATGATGCGATGCAAAAACGGATTATGGAAGAATTGAAAAAAGCATTTCGTCCAGAGTTCTTGAATCGAGTGGATGAAACAGTCGTTTTCCGCTCATTAGATCAAGAAGAAATCCATAAAATTGTCAAAATCATGAGCAAATCTATTGTTCAACGCTTGAAAGAACAAGATGTCAACGTAAAAATCACGGCAGCGGCTATTGAAGTGATTGGAAAAGTTGGTTTTGATCCAGAATATGGTGCACGTCCAATTCGTCGAGCTTTACAAAAAGAAGTAGAGGATCGTTTAAGTGAAGCATTACTTTCTGGTCAAATTCATCTTGGAGATAAGGTGACGATTGGCGCAACTAAAGGCAAAATAACATTGACTGTTAAATCACCGGAACCTGATCAAGTACTACAAACAATTTAATGAAAGAATCAATTATTCGCTGTGCAAAACGAATCTGTTTTGTACAGTTTTTTTCTTTAAAAAAGAGAGAATTTGTGAAAAATGAACGTTAAAACAAGAGAGGCTCTTGGAAAGTTTGTGAACCTATGCTACTATAAAACAGTTGTTAGAAAACTATCATTTTTCTATAGTTAAACTGATGAATAGTCAGCATTTAAACTTACAAAGTTTGAGGAACCTATATCTCGGAAAAAAATAAAATTAGTTGGTGGCGAAACCTGTTACTCTCTAGTTTTTCTATTTTACATTTAGCTTTTAAAGGAGGAGACCAAATGATTGAACTTATTGCGACTGCTGAATCTATCGAGCAAGCAGAGGCGTTATTAGCAACAGGAGTGGATACGTTATATATAGGAGAAGAACTGTTTGGCTTGCGTTTACCAGTGTCATTTTCTCGTGAAGAACAAAAAGTCATTACAGAAAAAGCACACGAAGCTGGTAAAAAAGTAACAATAGCGCTAAACGGAATTATGCATCCAGAAAAAATGAAAAAAGTACCAGACTACTTAGCTTTCTTAAAAGAAATCAATGTCGACCAGGTCACTGTTGGAGATCCAGGAGTTGTATTCGTCATGCAGCGTGATCACATTGATATTCCTTACATCTATGATGGTGAGACATTGGTGACTAGTTCCCGTCAAATTAATTTTTGGGCGAAGCGTGGAGCCATTGGTGCGGTATTAGCGCGCGAAGTTCCTTTTGAAGAAATGAAAGCGATGAAAGATAATTTAATGGTGCCAGCAGAAGTACTCGTTTATGGTGCTACCTGTATCCATCAATCAAAACGCCCGTTATTGCAGAACTACTATAATTTTACCAAGAATGATGAGTCAGCAGGTAAAGAACGTGGTTTGTTTATATCCGAACCCAAAAAAGAAGAAACGCATTACTCAATTTATGAAGATAGCCATGGGACACATATTTTTGCAGATAATGATGTGAATTTAGTTGGAGAGCTGGGCAAACTATATGATCATAATTACACAAAGTGGAAGCTTGATGGCATTTACGCACCAGGTGAGAACTTTGTGAAAGTAGTTAAGCAATTTGTGGAAGCAAAAGAGCACATAGAGATAGGACTTTGGTCAAATGAACAAGCACAAAAAGCGATTGAACAGATTGAAGCACTTCATCCAGAAAATCGCGGTTTAGATATCGGATTCTTTGATTTGGATCCAGACGAGATAAAATAAGGAGAAAAAACATATGACAAACGAACGAACATTGAAGCGTCCTGAGGTCTTAGCACCAGCAGGGACGCTAGAAAAATTAAAAACAGCCATTCATTATGGCGCAGATGCAGTATATATCGGCGGAAATGCGTATGGCCTACGTAGCCGTGCAGGGAATTTTTCAAAAGAAGAGATGATTGAAGGCGTGGCCTTTGCAAAGGAACATGGAGCAAAAGTTTATGTAGCAGCAAATATGGTTACTCATGAAGGAAATCAAGAAGGAGCAGGAGACTTTTTTAGAGAAATCCGTGATGTTGGGATTTCTGCGGTTATCGTTTCTGACCCAGCTTTGATTGAAATTTGTGCGACAGAAGCACCAGGCTTACCGATCCATTTATCTACGCAAGCTTCGGCTACAAATTATGAAACATTAGAGTTCTGGAAAAATGAAGGATTGGAACGTGTCGTTTTAGCCCGTGAAGTCTCTATGGATGAAGTAGCAGAAATTCGTAAAAATACGGATGTTGAAATCGAAGCCTTTATTCATGGCGCAATGTGTATTTCTTATTCAGGAAGATGTACTTTATCCAATCATATGTCAATGCGAGATGCAAACCGTGGCGGTTGTTCACAGTCCTGCCGTTGGAAATATGAACTATATGACATGCCTTTTGGTGGAGTGCGGACGAGTTTGACAGATAAAGGTGAAGTAGAAGAAGAATTTTCAATGAGTGCAGTTGATATGGCAATGATTCAACACATTCCTGAGTTGATTCAAAACGGCGTAGATAGTTTTAAAATCGAAGGACGGATGAAATCCATTCATTACGTTTCCACAGTAGCTAATGTGTATAAAAAAGCTGTTGATACCTACATGGAAGATCCAGAAAACTACGAATGCAAACAAGAATGGATTGATGAACTATGGAAAGTAGCGCAAAGAGAGTTGTCAACAGGTTTCTATTACCACGTTCCGACAGATGAAGAACAGTTATTTGGAGCACGCCGCAAAATTCCACAATATAAATTTATCGGTGAGGTAATGGCCTATGACCCGGAAACAAAAGTAGCGACAATTCGTCAAAGAAACCATTTTAGCGTAGGCGATGAAATTGAATTTTACGGTCCTGGGTTCAATCACTTCCATCAAACGGTAGAAGTTATGTATAATGAAGATGGCGAATCAATCGATCGAGCGCCAAATCCAATGATGATGTTAACAATGCCTGTTGAACAACCAGTAGCCATTGGAGATATGATTCGTAAGAAAAAATAAATAATAAAAGTGGGGGATTAGCTGTAATGGCTTGTCCCTTTCCTTGCAAAATGAAGGAATCACGCTTTTAACTTTTAAGGAGGAACAGGAAACTATGTCCAAACAATATGATTACATCGTAATCGGCGGCGGTAGTGGTGGAATTGCTTCAGCTAATCGCGCAGGTATGTACGGTGCTAAAGTTTTGTTGATCGAAGCAGGTAATATTGGCGGAACGTGCGTCAATGTTGGTTGTGTACCCAAAAAAGTGATGTGGCAAGCTAGTTCAATGATGGAAATGATGCAACGTGATACAGAGGGATATGGTTTTGATGTTGATGTAAAAGCATTTAGCTTTAAAAAATTAGTTCAAAATCGTGAAGCGTATATTGATAATTTACATGCAGCGTATCATCGTGGTTTAGATAGCAATAATGTGGAGGTCTTGGCCGAGTATGCCACATTTGTTGATGAACATACTATTAAAGCAGGAGAAAATACGTATACAGCACCACATATTTTGATTGCAACAGGTGGACGCCCTCAAAAATTAGGTATTCCAGGAGAAGAATACGCAATTGATTCCAATGGTTTCTTTGCTTTAGAAGAAATGCCGAAACGAGTAGTATTTGTCGGGGCAGGTTATATTGCAGCGGAATTAGCGGGAACAATCCATGGTTTAGGTGCTGAAACACACTGGGCGTTTAGGAAAGAGTGTCCGTTACGTGATTTCGATGAAATGTTATCTAAAAAAGTTGTTGAGCATTATCGAGAAGATGGCATGCATATCCATCCGCACTCAACTCCACGATCCATTGAGAAATTAGCGACAGGTGAACTAGAAATTACCTTTGAAAACGGAACTAAAATCATTGCGGACAGCATTGTTTTTGGAACGGGACGTCAGCCGAACACGGATAAATTAGGTTTAGAAAATACTCGGATTGAGCTAACAGACAAAGGTCATGTCAAAGTAGATAAGTTTCAAAACACCACACAAACAGGAGTATATGCTGTTGGAGATGTCATCGGAAAGATTGACTTAACTCCAGTGGCGATTGCTGCTGGGAGAAGATTATCTGAGCGTTTGTTTAATGGAAAAGAAAACGAGCATTTAGATTATGAAACAATCCCGACCGTCGTCTTTACCCATCCGCCAATTGCTACAGTCGGTTTGACTGAAATAGAAGCGGAAGAAAAATACGGTGATGAAAATATCAAGATTTACCAATCTACGTTTACACCGATGTATTTTGCGCTAGGTGATTATCGTCAAAAATGTGATATGAAGCTAGTTTGTGTAGGTGAAGAAGAAAAAATCGTTGGGTTACATGGTATTGGCCTTGGCGTAGATGAAATGCTGCAAGGTTTTGCAGTTGCGATAAAAATGGGTGCTACGAAGAAAGACTTTGATAACACAGTAGCCATTCATCCGACGGGTTCTGAGGAATTTGTGACGATGAGGTAAAAGATATAAAGATTGGTAAAAAAACCTGTAATGGCGTTTTTACCAATCTTTTTTTAATTTGTTCGTACAAGAAGGGCTTGTGTGATTTTTAATAGCTGATTTTTAGCATCAGTGGATGTTTCAGGTAGTTTATTGATACCTTTTAGTGCTTGCTTTGTGTACTTTTCTGCTAATTTCTGTGCTTTAGTAACACCACCAAATGAATGAATAAGTTCGTATATTTTATTTGTTTCAGAATCACTCAGTTTCTCTCCTTTTTCTAGATAAGGAAGTAAGGATTCACGTCCTTCTTCTAGAGCATAAAGAAGCGGCAATGAATAAATTCCTTGACGAACATCTTCTAAAACAGGTTTACCAATCTGTTCTGGGCTTTGTGTATAATCTAAAACATCATCAATAATTTGAAAAGCGATGCCGATATTCTCCCCGATTTTTCCACAATTTTTGGCGAAACGTTCGGTTGTACCACTTTCATAGGCACCAACGAAACAACTTAGTGAAAAAAGTTCAGCCGTTTTCCCAGAAATATTTTCAAGATACTGATCAATTGTCATATCAAGATTATAGCGATTGTCCATTTGGCCTAATTCGCCGCTCAATATTTTTTCCATGCTCCGAGAATTCAGTTGGATACTCTTTAAAGTAGAAGAGTAATCAGCTAATAATTTGAAACAACTGACAAACAAGTAATCACCGGCGTAAACAGCTGTGCTATTACCAAATTGAGAACGTATAGTTGGCAAGCTTCGTCTAATATCTGCTTCGTCTACAATATCATCATGAATCAACGTTGCGGTATGCAACAACTCGATAGCCGCAGCTAAAGCAACAGCTTTTTCACTCTCTCTTTTCTCCCCAAATTGTGAAAATAAAAGTTGATAGGCTGGTCGCAATAATTTGCCACCGGAATGGATCATAGACATGACTGCATTTTCGACCTCTTTGTTTTTTAAGTTAACACTATTTTCCATCAGCTTTAGTGTGCTACTTAATTCTTTTGCTAATTCAGGATATTTTCCCCACATTGGATGAACGTTCATAAAATGACTCCTTTAAATGTACTCGATCAGATTAAGGTATTATTGGAAATATTGACTCCATTTATGTTTCGTTGTGGATTCATAATTTAATTGAAATTGGCGCAAGGTTTGCACATGGCGTAATAGATAATTGGCTGCAATTCCGATTGCAATTCCAGACAATAAGCCAATAAATGAAAGAAATGGCAGATAAAGCATCGGCGCCCATGATTGAGCGAAGAAACATGTAGTTAATAATTGCCCAACGTTATGCAAAAAACCGCCAGCTGCGCTAATTCCAATGATGCTGACACGTTTTGGTCCTAATTGCATAATCAAAAGCATCCCCAAATAGCTAAGCAAAGATCCACTCGCACTATAAAAGAACGTCGAAATGGTTCCCCCAAGTAAGGTTGTTAATACCAAACGCATGCAAATTAAAAAGAAGCTGTCTCTCTTTCGCATAGTGAAAAGAGCAATAATCGTAATTAAGTTAGCTAGTCCTAATTTCGCACCGGGAGCAAAAGCAAAGGGATAAGGAATCATATTTTCAATTAATCCAATAATCACACCTTGGGCGACTAACATGGAAATATAAATATTTTTTTGTAATTGGCTCATACTATGTTGGCAACGTTTAATAAATTAAACTGCCATCTTCACTCCCATCAGAAGCCTCAACTGTGATGAATAAATTATGTGGTAAACAAGCAATGGGGGTTTCGCCTGCTTTAGAAATCCAGCCTCGTTGGACACAAATTTGATCTCCACAATTTGTTTCAACCATGCGAATTCTATCACCGCTAACTTCGATTAAGTTATAATCGCCATCATCAGCTTCATATTTGTATGTATAAGTGGGCCCATCTTTTTTTAAATCAAAGACTTTGATAATTTCACCATCCACTTTGAGTATGGCTTGTTTTGTTGCTGTATCTTGTGCAGTGTTTTGTATGCCAAAAACAACAAGGGGCAAGAAAGAACTAAGCGTTAAAAGTAAAATAATGACAATATCCCACGGACGTAGATAACTCTTTTGAATAAATTCTTTAACATTCACGTCTTTCCTCTCCTTTGCTGTTTTTAGTTTTGTTTATTCTAACATAAGTAGAAAAGAAAGTTCTAGGAGTAAACCTAGAACTCTCTTAGATTTTCACTATTAAAGTAACAATTATTTACTACCGTATCTAGACTTAGGTGTACCATACCACCATTTACCTAGTGTACGTTGTAACCAAGGAATTACCCAACGGTCTAAACCAAGTGAGCGCCCAGAACCATTCATCAAAGCAAAGGCTACAAAGATAAACCAAATATTTACCCAGTAGAACATGCCTGATAAACAGAAAGCAATTGTTAAACCAATTGTGGCGGCACTACTTAACCAAGTGAATAATCCAGCAATCAAGGCTAAAGCAATCAAGACCTCAACGATTGTCATGAATTTTTGCATGAATAACGCAACTTCTTGGTTAGGCATCATGAATTTCATCACGCTTTCAAACCATTTAGGCATATGATCAAAGACTTGCATTGGTTCTTCACCATATGCATAGCTTAAACCAAATTGAGCAGCTTTAGCTGTTGTTTCAGTTGCCTCAGCCCCGCCGCCTGCGGCAGATGCACCAGTCGTTACTTGTTCTTGTAACCAAGGGAATGGGAATGCAACTTTATCTGTAAACCATGACCCATCACCAAACCAAGTGCTTGGTTTCAAGTAATCGCCAGTTCCGACAATTTTCTTCATGGATTCAACTAGCCAAACCATACCATAGAATACACGTAATGGAACGCTCCATAAAACATTACCATAACGAGAAGAATGTCCGCGTGTTACGTTGCGGTCGTCTTTAATATGGAAGAATTCGTGCATAATATATTGGAACATATAATAACCAGAACGGATATCAAAGAAATATTTCAAGTTAACGATGTGTTTCATGATGATTGCTAAGAAACCGCTAAGGTGAATTTTATCAAATAAGTTTGCTACGCCCCATTTAGAGCCGACAGAAACCATGAATCCTTGATAATTTCCTTTGAATTTATGTTTTTCAGTTCCTTTAATATCTGCCACGATGTTCGCTGCTGCTGTGTGACCCGTTTGTTCAGCTGCTTGAACGATTTGTGGTGTTGGTGTTTCTGGAAACTCTTCGTAATACACTAAGTCACCAACGATATAAATGTTTTTATCTTCATATCCTTTAGCTTGCATAAACTCATTAGCGACCAAACGATTACCACGAGCAGACTCTAAACCGAAGTCAGCCGCATCAGAAGTCGCTTTAACACCTGCAGTCCAAATCAATGTATGTGTTGCAACAGTAGAACCATCTTTTAATTTGATGTGATCTGCTGCTACTTCAACGATTGGTGCGTTAAGTAATAATTTCACATTTTTTTTCTCTAAATAACGTTCAGCTTTGGCTGCGTCATTGCGAGATAACATGTTTAAGATTGTCGGCATTGCTTCAACGACCATTAATGTAAACTCATTGGGATCAAGTTTGAAGTCTTTTGCAAGACGGTCTTTCCAGTCGATTAATTCGCCAACCATTTCGATACCAGTAAATCCTGAACCGCAGACAACAAATGTCAGCATCGCTTTACGTACTTCTGGATCTGGTTCAATAGCTGCTTTTTCAACTGTTTCCAAGATATGTTCACGAATTTTCAGAGAGTTTTCAAAAGACCATAAAGTAAATCCATGTTCTTTCACTCCAGGAGTACCAAAATCATTTGGCTCGCCGCCCATACCGATAATCAATTGGTCAAATTCATAAGAACCTAACTTTGTTTGAACGACTTTTTTGTCTTTATCGATACCAGTTACAGTGTCTGTTACAAGAGTGACATTCTTTTTACGTGAGAATAAACGCTGCAAGTCATATTGGATCGCAGAAGGTTCAACACGTCCTCCAGCTACTTCGTGCAACTCAGTCATCATGGTGTGGTAAGAATGACGATCAATTAAAGTAATCTCAACGTCAGAATCTTTTTTCAATTTTTTGGCTAAAAATTTAGTAGCTGAAACTCCAGCATAACCAGCTCCCACAACGACAATTTTTTGCTTTGTCATTGATAATCCGCTCCTTAAAAAAATAAAATAAAAATGATAATAATTACACAATCGAATTCATTATATAGCGATTTTTAGGTTTTGTCTAATATCAATTCATAAATATAGGAAATAAATTTTTATTATTAAAAAAGCGTGAAAAATGGTTAAATTTTTAGATTTCTTTTATAAATGTGTTTGACATAATTGGAATTTTCTATAGAATGTAAATTATATCACAAACAAAAATTGTGAACGTTTAAGAAAAGGAAAAGGTGAACTAAAATGAAAATGAACAAAATTGTAAAGGGCTTCACAGCTATCGCACTTTCATCTCTTTTACTAGCAGCATGTGGATCAGATCAAAAGAAAGAAACAGCTAAATCATCTGACTCCAACACTGCCACTTCAAAAACTGAAGAATCTTCAAAAGCAACAGAAAAAGAAGCAGGCGCAGATTTACAAGATGGTACGTATAAATTAGAAGAAAAAAATGAATCTAATGGTTACCGTGCGACATTTGAAATGACTGTTAAAGATGGTAAAATCACTGAATCTAAATATGACAACATCAATGCTGATGGTAAATCAAAAGCGGATGATAAAGATTATAACAAAAACATGAAAGAAAAATCAGGTGTCGGTCCTGCTGAATACATCAAAGAATTAAATGATTCTTTTGTTAAAGCACAAAGCGCTGATGGCGTAGAAGTAGTAACAGGTGCGACTCACTCTAGTGAATCATTCCAAAACTACGCACAACAATTGATTCAAGCAGCTCAAGCAGGAGATACTAAAACAATCGAAATCGACAATGGTGCTGACCTTAAAGATGGTACGTATTCATTAAAAGAAAAAAATAACTCAAATGGCTATCACACTGAATTTTCAATCGTTGTTAAAGATGGTAAAGTAACTGAATCTAACTACGATAACGTTAATGATGAAGGCAAATCTAAAAAAGATGATGCTGATTACAACAAAAACATGAAAGATAAATCAGGCGTTGGTCCAGCAGAATACATCAAAACGTTAAACGAAGAATTAGTAAAAACAATGGGTGAAGAAGGCAAATCAGCTGCGGACGTAGAAGTAGTAACAGGCGCAACTCACAGCTCTCATTCATTTGTGATCTACGCAGAGCAATTAATCAATGCTGCTGAAAAAGGTAACACTGACGAAATCGTTGTAGATAATATCGTAATGAAAAAATAATTGTTCACACGATTGAACTAAAAATGTATAGATGGGTCTGAGATATAACTATATAGGTTATATCTCAGACCCTAAAACTCGAATAAACGGCGAGAAAAAAGCAACTCCTTAGGAAATAAGCTTTTATCTCAGCCTCTTTTATTTTCACAAAAATACATAAATCGTAGATAGAAAATCCTTTCCATTAATGAAAAAAAGAGCTACTATAAATGAGATAATTTTTCTATTTAGAAAGAGGGATACGATGAAAAATAAAAAAATACTAATGGTGCTAATGACTGCGCTATTTGCAGTTATTTTAGTAGGATGTGGCACAAAAGATAAGGCATCCAAAATTAACAAAGAACCTTATTCAGATCAACAATCATTGTTAGGAACATACGTCCAAGTCAGAATCTATGATGAAGGCAAAAAAGATGTATTGAAAAAAGCGTTTGACCGAGTAAAGGAATTAGGGGACAAAATCACTGTAAACGAAAAAGGCTCAGAGATTGATGCAATTAATGAACAAGCGGGAATCAAACCAGTTAAGGTATCTGATGATATTTATCCATTATTAAAACGAGCATATGAATATAGTCAAGATTCTTCTGGTGGTTTTGATATGGCTATCGGTCCAATCACGCAATTGTGGCATATTGGTTTTTCTGATGCTCGCAAACCTTCTCAAGAAGAAATCAATCAAGCGTTGAAGTTAGTTGATTACCATAAAGTGAAACTAAATGATCAAGATAAAACAGTTTATCTTGAAGAAAAAGGGATGCAGCTTGATTTAGGAGCAATCGCCAAAGGGTTCATTACTGATGAAGTGGTGAAAGTCTTAAAAGATAATGGCGTAACCACTGCAATTGTTGATTTAGGTGGAAATGTGTATGTACTTGGACACAGTCCACGTGGAAAAGATATGGATTGGAATGTAGGGATTCAAGATCCTAATAAAGCACGTAATACAGTCATTGGTACGGTGAAAGAAAGCAATAAAACACTTGTCACTTCAGGTATTTATGAACGGTTTTTAGAAGTCGACGGTAAAAACTACCATCATTTGTTTGATCCGAAAACAGGTTATCCATTTGATAATGACATTGCTGGTGTGACGGTGATTACCAATGAATCAATCGATGGTGATGGCTTGTCGACTGCTGTGTTCTCAATGGGTGTGAAAAAAGGATTGGAATACGCTGAAGGCTTGAAGGACGTTGATGTTATCTTTGTGACAAAAGAAGATAAAGTATTTGTAAGTAAAGACATTGAAAACGTGTTTGAATTAGGAAAAGATTCTGGGTACACAATGGGGAATCGTAAAGATCTGAAATAAGGAGAATGAACATGACGTTACAAGTGTTTTGGCAAGTTGTGGAGATTAGGACAAAGTTAGCTAGTCTGTTTCCATTTGCTGTGGGGGTATTGTTTTCTATTGCTTATTTCCATGAATTTCAACCTGGATATACATTATTATATTTTGTTGGAATGATCGTTTTTGATATGGCGACAACTGCTATCAATAATTATATGGATTTCAAAAAAGCAAAATCTAACGTGTATAAATATGAAGAGAATATTATTGGTAGCTCGGGTATACGACCAGAGTTAGTGAGGAATATGATTTTTGGAATGATTGCTTTTGCTGCGGTGATTGGTATCTATTTGACTGTAAAAACTGGTTGGCTATTTTTAGTGATGGGCGGTGTTTGTTGTTTTATTGGGATTTTTTATACGTACGGACCGATTCCGTTGTCCAGAATGCCATTAGGTGAAGTCTTTAGTGGATTTACGATGGGACTTGGGATTTTTGCGATGACCATTTACTTGAATGTTCAAGAAAATCGTCCGTTTTATCTAATGCTTGATTGGAATCGTGGAACATTTGCTTTAACTGGAAACTTGTGGGCAGTGTTAACAATCATTTGTGCCTCGTTGCCGATGGTCTTTACGATTGCAAATATCATGTTGGCAAATAATTTGAGAGATTTAGATACAGACATTGAAAATCATCGCTATACATTGGTTTATTATATTGGTCGCAAGCAAGGAGTTATTTTGTTTCAAGTGTTGATGTTGGCTTGCTATGTAGTTGTTTTGGTGGGCTTGGTGTGTGGGGTGTATCGCTGGCCGATTTTATTGGTATTTTTATCACTACCGCTGATTTGGAAGAACCTGAAATTGTTTAAGTCGGAGCTACCTCATCCTAAAAGTTTTGGTTATTCTATAAAAAATTTGATTCTGTTTAATGGTAGTTACTTACTCGGCTTGTTAGTTGCCATTATTTTAGAAAAGATTTAATTAAAAAAGGAAGCAGTTGTTAACGAAGACTCTGCTTCCTTTTTTTGACGAGAGAATCTATAAGTAGAAATGTTTATTTGGTTTCTTAGTCAGATCAAACGATTTAATTTATCTTACTCAAACTGATCTCTCCAGAGGAAAGGACTTTTTCTATTCCTTCATCCAGTTTAACAACTAACTCTCCGTGTTCGCTGATTGTTGTGGCAATCCCTTTATAGTCAACACCTGCTTGGGTAAATGAAACTGTTTTTCCAAGAACAAATGATTTTTGGCGGTACTCCTCTAAAAATGTTCGGTCTGGTAACTGGTCAAGGATGCTGTAAAACTGGTTCCAAATTTCTGCAATCAAGTCGTTGCGGGTAATTGTGGGAGAATTTTCTTGGAAGAGGGAAGTTGCTTTTTCTTGGAGCTCTTCTGGAAATTCGCGTTGTTTTAAAGAAAAATTGATTCCCATACCAATAATGACATTTGAAATCTGACCAGACTCAACATCACTCATCGCTTCTGACAAAATACCGCAAACTTTCTTACCGTTGATATAAATGTCGTTGACCCATTTTATTTCTGTTTGTACGGAAGCTAAATTATCCATTGCTCGAGCAATCGCAACAGCCATAATGACGGTATATTGTGCCATTTCTTCAAAGTTTTGATTAGGTCGCAACAACATACTCATATAAATGCCAACGCCAGCTTTTGAGAAAAAAGGTCTACCAAATCGTCCTTTTGAAGCTTCTTGAAGGTCTGCGACAATTAGGGTGTTGCTAGGTTCGCCATTGATTGCTGCTAATTTGGCATCTTTCATCGTAGACTCTGAAGAATCCAGCACAACAATCGAGAGTTTTGGCGTATCTGGGTTTAAAGCGAATTGAATCCCTTCAGCAGATAAAACATCGGAGGGTTCATAGCGATAGCCTTTGTTTCTGCTGCTTGAAATAAGGTGTCCTTCTTTTTTTAATTCATTGATTGCTTTCCAAATGGCCGTGCGGGAGAGAGAGAGTTTTTTTGCTATCTCTTCACCAGAAATGAAGGCTGGCATTTGTTGCATCAATAATGTTAAAACCTGACTTTTCGTAGACATAATATCCGCTCCTTTATAGTGTGTTTATTGTATCTGATAAAGAAGAAGCAGGTCAACTGCAATCCGCCCAAAAGATGAGAGAAAAATCCTTCTGGGGATGTATGTTTTTATCAAGAAAGCTTGGTATACTAGAAAAGTAGAGAACAGGAAATGGAGTGGCATACGAATGGAAAAGCAGCAGTATATTTGTGATAAATGTGGTAATGAGCATTATGTTTCAGACCAGTTTCAAGCAACCGGAGGGAATTTTTCAAAACTATTCGATATACAAAATAAAAAATTTATAACTATCAGTTGCTCTAGATGTGGTTTTACAGAATTGTATCGTGGACAAACATCAGATGGCTGGAATGTCTTAGACTTTTTAATAGGTGGATAATTATTTAAATAAGATGGGAATGGGCGTACCTTTACTGTGCATGCTCATTCTTTTTTATGTATTGACTAGGATGTTTATAGAAGCGACATTTGTGAATTTTATTTAAGTATATATAAATAGTGCAAGATAAAGGGATATCTTTGTGAATTTTTTTTGGTTCATGCTAAAATTTAATTGTATAAATAAACAATTATTAGGAGGGTGTATATGATTTCAAAAAAATTAATTACATTTGGGACACTAGCGGCAACTGTATTAGTATTAGGTGCATGTAATAGTGACAATAAAGCTTCTAAAGATAGTTCATCTGAGACTAAAACAGAAACATCAATGAGCTCAAGTATGGATGCAGTAAGCGGTGCTTCAATCAGTGACAAACCAGAAGTGCTTGAAAAAGCATTGAGCAAAGATGGTAACTGGATCGTTGCAGCAACAGCAGATGTTATGTTTGATAAAGATGTGACAGTTGCTGGAGAATTCCATGATAAAGGAAAAGAATCAGGAGATATTTATAGAAAATTTGCTCTGTATTCACAAGACGCAGATAAAAAAGTTACAGCTGAATATACCGTTACAGTTCCTCAAATGATTGTTGAAACAGAAAACTTCAATATCGTTAATGGAACGGTTAAAGGCGATATCTTGGTTAAAGCAAATGGTTTTGTTTTAAACGGAACTAAAGTTGAAGGTAAAGTAACCTTTGAAAAAGAAGAATACAAAGAATCTGCAACATTAGATAAAGAAGGCGCTGAAGTAACCGGAGAAGTGGCTGTTCAGTAAGCAAATGTTGCCGGAAAATGGAGAAGACACTTGATTGTTATTGAGTGTCTTTTTTTTTAATTGCAAGAGTGGAAGCTTCCGAAAGTCCTTGACTTTTACTATAGAAGGAAGTAGAATGTATAGATGCAAAAACTATCTGAAAAAATGACAAAGCAGGAGCGAAATATTGTCCGTTCCGGTTTTTAATAGGGAAACAAAAGTAGAGACGCACGAGAAATTTTCAAGAGCACATTCTATTTTTGGTTTTTTTTTGCCTAAAAACTGCAAAAAATGCTCAATATTACAGATATTTAATATTTGTAATATTCATGAAATGTTTTCGGTTAGTGTTTTGATAGACTTTTAATTAGAGGAGTGAAGAGCTTGGCTGGACACGTAGTAAAATACGGAAAACACCGCGAACGTAGAAGTTTCGCCCGGATCAGTGAAGTGTTAGAGTTGCCTAACTTGATCGAAATTCAAACAGACTCTTACCAATGGTTTTTAGATGAAGGCTTAAGAGAAATGTTTGAAGACATTTTACCTATCGATGATTTTCAAGGGAACTTATCTTTGGAATTTGTGGATTATGAATTAAAAGAACCTAAGTATACGGTAGAAGAAGCGCGTGCACATGATGCAAACTATTCTGCACCGTTACACGTTACTCTACGATTGACAAACCGTGAATCTGGAGAAATCAAATCACAAGAAGTATTCTTCGGTGATTTCCCTCTAATGACTGAAATGGGAACATTTATCATCAATGGTGCAGAACGTGTTATCGTTTCTCAATTAGTACGTTCACCTGGTGTTTATTTCCATGGAAAAGTAGATAAAAATGGGAAAGAAGGTTTTGGCTCAACAGTCATTCCTAACCGTGGTGCATGGTTAGAAATGGAAACTGACGCTAAAGACATTTCTTATGTGCGTATTGACCGTACACGTAAAATTCCTTTAACTGTATTAGTTCGTGCCTTAGGATTTGGCTCTGACGATACAATTTTTGAAATTTTCGGTGAATCTTTAAGCTTACGTAATACGATCGAAAAAGATCTACACAAAAATGCTAGCGATTCTCGTACAGAAGAAGGCTTGAAAGATATTTATGAGCGTCTTCGACCTGGTGAGCCGAAAACAGCAGACAGTTCTCGTAACTTGCTGAATGCTCGTTTCTTCGATCCAAAACGTTATGACTTAGCAAACGTTGGTCGTTACAAAGTTAACAAAAAATTAGATTTAAAAACACGTCTATTGAATCTAACTTTGGGTGAAACACTGATCGATGCTGAAACAGGAGAAATCCTTGTTGAAAAAGGAACAGTGTTGACGCATCAAGTAATGGAAACATTAGGCGAACACATCGATAACGGCTTAAACAGCGTAACCTATTACCCAAGCGAAGATGGTGTAGTTACTGAACCAATGACGGTTCAAGTAATTAAAGTTCTTTCTCCAAAAGATCCAGAGCGCATCGTTAACGTAATCGGTAATGGTTATCCTGATACAAGTGTGAAGACTGTTCGTCCAGCAGATATCGTCGCTTCAATGAGCTATTTCTTTAACTTACAAGAAGACATCGGTAACGTAGATGATATCGATCACTTAGGCAATCGTCGTATTCGTTCAGTTGGTGAATTACTACAAAACCAATTCCGTATTGGTTTAGCTCGTATGGAGCGTGTGGTTCGTGAAAGAATGTCGATCCAAGATACAGAAACATTGACACCACAGCAATTGATCAATATCCGTCCGGTAGTGGCAAGTATCAAAGAATTCTTTGGTTCTTCTCAGTTATCACAATTCATGGATCAAACAAATCCTCTAGGTGAGTTGACACACAAACGTCGTCTATCTGCCTTAGGACCTGGTGGTTTGACTCGTGACCGTGCCGGCTATGAAGTTCGAGACGTTCACTATTCCCACTATGGCCGTATGTGTCCGATCGAAACGCCTGAGGGTCCAAATATCGGATTGATCAACAGCTTATCAAGTTATGCCAAAGTTAATAAATTTGGCTTTATCGAAACACCGTACCGTCGTGTAGACCGTGCAACAGGAAAAGTAACCGATCAAGTAGATTACTTAACTGCTGACACAGAGGATCACTATATCGTAGCGCAAGCAAACTCACGCTTAAATGAAGATGGGACATTCGCTGAAGAATTAGTAATGGCTCGTCTACAAAGTGAAAACCTTGAAGTAACGATCGATAGAGTCGACTACATGGACGTTTCACCTAAACAGGTAGTAGCCGTTGCGACAGCATGTATTCCTTTCTTGGAAAACGATGACTCCAACCGTGCCTTGATGGGTGCCAACATGCAACGTCAAGCAGTGCCTTTGATCCAACCTCGTTCACCACTTGTGGGTACAGGTATGGAATACAAATCAGCACATGACTCAGGTGCCGCATTACTGTGTAAACATGATGGTGTCGTTGAATACGTGGATGCATCAGAAGTACGCGTTCGCCGTGACAATGGCGCATTAGATAAATATATGGTAACAAAATTCCGTCGTTCAAATTCAGGTACAAGTTACAACCAACGTCCAATCGTTCTTTTAGGCGAAAAAGTTGAAAAAGGCGATACATTAGCAGATGGTCCTTCTATGGAAGAAGGCGAAATGGCTTTAGGACAAAACGTACTTGTCGGATTCATGACATGGGAAGGGTATAACTACGAGGATGCGATCATCATGAGCCGTCGTTTGGTGAAAGATGATGTCTATACTTCTATCCATATTGAAGAATATGAGTCAGAAGCTCGTGATACAAAATTAGGACCTGAAGAAATTACTCGTGAAATTCCAAACGTCGGGGAAGATGCATTGAAAGACCTTGACGAAATGGGGATTATCCGTATCGGTGCTGAAGTTAAAGATGGTGACCTATTAGTAGGTAAAGTAACGCCTAAAGGGGTAACTGAGTTATCTGCTGAAGAACGTTTACTACATGCAATCTTTGGTGAAAAAGCTCGTGAAGTGCGTGATACATCTCTACGTGTGCCACATGGTGGCGGCGGAATCGTTCACGATGTGAAAATCTTTACTCGTGAAGCAGGAGACGAATTATCTCCAGGCGTAAACATGCTAGTTCGTGTCTATATCGTTCAAAAACGTAAAATCCATGAAGGAGATAAAATGGCTGGTCGTCACGGTAATAAAGGGGTTGTATCCCGTATTATGCCGGAAGAAGATATGCCATTTCTACCAGATGGAACACCGATCGATATCATGTTGAACCCACTAGGGGTACCATCACGTATGAATATCGGACAAGTATTAGAGTTGCACTTAGGGATGGCTGCCCGTCAGTTAGGTATCCACATTGCAACACCAGTATTCGATGGTGCAAATGATGAGGATGTATGGGAAACTGTTCGAGAAGCGGGGATGGCTCGTGATGCGAAAACTGTTCTTTATGACGGACGTACTGGTGAACCATTTGATAACCGTATCTCTGTTGGTGTGATGTATATGATCAAATTGGCCCACATGGTCGATGATAAATTGCATGCCCGTTCTATTGGACCATACTCACTTGTTACCCAACAACCACTTGGAGGTAAAGCTCAATTTGGTGGACAACGTTTTGGGGAGATGGAAGTATGGGCACTGGAAGCATACGGTGCAGCTTACACCTTACAAGAAATTTTAACGTACAAATCTGATGACGTTGTTGGTCGTGTGAAAACATACGAAGCCATCGTCAAAGGTGAACCAATTCCAAAACCAGGCGTTCCGGAATCATTCCGCGTATTGGTAAAAGAATTACAATCACTTGGATTAGATATGCGCGTATTGGACATTGAAGAACAAGAAATCGAATTGCGTGATATGGACGATGATGATGATGACTTGATCACCGTTGATGCCCTAACAAAATTCGCAGAACAACAATCAGCGAAACAATTAGAAAAAGAAGCAGCGGAAGCAAAAGAAGCAGCTGATGCAGTGCTTGAACAAGAAATAGAAACTGCTGAAGATACAAAAGACTAATTGTTTTACATTTTGTATAAAGTGCCAATGAAATCCGTTGGTTTTGGACTAGAAAAATCATGGTGATCTTTCTAGTTCCAAACCAAGGTGAATAGCTCACTCAGCTTTTCTAACTAATTGAATGGAGGGAATCCCTTTTGATCGATGTAAATAAATTCGAAAGTATGCAAATAGGTTTGGCTTCTCCAGAAAAGATCAGAAGCTGGTCTTACGGTGAAGTAAAGAAACCTGAAACGATTAATTACCGTACGTTAAAACCTGAACGTGAAGGGTTGTTCTGTGAACGCATTTTCGGTCCAACTAAAGACTGGGAATGTGCCTGCGGGAAATATAAACGTATTCGTTATAAAGGTATCGTTTGTGACCGTTGTGGTGTAGAAGTAACTCGTTCTAAAGTTCGTCGTGAACGTATGGGACATATCGAGTTAGCAGCACCTGTTTCACATATCTGGTATTTCAAAGGTATTCCATCTCGTATGGGTCTTGTGTTGGACATGAGTCCTCGTGCCTTAGAAGAAATCATTTACTTTGCATCATACGTAGTAATTGAACCAGGCGATACATCTTTAGAGAAAAAACAATTGTTAACAGAACGTGAATACCGTGACAAACGTGATCAATACGGTCAAGGCTTTACTGCAGCAATGGGTGCGGAAGCTGTGAAACAATTATTAGATAACGTTGACTTAGATGGTGAAGTAGCTCAACTAAAAGAAGAGTTAAAATCTGCTCAAGGTCAAAAAAGAACACGTGCGATTCGTCGCCTAGATATTTTAGAAGCATTCCGTGCTTCTGGAAACTTACCAAGCTGGATGGTTATGGATGTTATTCCTGTTATTCCGCCAGATTTACGTCCGATGGTTCAATTAGAAGGTGGTCGTTTTGCGACTTCTGACTTGAATGATTTATATCGTCGTGTAATCAACCGTAATAATCGTTTGAAACGTCTATTAGACTTAAATGCACCAAGCATTATCGTGCAAAATGAAAAACGTATGCTGCAAGAAGCTGTTGATGCGTTGATCGATAATGGTCGTCGTGGCCGTCCTGTTACAGGACCAGGTAACCGTCCATTGAAATCTCTTTCTCATATGTTGAAAGGGAAACAAGGTCGTTTCCGTCAAAACTTACTTGGTAAACGTGTGGATTACTCTGGTCGTTCCGTTATCGTCGTAGGGCCTAACCTAAAAATGTATCAATGTGGTCTACCAAAAGAAATGGCGATTGAATTGTTCAAACCATTCGTTATGCGCGAATTAGTTCAACGTGAAATCGCAACAAACATCAAAAATGCAAAACGTAAAATCGAGCGCGGTGAGGATGAAGTTTGGGATATCTTAGAAGAAGTAATTCAAGAACATCCAGTTTTACTTAACCGGGCACCTACATTGCATAGACTTGGTATCCAAGCCTTTGAACCTGTATTGGTCGAAGGTCGTGCGATTCGTCTTCACCCATTAGTGTGTGAAGCCTACAATGCCGATTTCGATGGAGACCAAATGGCCGTTCACGTTCCGTTGAACGAAGAAGCACAAGCAGAAGCACGTATGCTGATGTTAGCGGCTCAAAACATCTTGAACCCTAAAGATGGTAAACCAGTTGTTACACCATCTCAAGATATGGTCTTGGGTAACTATTACCTAACGATGGAAGAAGAAGACCGTGAAGGGGAAGGCATGATCTTCCGTGATATGAATGAAGCTGTTTTAGCATGGCGCAATGGCTATGTTCATTTACACTCACGTATTGGTGTTCAAACAACATTACTTGGTGATAAACCATTTACGGACTGGCAAAAAGAACGTATTTTGATCACTACTGTAGGTAAAATTATTTTTAACGAAATTATGCCTATTGAATTCCCTTATTTGAACGAACCAACTGACTACAACTTAACTGTGCAAACGCCTGATAAATATTTTGTAGAAGCTGGTACGGATATTCCAGCGCATATTAAAGCGCAAGATTTAGTATTGCCGTTCAAGAAGAAAAACTTAGGAAACATCATCGCTGAAGTATTCAAGAGATTCCATATCACTGAAACTTCTAAGATGCTTGATAGAATGAAGGACTTAGGGTATAAGCATTCTACTCATGCGGGTATGACTGTTGGTATCGCAGATATCATGGTATTGCATGAGAAACAAGAAATCATCGATGATGCCCATAAACAAGTTGAAAACATTACAAAACAATTCCGTCGTGGTCTGATTACAGATGATGAACGTTATGAACGTGTTATTGGTGTTTGGAACAAAGCCAAAGATGAGATCCAACAAAAACTGATTGAAAGTATGGATGCTAAAAATCCAATCTTCATGATGTCAGATTCTGGAGCCCGTGGTAACATCTCCAACTTTACTCAGCTTGCTGGTATGCGTGGACTGATGGCCGCTCCAAACGGACGTATCATGGAACTACCGATCATCTCTAACTTCCGTGAAGGACTTTCTGTCTTAGAGATGTTTATCTCTACCCATGGTGCTCGTAAAGGGATGACCGATACAGCCTTGAAGACAGCCGATTCAGGTTACTTGACTCGTCGTTTAGTTGACGTAGCGCAAGACGTTATTATTCGTGAAGACGATTGTGGAACTGACCGTGGTCTAGTGATTCAATCTATTCGTGAAGGAAATGAAATCATTGAACCTTTAGAAGAACGTCTACTTGGGCGTTACACTCGTAAATCAGTGATGCACCCTGAAACAGGCAAAATGATTATTGGCGAAGATCAACTGATTTCAGAAGATCTTGCTAGAGAAATCGTTGATGCTGGTGTTGAAACTGTAACGATCCGTTCCGTATTTACATGTAATACCAAACATGGTGTGTGTAAACACTGTTACGGCCGTAACTTGGCTACAGGTTCTGGTGTTGAAGTTGGTGAGGCAGTTGGTACAATTGCCGCTCAATCAATCGGAGAGCCTGGTACACAATTAACAATGCGTACGTTCCATACAGGTGGGGTTGCCGGAGACGATATTACTCAAGGTCTACCTCGTGTCCAAGAAATCTTTGAAGCACGTAATCCTAAAGGGCAAGCAGTTATCACAGAAGTTACCGGTGAAGTTATCGATATTTCTGAAGATCCTGCAACACGTCAAAAAGAAGTAACAATCAAAGGAAAAACAGATACTCGTACGTATACAGTTCCGTATACAGCTCGTATGAAAGTCGCTGAAGGCGATACGATCCATCGTGGGGAACCATTGACAGAGGGTTCGATCGATCCTAAGCAATTACTACAAGTTCGCGATGTTTTATCTGTTGAAAACTACCTATTGCGTGAAGTACAACGTGTGTACCGTATGCAAGGGGTGGAAATCGGCGATAAACATATCGAAGTAATGGTTCGTCAAATGCTTCGTAAAGTTCGTGTCATGGATCCAGGTGACACTGAAATCTTACCAGGCACATTACTAGATATCGCTGAATTTAAAGATCGTAACTATGACACATTAGTAGCTGGCGGCGTTCCTGCAACAAGTCGTCCAGTTTTACTAGGAATCACAAAAGCATCATTAGAAACAAACAGTTTCTTATCTGCTGCGTCATTCCAAGAAACAACTCGTGTGTTAACAGATGCTGCGATTCGCGGTAAAAAAGACCCATTACTTGGTTTGAAAGAAAATGTTATCATCGGTAAGATCATTCCGGCTGGTACTGGTATGGCTCGTTACCGTAACATGGAACCAAAAGAAGTTGGCGTAGCTAGCGAAAATGTTTACAGTATCTCTGATATTGAAGCACAAATGGCTGCTGAAGATGCTTTGAATGAGTTGAACAAATAGATAGAAAAAGGCTTGAAATCAGTTGATTTCAAGCCTTTTTTATTTAGTTAAGCTCTGATGCAGCTTCTTGATCTAAAACAATTGTTAGGTTCGGGTGTGTTTGCAGTAAAGATGCGGGCACCTCATTTGTAATGGGACCGAAAAAGGCTTGTTTAATAATACTTGCTTTTTTCTTCCCAGTCGCAAATAAGACAATTTCTTTAGCTCTCATCACACTTTTAGGTCCCATTGTAACGTAAAGATCAGGGCGTTCATTTTCATCGCCACCGACCTCATTTAATAAAATATCTTTCATATTTTCGGTAGCATTCTCATCTACCACAGAAGTTAAATCTTCAAATTTTGTTGTTCCAGGCAAATTTCCACAGTAATGTCCATCAGCGCCAATACCTAATAAAATCAAGTCTAATCCACCGTCTTGTTCAATCCTTTTATCCTGCGATTTGTAGTTGATTTCGTCTAATGGATGAATCTGGCTCTCAGGAATTTCTGCTGGTTTAAAGAAAAGGTTATTGAGATTTGTCATAGTTACACCATACCCTTTTTTCTGTCTGAACGGGATTTCATCAAAGTTGTAATAATGAACGTTATCAAAATAAGATTTGTTTTTTACATCAGCAACCAAGTACTCGTACATTTTAACTGGTGTTGAGCCTGCGGTAATTGCTAAGTTGACTCGTTTTTGTTGGTGCATTTTTCCTAGTAGAATGTTAGCAGCAACGCGGCTCATTTTTTCGTAGTTTTCTTCAATAATGATTTTCATTTTTTGCACATCTCCTTCTTTTTGTTTAACTTATCATGTGGGAACCATCCCATGTCAATGGCATTTTTATAGGCAAAGTAATTTCATTATTTTTTTATTCGGCTTATGATAAAGAAAAAGAAGAGGTGAAGTGGTCATGGAACATAATTACGAAAAAGCAATTTTTGCTGGCGGTTGTTTTTGGTGTATGGTCAAACCTTTTGATACGCAACCAGGTATTATTTCAGTTGTAGCTGGTTACACAGGAGGACATGTTGAAAACCCAACTTATGAACAAGTCACAACAGGAACAACTAGTCATACAGAAGCGGTTGAAATAACGTATGATCCCACGATTATGTCATACGAAAAACTAGTAGAAACGTATTGGCAACAAACAGATCCAACAGATGCTTTAGGGCAATTTGCAGATCGCGGTGATTCTTATCGTCCTGTTATCTTTTATGCAAATGAAGCACAAAAGGAAATTGCTGAAAAATCCAAAGCGACACTACAAGCAAGTGGTCGTTTTACTCAGCCAATCGTTACAAAAATTGAACCAGCTCAGCCTTTTTATCCAGCAGAAGACTATCATCAAGATTACTATAAAAAACACAGTGTACACTACAATCTATATCGAGAAGGATCTGGACGAGCTGGATTTATTCGGAAAAATTGGAAAAATAAATAGATAAATGGAGAGGCTGGAACAAAAGCACCTAACTTCGAGAAAGAAGAAGGAGTTAGGCGTTTTTACTCCAAACTTTTACTGGATTTGAGATGGCTGAGATATGACTCTTAGAGTTATGACCCAACCACGTTATTAATTATTTGTATAGAAATACAATAAATAAACCGAGACTTAAAAAAGGGACAAACGGTAGCTGAGTTTGTTTTTGGTGTAGGAGTAATCGATAAAGAACAATGAAAATCAAGCCACTACTGCTAGCAACAAACAATAAAAGAATCAAAGACTGCCCACCCAAAAGTGCTCCCCAGAAAGTCAGTAAAATAATATCTCCTCCACCTATGGAATGAGGAAGAACATAATTTAATAGATGTAGACTAACGAATAGAATTAGACTTGTCAAAAAATCAAGTGGTAAGGCTAAATACATATGAATGATACTTAATAAAATAGCTGAAGGATAAAAAATGACTGGTTCCACTATTAAATAAAAAATATCTGTCAAAGAAAGCAGAATAGCTGTAAATAAAAACAATAGAAAGTATAACGGCTGAATATTTATGAAAGTCACTAGTAAACAAAGAAGACCGCAAAGCAGTTCGCTTAAAAAATACACGATTGATAATTTCTGCTGACAATAGCGACATCTAAAGCGTACAAATAAAATAGACAGAATTGGGATTAGTTCAAATGATTTTAGTGGTGTCTGGCAATAAGAACAATGAGAAGCAGGAAATAAAATGGATTTCCCAGCAGGCACACGTTCTGCGACTAAACAAAGAAATGAACCGATGACACATCCAATGAGAAAATGAATAAACAACATAAAAAAACTCCCTTCATTACATAAATACGCAACTTACTTTTTTTTCACTAGACAATTCTTTTTTTATTAGGAATAATGAAAGTGAGAAATGAGGCGATAAAATGGAGAAAATAGCAATCGGTGTAGATATGGGAACGACTCAAACAAAAGCAGTAGCTTTTAATCAAGATGGAACAGTCCGAACATCAGCCTATGTTCGCTATCCACTTATTCAAGAGACAGAAGGTATGGCAGAACAAGAGGTGAATCAAATTTTCCAAGCAGTTCTTACATGCATCAAACAAGTTGTCTTTGAGGTGCATCCGCTTGAAGTTTCATTGGTATCATTTTCTACAGCGATGCATGGGCTGATTGTAATGGATAAAAAAAATCAACCGTTAACGCAAGTCATTACATGGGCAGACAATCGAGCGGAAAAATATGCAGAAGAATTAAAAGATACTGCTGTGGGGCAAACGCTGTATCAAAATACAGGTTTGCCTATGCATCCAATGACGCCTTTTCATAAAATTCGTTGGATAAAAGAAGAATTACCTGCTATATATAATCAAGCAGTGATGTTTATTGGTATGAAAGAGTATGTTTTTTATCAGTTATTTGATCAATATATTACAGATATTAGTACAGCTTCAGGTACAGGATTTTTAAATATTCATGATCTTACTTGGGATCAACAAGCGCTATCTGAGATGGGGATTAACGCAGAGCAATTGCCTAAATTGGTGAAGCCGACACATCAATTGATTGGATTAAAAAATGAATGGATAGAAGTGTTAGGTTTGTCAGCAAAAACGATCTTTGTCTTAGGCGGTGCGGATGGTCCGCTATCTAATTTAGGTTTAGGGGCTCTAGCGAAGGGAACTGCTACATTAACTGTTGGAACAAGCGGTGCGTTACGATATATTGTCGAAAAACCGAGTACACATCCGCAAGCAGAGACCTTTTGTTGTGTTTTAGATGAAAAACATTGGGTGATTGGCGGAGCTACTAGTAATGGTGCAGGCATTTTTGATTGGGCGTGTGAAACATTATTAAAAGAAGTTCAAGATGTAGCTCGTATGTCTGGGAAAAATCCTTATGACGAAGTAATGAAACTTGTAGACGAAACGCCAGTAGGAGCTAAAGGATTGCTATTTCATCCTTATTTATTAGGAGAACGTGCACCATTATGGGATGCAAAAGCAACAGGTAGCTTTGTTGGTTTAAAACGAACCCATGATAACAAACTCATGATGCGAGCTGTAATTGAAGGGATTTGTTTAAATTTAAAACGTATTTTGACAGAATTGGAAGACCTAGGTGGACCGATAAATGAAATTCGAGCGACAGGCGGCTTTGCTGATTCAGAGGTGTTTAAAAAAGTGATGGCCGACGTTTTGGGCTACAATCTTTCTCTGACACAAAGTATTGAAGCGTCGGCGTTAGGAGCGGTCTTGTTAGGTTGGCAGAGTTTAGGAGAGATGGCTGACCTAGAGGCTGCATGTAAACAAGTGAAGGTTTATGAGATAATAAAGCCCAATAACAAAAACCATCGAGTATATCAGCAAATGTATCCATTATTCGTAGTAACACAACAACAAATGTGTGCCAGCTATCATCAACTAGCAAAGTTAAGAGCAGATTTAGGCTAAAGTTTTTTTGACAAATATCTGCGGACTTGTTTTACTAGTAAGTAAGAGAATGGAGGAAAGGAAATGAAAAAATTATGGATGACTTCTTTGGTTTTGGTAATAGTATTGCTGACAAGCTGCGGAGGCAAAGGAATCTCAGCAGAAGATGCAGGAGAATTATTTGTTGATCGCCTTGTCTATCAAGAAGAAGAAAGTACATTTGCTAAAGAATTTCGTGATGGGAAAAAAGCTGGCAAAGAATTAGATAAAAATAGCCAAATTTTTGAAGAAAGTTTTGCTCAAGGTTTGTCTTCCGCGGGCGCAAAAGTTTCAAAAAAAGAAGCTAAGGAATTAACAAAAGAACTTTTACGACAAGTAAAAGATAAAACAACGTACAAAATTGTTCAAGTGGATGAAAAAAAGAATGGAGCAGAAATTACCTATTATGTTACGGGTTTAGATCTTGTAAGTGCGATGAAGGAAATGACAAGAGAGTTAGTCAAAGACACGCTAGCTAACCCAGAGTTAGCCAAAGATGATCAAAAAACACTGGATTCAACATTTTCTATTTTAAAAGAGCAGTTACAGACAATTAAAGTCAAAACAGATCCAGTTGCATTAAAAGTGCATTTAGAGAAAGAAAAAGGCAAATGGTTTGTACCGAACGATAAAAAGGATGAAGTATCCAATTTGTTCATGGCTTTTATCTCAGGTGCAAAAAATAGTGATACAATGAATAAAGAATTACAAGAAGCGATGAACGATGTGGCAAAAGAGATTATCGATTCAATAGATAAACAACCGATTCTTAACAACAACTAGTGTTTCAGTTTATAATAATTATTAAATAAAAAATATTATTAAAATGAAAGATTTTAGTGTACTTTTTTGTCGTTTCGTACTACAATTATAGATGTAGATAAAGAATTTAGGAGGATGATGTATAATGAAATTTGAACAAACAAAAGAAGTATTGAATCAGCTTGTTGCAGACTTAAGCCAGTTTTCAGTGGTTATTCACCAGACTCATTGGTATATGCGTGGACCAGAATTTTTGACATTGCATCCAAAAATGGACGAATTTATGGATCAAATCAATGATCAATTAGATGTTATTTCTGAACGTTTAATCACATTAGACGGAGCTCCTTACTCAACATTACAAGAATTTGCCGATCATACTGGTATTGCAGATGAAATTGGCACATATGAGCGCACAATTCCTGAGCGTATGGAAAAATTAGTAGAAGGTTACCGCTATTTAGCAGATTTATATCAAAAAGGAATTGAGGTTTCTGGTGAAGAAGGCGATGATTCTACACAAGATATTTTTATCGCAAATAAAACAGATATCGAGAAAAATATTTGGATGTTGCAAGCAAAATTAGGTAAAGCACCTGGTATTGATGCAGATTCACGTACGAAAACTCGTTAATTAAAAAGGTATAGAAGATAGCGCACTATCTTTTATACCTTTTTTCCTTTTCCAATGTCCGTTTGCTACGCTCAATCGCTTTTTTTACTTGATCGAATCCTGTTCCACCATAAGAATGTCGACGTTCGATTGCTGTTTTTGATGCTAGGGTTTGATAGATGTCTGATTCGATCAAAGGTGTAATTGCTTGGTAATCTTCCAGAGAGATATCTTGGAGATAGATGCCCTTTTTTGTACATTCTAAAACTAATTTTCCAACAATTTCATGTGCTTGCCTGAAAGGTATCCCTTTACTAGCAAGATAGTCCGCAAGTTCTGTCGCGTTTGAGAAATCTTTTTCGGTGGACTTTTCCATCGTCTCTTTATTCAATTTCATCGTTTCTACCATGCCCGCCATGATCTCTAAACTAGTCAAAATCGTGTGAGACGTATCAAACATGCCTTCTTTGTCTTCTTGCAAGTCTTTGTTATAAGTTAGGGGTAGTCCTTTTAAAACCGTTAAAAGGCTAAATAGATTGCCGTATACGCGGCCGGACTTTCCTCTAATTAATTCTGCCATATCTGGATTTTTTTTCTGAGGCATAATAGAGCTGCCTGTAGAAAAAGTGTCAGTTAATTCAATAAATTGAAATTCATGGCTACACCATAAAATGATTTCCTCGCAAAAGCGTGATAAATGCATCATTAAAATTGAGCTGTTACTAAGAAATTCCAAAATGAAATCACGATCACTAACCCCATCTAAACTATTTTCGTAAATCGTAGAAAATCCTAGTAATTCAGCGGAATAAGCTCGATCAATTGGAAAAGTCGTTCCAGCGAGAGCCGCACAACCTAAAGGAGAAATATCAATACGTTTCAAACTTTCGGAAAAACGTTCTTGATCACGAGTCAGCATCCCGTAATAAGCCATCATATGATGCGCAAATGAAATGGGTTGTGCATGTTGTAAATGAGTGTATCCTGGCATGATTGTTTCGATGTTTTCCTCAGCTTTATGAACCAACACTTGACGAAACAGATGGAGTTTTTGACTTACTTCTTGAACGATTTCTTTTAAGTACAGATGCATATCTGTCGCTACTTGATCATTTCTACTACGACCTGTATGCAATTTTCCAGCTAAAGAACCGATTTCTTCATGTAGATATTTTTCAATATTTAGATGAATGTCTTCGTTTTCTATAGTGAATACAAGTTCTCCAGCTGCTAATTTATGCTGAATGGTCTTAAGTCCAGCGATTATTTGTTGGGCTTCATCTTCAGTTAAAATACCAGTTTTTGCTAGCATTTTTACATGTGCTAAACTGCCTATAATATCCTGTTTGGCTAATTTTTGATCGAAAGAAATAGAAGCGCCAAAGGCATCAATCCAGGTTTCACTCTTTCCTTCAAAACGTCCACCCCATAATTTTTCCATTACGCATCCCTCTTTTGTGTATGATTATTCATTATTGAACGCTACTAATCACTAATTATCTTTAGTAAGTGAAGCTTGAACTTCTGCATGGACTTTTGTTGGTAACCCCCAAAGCTTAATGAAGCCGACAGCAGCATCTTGATCGAAAGTATCGGCAGATGTGTAAGTAGCTAGGTTTTCATTATATAAACTATTGTCAGATTTACGTCCTTCGACAATTGCATGACCTTTAAATAATTTTACACGCACGACGCCATTTACATATTTTTGCGTAGACTTTAAAAAAGTAATCAAGGCATCAGTTAGTGGATTGAACCATAGTCCATCATAAATCAGTTGGGAAAGTTGATTTTCAATAAGTGGTTTGAAATGAGCAACTTCACGGACAAAGGTCAAATCCTCTAACTCTTTATGGGCGGTCATCAAGGTAATAGCTGCCGGACATTCATACACTTCACGAGATTTGATTCCGACTAAACGGTTTTCAACATGATCGATTCGGCCGATGCCGTGTTTGCCAGCTAAATCATTTAAGTAGAGGATCAGGTCAGACAACAACATTTCTTGACCGTTAATCGCAGTAGGTACACCTTCGATAAACGTTAATTCGATAATGTCTGCTTCATTGGGCGTATTTTCTAAACTAGCGGTTAGCTCGTAAGCTCCTTCTGGTGGTGTTGCCCAAGGATCTTCTAGAATACCGCATTCATTGGCACGTCCCCAAAGATTTTGATCAACAGAATACGGATTATCCAAATCGGCAGGTACGGGAACGCCTTTTTCTTTAGCATAATTGATCTCTTCTTCCCGTGACCATTTCCATTCACGAACAGGTGCAATCACATTGAGCTCGGGTGCAAGGGCGTTGATTGCTACTTCAAAACGTACTTGGTCATTCCCTTTTCCTGTACAACCGTGGGCAATGGTGGTGGCACCTGTTTCATGTGCTAACTCTACTAATTTTTTAGCAATTAGAGGGCGGGATAGGGCAGAGACTAATGGGTAAGATTGCTCGTAAAAGGTGTGTCCTTGTAACGCTATTAAAGCAAATTCATGAGCAAATTCTTCCTTTGCATCAACAGTGTAAGAAGCGGAAGCACCGACTTCGAGTGCTTTATTTTTGATGAAGTCTAAGTCTTTTTTTTCACCAACATCTAAGCAGCAAGCAATTACATCATATCCTTCATCGACTAACCACTTAACTGCAACAGAGGTATCTAATCCGCCAGAATAGGCTAACACAACTTTTTCTTTCATCCAAAACACTCCTTATTTTCTAATTTATCTTTTTTGATTGTTCTCATCATAGCACTTGAAAATACAAAAATCAACACTTTTTATAAATAATTATGCATTATTTCGATTAAAAAGGATAAAATATACAGTCCGAAAGGAGGCGGTTGGCGTAGTATACATTACGCATAATTTTGACTGATGCATTTTTTAAATAAAAATTATTTTTTAGAATGGTCAGAGAGTGAAAGAAAAAAAGGGGAAAAACACAGAAATTCATTGACTTTACTAGCGATAGAGGGTATTATGTTAAATGGTATTGTTTGCCCCACAATGAGCCCCGGAAACTCAAGTGTATGTCAAACATCGAATAGAAAATTGGAGGAAAAAAACGTGCGTACAACATATATGGCCAAAGCTGGCGAAACAGAACGTAAATGGTATGTAGTAGATGCAACAGACGTTCCTATGGGTCGTCTTTCAACTGTAGTCGCTTCTATCTTACGTGGAAAAAATAAACCAACATTCACACCTCATGTGGATACTGGAGATTTCGTAATCGTAATCAATGCAGACAAAGTTAAATTAACAGGTAATAAAGCAACTGACAAAATTTACTACCGTCACAGTCAATACCCAGGTGGATTGAAATCTGTTACTGCTGGTGAATTACGCGATAAAAACTCTCGTCGTTTAATTGAAACTTCTGTAAAAGGTATGCTTCCTAAAAACACTTTAGGTCGTAAACAACTTACTAAGTTAAATGTATACGGTGGAGCTGAACATCCACATGCTGCACAACAACCAGAAGTATTAGATATCACTAACCTAATTTAAGGAGGGAAATTCATTGGCTCAAGTACAATATAGCGGCACTGGCCGTCGTAAAAAATCTGTTGCCCGCGTACGTTTAGTACCAGGTACTGGTAAAATTACTGTAAATAAAAAAGACGTTGAAGAATATATTCCACACGCTGACTTGCGTGAAGTTATCAACCAACCATTTGGTGTAACTGAAACTAAAGGCGCTTATGATGTAATGGTAAACGTTAACGGTGGAGGCTACTCTGGTCAATCAGGTGCAATCCGTCACGGAATCGCACGTGCATTGTTAGAAGTAGATCCTGATTTCCGCGGAGCTTTAAAACGCGCTGGTCTTCTTACTCGTGATGCCCGTATGGTAGAACGTAAAAAACCAGGTCTTAAGAAAGCCCGTAAAGCTTCACAGTTCTCAAAACGTTAATCTTTGTTATATCAAGGATTTCAAGACACTTTCCAGTTTTTGGAAGGTGTCTTTTTTTGATTTGGTTACGAGTTTGGTTACGACTTTTACGTACCTCGTAACTAATTACTCTTGTTTTGCTTGTCTATATTCTTCTAAACGTTTAATTGTGTCAATTTTTGTTTGGTCATTTGTATGCCCGTAAACGTCTCGAATCATGTTGGAAGTTTCTGCATGACCGACAAGAGATTTAATAATTAAACCGTCTATTCCTTGATTGAGTAAATCTGAAACAAAGGTGTGTCTTAAACCATGAGGGATGATATGAGGAAGTCCATATTTTTTCTCTAGTTGGTTTAACTTATTGTTCAACCAATCGGTATGAAGTGGTTGGTTGACGTCGCCTTTTTGATTCACATAGGTAAATAGAAACTGTTGAGCTGTTTGTTTAATTCCTAGTTGTTTCAATTCAATTTCTTGTTTTTGCTTCCATTCTTTTAATAAATTTACAATGGTATCATTGATTGGAACATCTCGAAAGCGGTAGCCATTTTTCATTCCTTCTACACGCTCATATATGCCAGTTTCTTTGTTCTTAACTAACTTATGTGATAAAGAGATTAATTGTTTTTGAAAGTCAATATCAGCCCAAACGAGGGGATAAATTTCACCTTTTGTTGCACCTAAATAATAAGTTAAAGCTAAGAGGGTATAGTTTTGAAAGCCATGTTCTTTTTTCATTAATTCTAAAGATTCTTGAACCGTTTCAATTGAATAATATTTCTTTCGCCGTTTCTGTTCCTTTTTTCGTTTGAGTGCTTCATTTACAGGCATTTCCAGTAATTCATAAGGGTTAGTAGCGATATAGCCTTTTAGTAAAGCATATTTCATTACTTGCTTTGTATAAGATACACAAACCTTGAAATTTGCATAAGGTTTAATCTTCTTTTCTTCGTCACCAAATGCCCATAAAATTTGAAGATTTTCTAGAATATCAAATGACACATGCTTTATTTTTTTATCTCCTAAATAAGGGAGAATGTGAAGACGAAAAACACTTTTCGTTCGATCTAATGTACTTTGTTCATGGTGTTTAGTAATAATATACTTCTTTTTCCACCACATTTCATAAACTTCTTTAAAGGTGTAATCGCCTTTCTTTTTCTTGAATTCTCCCTTTAGTTTTTGGAGTTTCGCTTCTTGTTCAAGAATCATAGCTTCTTCTTTTGAATCGGCATAGGCAACAAATCGAGAGAAACCAGCACCCATGTAGACATTTACTTTATATTTTCCATTATTCATTTTTTTAATTGCCATAGTTTTTCCTACTTTCCTTCTTGCACGTCAGAATGTAAGACCACTATAAAGTGAGTGTAACATGCTTCAAGCTGACTGACTAAACTTTTTTAACCAGCAATCAACTTCTATTTTGTCATATAGAACAACGCCTTGAATATTTATTTTGGGTAATCCTTCTACAATCAATTTATCTAAAGTGTTGTTGGATAAATTGAGGTAGTTACAGAGTTGTTTCTTTTTGATATAACGTGTATTTAAAGCAAATTCTGTTCTAAATTGGTTAACTTCGGTTGTTAATAATTGGTGAATGGTTTGTTGTAAATGTAGCTGTTGTTGTTCGGATAATAGAATAGTGAGTTCATTCATGAATATCTCCTCCAGTTTTTTTGATTTTTGTGTAACGAACTTTGCTTTCTTCAAACATAAGTATTGGTTCTGTTACTTCGTATAAGTTCCATTCTCTAAAAAAGAATGGTTTCTTTTTTGTGTATTCTTTCGTTACTAATACTTTTTGATTAGAAACATTATAGGGTGTATCTGTTCGTTTCTTTGTCTCTTTAGGAAGGCGTAAATTTTGAGATTTGAAGAAAGCTTTCTTTTTATGTTCCTTTAGCTCTAATTCTTTATCAAAATATTTACTGATATATCTTCCTCGATTTTCGATACTATCCACATCAATTTTATTAATTCTAACTGCACCATGTCCCCATATGCTCAAAAGTTGTTTATGAGGAACGTAAGGGAAGTGAAAGAGAATAATGTGATAATGGATAGCTCCGCGTTTTTGCTTCTCCCACGTAGCTAAATAGCGAATGTGAGCTTTCTTGGTTTTATATAATTGGTAATTTAATCGTTTAATAAATTTTTTGAACTCACTATTTGTATAGTCAATGTCTTCTATGTTTTCTTTAAAGGTTAATGTTAGAAATTTCGTTTGTTTGTCAAAGTTTGTGTCAATTAATCGTGCAATATCAAATCGTTTGGTTTTATAATGTTTTTGTTTTCTCTTTAAACTGTCATATTGTCCTTGTGCAGATAGTTCATCGAATTTTTTTCGTATTGTTTTATCTTCTAGCCATTCAAGTTTTTCTTTTTTCGTTTCTTCTGTTTTTGATCGTTTTGAATAGATTGGTTGCTCATATTCCCAAATTTCTATATACGTAGGAGTTTCAATGATTTTCTGATTGTAACTCGTATGCAGTTTTTATCACTCCTAAAAGTAGAAATTGAGTGGCGAATGACAAACTAAGTCTCGTGCCTTTATTTTCGCCAGATGTTGTCCTATAGAACAAGTAAAGGGGAAGAAAGGCGTTGCCTTTCTTCCAGACAACACGTCCATCGTGTGGTTGTTTTCGATCGGAAAGCGGTGTTGGGCTTGCTTGCCCTACCGCTTCCGTCGAAACCACCCGCTGGAAGTATTGTCAGAATCAGGTGCGGAAGTTTTCTCTATCTGTTTTACTCTGTGGGATAAATCAATGATTCGTTTGTCTAGGTCATGATGCTGTTTGACTAACGCATGGATAACCTTATCTCTTTCTCTCAATTTTTCATTGAAAATCTCTGTAATAAAGTCAATGAGTTCATGATGTTTCATCAAATCAACTTTCTTATGAACATCAAATAATTGTCTTAAAGCTTTATCACGTCCAATTTTCGGAATTAAATGAGCGACTTCTTGAAGTTTTTGAATTTCTTCTGTAGAAAATACTCTTGTTTTCCGATGATGTTTTGTTTGTCCTTTTCGTCCATGACTGGCAAAGGGGATATACTCGTATTGAAAAGTATACTCACATTCTTTTTGAATGAAATTTGCCCACTTATTTAACGTAGATAGAGAGTGAAGCCCATGAACTTGTTGAACGACTTCATGGGCGGTAAAAAATTGCTCTTCCATTATTTTTGAGTAACGAGTTTTGCAGATTTTGCCGTAGCAGAAAGTCCGTAACTAACAAATTGCCCATTTGCACGACCCCAAGCCGAGATAGTTAATCCATCAAACCCAACTAAAACCATCCCTTGTTTTTCTAACTCTTCTTGGGCAATAACAGGAAATTCACTTGTAACTTTCACACTGACTTTTTCATATCTTAATTTTGGTAAGACACATTCATATGTCCAACCCAGTGCTTCACCGTCTTTTTGCCATCTTGTTACTTGTACTACTTGGTATTCTTTTTCTAATTTGCTTTCTGGTAGAACTAAATCACTAATTTTTACTGCCATTTTACATTCCTTCTTTCTTTAGTACGAATTTTAGTACAAGTGTAGTATAAAATAAGATTAGATAGTTTGTCAATATATTTTAGTACAAAAAATAGTACAAATGTATTTTACTCTAATTATGGAATCTGTTATGATGAATTTAGCATATTAGTTGAAAGGAACAAGAATTATGAAGCCCAATAAAAAAAGAGTTGGAGAAAGAATTAAAGAAATTAGGACAAATTTAGGTTATAGTATGGATGAATTTGGTCAATTAGTTGGCGATTCTCCTAGAAGTTCTGTTAATAATTGGGAAAAAGGGGTTAGTCTCCCAAAAAAAGAAAAGTTAGATAAGATTGCTTTATTAGGAAATAGAATGCCAGAAAAAGTATTGTATGGTGAAGCTGATGAATATTTATATGATTTAATCGAACAGAATTTTGGTGTGAGACTTAGCAACAGTATTCTTTTAGAAATTTTTGAAACAATTCCACCAGAAAAACGTAAGTATGATGATATGATGTGGTTGGCAGTTGCTAAATATTTCATAGACAATGGAACATACGGAAAAAGCGTCGGGGAATTTGTTTATACTTCTGTGTTGGGCTTGCCTAATTTGTATGCTGGAAGTTATAGCAATGATTTTATAGAACAGAGTGAAAACTTTAGTCAGCTGGACACAATGTATTATGTTTATGCGGATGTAGAAAAAAATACAATGCACGTGACACCGTTTGCCCCTAACGAGAAAAATAAAAAATTGTATTTCTCTTTTCCAGAATTTTTAGAGAAAAAAGGAGAGCATAATATTTTTACTGCTAATTTTGAGGAGATTGGATTAACAATAGATAATTCAACAATTATCTACTATGGAATTGATAAAGAGCAACTAGAGGAAGTTGTTAAAGTTTATAGATACAGTGAAGTAAGTGATCTTTATAAGGTTGAATTAGCACCAAAGAACCGTTTGAAAATGTTCAGTGAAGAAGTTCAGAAGGAAATACAAAATTTAAAGAGATAGAATCGTTTTAGAGATAAACCCCAACAAAAGAAGTCAACAGCACAAAACGCTGTTGACTTCTTTTATTGGGCATATAGTTTTGTCTGTACCCCGAGGAACTCACAAAATAGCAATACTTTGGCTAGTTCTCAGAGGCTTTTAGCGTAACATGCCCACCGTTTGCAGAAACCAATGAGCTAGTCGTTGTAAAAGTACAATTCTCGCCCCTTAGAATCCAGCAAAATAGCAAAAGATTTTTCGACTTTAACCTTAGGTCTGTTTTTTAACTCTTCAATTTGTTTTTCTAAAATTGTTGCATTGTTTAAGAAATCTTGATAGAAGGCGTTGAAAATATAAGAGCTAGCGTGAAATTCTTTCGTAATCTTTTTCTTATTGAAGGGCATGACGTCTCTGTTATTAAAAAAACTATTTAATACAGCTAAAGCTTCTTTCCATGAAGAAATTTGGTCAAATGTATCTTTTAATTGATACATATCCTGATACGTGATTTCCTTAATGGGGTGGTTGTTTTTTGTAATGAGTACTTCTTTTTTTGTTTCTTTATTCATTTTATTTTTCCTCCTAGAGTTGTTATTGTAAAAAGTTATACACATTAAAAATGTGCTTTAATTGAATTATAAACTTTTTAAAAATCAATTTCAAGAGAAATAGATTTTTAAAACTCGTATATTTAGTGTTTTATGTTGTAGAATTATGTGTGAGAGGAGAGAGGTATATGCACGAATCAGATTTACGAAATTTCATATCCAAAAAATTAAATTATTTTCGATTAAAAAAGAATGTTAGTGCAAGAGAGATGAGTTTAGCGATTGGACAAAGTGATAACTACATAAATTCGATTGAAAACAAACGTGTAACGCCTTCTATCCAAATGCTATATATTATTTGTGAGTATTTAGATGTTCCGGTAAATGAGTTTCTTAATGAAACAAAGACAAAAGATTATTATCTAAAAGAAATTAATAAGAAGTTAGTAGAATTTGAAAGCGAACAATTAGAAAGCATTTTAGCCATGCTGAAATCATTGTAATAAAAATAATCAAGTGATACTAAATTTGATTTTTAATCTTATATTTGGTATGATGATTGTGCGAAACGATACTATTTTATTAATGAAGCACAAAAACCACTCTACGGCGAATAGAGTGGTTTTCTTTTGCATTCGTTGCGACTACGAATGAGTGGGCTAGAAGAAACTTGCTTTTAGTCATTGTCTTTCTCATCTAACCAGTTCAGAAGAAAAAAGTGTAGCAAGTGTAAGTAAAAAAGTTGAGAAGTGTGGACAGAAGTTGCGAAGTAAAGTAAGCAGTTCAGAAGAAAAAAGTGTAGCAAGTGTAAGTAAAAAAGTTGAGAAGTGTGGACAGAAGTTGCGAAGTAAAGTAAGCAGTTCAGAAGAAAAAAATGTAGCAAGTGTAAGTAAAAAAGTTGAGAAGTGTGGACAGAAGTTGCGAAGTAAAGTAAGCAGTTCAGAAGAAAAAAATGTAGCAAGTGTAAGTAAAAAAGTTGAGAAGTGTGGACAAAAGTTGCGGAGTAAAGTAAGCAGTTCAGAAGAAAAAAGTGTAGCAAGTGTAAGTAAAAAAGTTGAGAAGTGTGGACAGAAGTTGCGAAGTAAAGTAAGCAGTTCAGAAGAAAAAAATGTAGCAAGTGTAAGTAAAAAAGTTGAGAAGTGTGGACAGAAGTTGCGAAGTAAAGTAAGCAGTTCAGAAGAAAAAAATGTAGCAAGTGTAAGTAAAAAAGTTGAGAAGTGTGGACAGAAGTTGCGAAGTAAAGTAAGCAGTTCAGAAGAAAAAAATGTAGCAAGTGTAAGTAAAAAAGTTGAGAAGTGTGGACAAAAGTTGCGGAGTAAAGTAAGCAGTTCAGAAGAAAAAAGTGTAGCAAGTGTAAGTAAAAAAGTTGAGAAGTGTGGACAGAAGTTGCGAAGTAAAGTAAGCAGTTCAGAAGAAAAAAATGTAGCAAGTGTAAGTAAAAAAGTTGAGAAGTGTGGACAGAAGTTGCGAAGTAAAGTAAGCAGTTCAGAAGAAAAAAATGTAGCAAGTGTAAGTAAAAAAGTTGAGAAGTGTGGACAAAAGTTGCGAAGTAAAGTAAGCAGTTCAGAAGAAAAAAATGTAGCAAGTGTAAGTAAAAAAGTTGAGAAGTGTGGACAGAAGTTGCGAAGTAAAGTAAGCAGTTCAGAAGAAAAAAATGTAGCAAGTGTAAGTAAAAAAGTTGAGAAGTGTGGACAAAAGTTGCGAAGTAAAGTAAGCAGTTCAGAAGAAAAAAGTGTAGCAAGTGTAAGTAAAAAAGTTGAGAAGTGTGGACAAAAGTTGCGGAGTAAAGTAAGCAGTTCAGAAGAAAAAATGTAGCAAGTGTAAGTAAAAAAGTTGAGAAGTGTGGACAGAAGTTGCGAAGTAAAGTAAGCAGTTCAGAAGAAAAAAGTGTAGCAAGTGTAAGTAAAAAAGTTGAGAAGTGTGGACAAAAGTTGCGGAGTAAAGTAAGCAGTTCAGAAGAAAAAAGTGTAGCAAGTGTAAGTAAAAAAGTTGAGAAGTGTGGACAAAAGTTGCGAAGTAAAGTAAGCAGTTCAGAAGAAAAAAATGTAGCAAGTTAGAAAAATTTAGTGATAGTAAAATTTAAAAAAGTTATAATGTTGAGTTAACAAGAAAAAGAAAGTACAATGTTAAATGAAAAGAGATGACATGAAAGTGTTAGGAGGATACTATGAATATAAAAACAGTCAATATAGAAAAGATACGAACAATGTCAGAGAGTGCTTTTTTTGATAGAAAATCGGGCAAAATTAAAGCGCAAAAATTGGCAGAGACATTAGTAGCATTTGCAAATACTAATGGTGGAATTGTGGCTGTGGGAATTGATGACGGGAATTTAGAAGGAGTTAATCAATTAGATTCAATTAAAATAAATGATCTTATTCAAGTGGGATATGATTGTTGTAAACCTGTGTTACCTATAAGGCATGAATTTAGAGAGATAACGAAATCAAATGGTAATAAGGATAGAATATTATTGATAGAAGTAGATCCTAGTTATGAAAAGGTATATTCAACAATGAAAGATAAAGTTTTTACTAGAGTAGGTGATGAAACTAAAGAGTTATCCTACGAACAGAGAAAAGATTTGGAATATGAGCGTGGTTCAAGAAGTTTTGAAAGCGAAACAAATTCAGAATGTTTGTTGGAAGATTTAGATGAATCTTTATTAGAACGTTTTAAAGAAATTCATGATTATAAGAAAGATGATATATGGAATCTTCTTTTTTCTAGAGGTTTAGCTAAGAGATTATCTAACAAGGAATATGTACTTACAAATGCATCAATAATATTATTTAGCAAGTATCCACATGTATTTTTGCCGAATGCTAAAATGAGATTTATTCGTTATGAAGGTTCAGAAGCGCAGACTGGAACTCGTATGAATGTAATAAAAAATGAAACGATAGAAGGTCCTCTTCCGACTATTTTATATAAAATAATAAATATCGTTGAAAATCAATTAAGGGAGTTTAATTTTCTTAATATAGGTACTAAAAAATTTGAAAAAGCTCCAGAATATCCTAAGGAAGCATGGATAGAAGGATTAGTAAATGCAGCAATTCATCGATCTTATAATATATCGGGAGATGATATTAGAGTTATGATGTATGATGATCGATTAGAAATCCAAAGCCCAGGGAAGTTTCCATCTATTGTTACACCTAAAAATATCAGGGAAGTTCACTTTTCTAAAAATCCCGTAATAGCCAGAACTATGAATGATTTAAAGTGGGTAAGAGAGTTTGGGGAAGGTGTGGATAGAATTTATAGCCAAATGGAAGCATTTTTTTTAGACGATCCTATATATGTAGAAAAAAATAACACTGTTAAATTGACTTTGAAAAACAATATCTATATTAGAAAATTACGGCAATCTGAAGATATTGAAGATAAGTTATCAATTGAGTGGTCTGAATTAACTTTAGGAGAACAACGAGCTTTATCTATTATTTATAATAAAGGAAAAATAAAAACAGCTCAACTGGCTAAGGACATGAAAAATAGTACAAATACTGCTAGAAAAATTTTAGAAAGTTTAGAAGCTAAGGAGACAATAGAAAAAATAGCCTCATCTCGTACTGATCCCAATCAATACTATGTTTTTAAAAATGATAATACCTATTAAATATTTTATCTAAATAAAGTAGTTTTTAACTATAGTTTATTGTAAAAATGATTTATAGAATATGATAAAAATAGTGGAAATTAGAAGCAAGTTACTTTAGATCAATGTTTCTTCATCTATAAGTAAAGAAATATTTAAAATGTCAAAAAATTGTATAACAGTATTGTTCTTCAATGTATTTTCCAACCAATATGTAAGCTAATATATTGTTATTTTAACATGCATAGTCTTGTTCTGATTCACGTGTATTTTTGGGTACGTCTTGAGGTACGAAGATATTAAAATATGATGAAATTCAATAAAACCGTAACTATTGGAATATTGTTCAATTCGTTGCTAATAAAGGGTTTTTCAACTCTTTCAAAATCTCTGTCACACAACCAGGTCTTAAGAAAGCTCGTAAAGCTTCACAGTTCTCAAAACGTTAATTATTGGAAGATACCATTCAATTACAATGTTTCAAAGCACTTTCCAGTTTTGGAAAGTGTCTTTTTTTGTTCTAAATAATAATGAATAATTCCAACACTAAAAACTCTGTTAACAGTAATTAATTTTCAATTAAATAAGAATAAACAATTGTTATTTCCAATAACCTGGAACCATATTAATATCTATTAAAAGCCAATTCTCAAAAATATTACATCTGTAAGATTCAAAACATCTCTTAGAGGTAGACGCAACTTGTAATATATATTACTATGGAAATTATAAGGATAGTTCGAGGACTTATGAAATACATGGGGGATTAATTATGAAAAAAGTGAAAAGAACTCTTTTGTTAAGTTTGTGTATGGTACTTTCAGGTGCATTAATCGGATGTAACAAACCAGCTAAATCAACCACTAATACGGATCGCTCTTTATCTAATACTAAAGTAACTTCTAGCTCTAAAGAAACCAAAGCATCAACAACTGAACAATCAAGCACCGTTCAAAATACAAAAGAAACGGATAAATCAGAGGAAGAAGTAAAAGAAGAGCCAACAGCAGAAGTAGCACCTGTAGAAATGAATCTATCACAAATTCAACAAGGAGATTATTCAAGTCTCAATGGCGCTTGGGGAAATGGCTTAGGTCAAACGATATTTGTGGAAAACAATACAATAAAATTTACCGACATTTCTAATCAGAAACAACCAGCGGAAATAATGGGACTAAGCGTAGACATACCCACATTAAATTCACCAGATGGGACACCTGAGTTAGTATCATATATGGGAGAAAATAACAAAGTTAAATCTTATGAACAGCAATTAACGCTTGAAGAAAACCAAGGTTTCATTGCCCTAAAAAGTAATCTACCTAGTGCAGCAATTTATGTATCGTTTTTACCAAAAGGGATAATGGGAGACTTACTCGAAGGTGATATCAGCAAAGATAAAATTGTCGCTGTAGGTACTCAAAACACTGGTACGGCTGTTCGTGCAGACTATGTGTATTATAAAATAGAGTAAGCCAAAAGTGACAAATTACTATGTACCCATAAAGAAATACTGTAATACCTGTATGAAGTACCTGCAAAAAGTGGGTACTTTTTTATGTGCTCCGTATCGAAAACCATGAAAAATGCATACTAAAAAGCGCCCCTATTTCTAGAGAGCGCCTAAAAAACTATTTAATAAACTCAATCTGTTGAAGACTCACTGGCTCTTTCTTTATAAAATTCTCTCAGAATCTCACGAACCTCATCCGTCGATTTCGTCCTCATTAATTTCACCCGTAAATCACTAGCACCGGGGAATCCCTTCACATAAATCTTAAAGAAACGATGTAAACCAACAATTGAGCGCGGAACGATTTTAGCATAATGATCTTGTAAATCAAGCTGCATCTCCAATAAGCCAAGTAACTTTGGAGGCGAATGCTCTTTTGGCTCTTTTTCAAATGCATAAGGGTTTTTAAAAATACCTCGACCAATCATAATGCCATTCACATCATATTGTTCAGCTAATTGTAATAAGTGTTTAGGGGGCTATTCGGTCGCGGATTTCCACAATTTGAGGAATTAAATCCCAATGAGCATCTACTTTACTCATCTCATTCGTGTCCGTAAATGAATCGATAAATTGGCAATATCTTGTTTCAATAGATGAGTAATCCAGTCTTCCATTTCTGCATACCCAATACGCGTTTTCACGCTAACTGGTAAGCCGCCAGCTTTTGCTGCATCGATTAATTCGGCTGCTCATCTTCAGTAAAAACGAACCGACCTTGCACGTTTTCTTTTCGATCGGGATGACAATAGCTATCTGAATTGGTAAATTCCGTGAAAAAAACATCTGACGCGTCAGCTTCTTTCACAACATGGCGAAAGACTACATCTGTCACATCTTCCATTGGTGCTAAAATAGAAAAGGCTTCGGTAATTCTGCCCAAAAATTAGTTGTCATTAGATAATCTCCAGTCTGTTACTCTCTAGTCCATTCTAAAAAATCATACTCATTATACTAACTAATAGTAGAAAGAATCAAAGGGAAGAGTTTGTCGGAGGTATGCGTTATGTATGCTGTAGATTATTTTGGGCATTTCGTGATAGGATAAAGTGGATGAGAGGGGAGCATAGGATAAAAATGGTTGAAAAAGAGTCAATAAAAAAATTTCTTGTGTATCATGATTGTTTAGAGACTTATTATCATTGTGTTTCTGTAGGGGATTATGCCTATGAATTAGGGAAGCTTTTTTTGGATGATCCTACTAAAGCTCAGATTGCTGGTTATTTGCACGATATTTCTGCTATTTATCCAAATGATCAGAGAATTGATGTAGCAAATGCAATGGGGATCACTTTGTGCAAAGAAGAAATAGAGTTTCCATTGATTATTCATCAGAAAATTTCAAAGGAAATAGCTTTGAATGAATTTAAGGTGGATGATCCAATGATACTATCTGCTATTGAATGCCATACAACGTTGAAAGAACAGTATTCGGAACTCGATTTAGTTGTGTTTATTGCCGATAAAATAAAGTGGGATCAACGAGGAGAGCCGCCATATCTTAGCGGACTTCTAAAAGCGTTGGATAGTTCTTTAGAAGAGGCTGCCTATTATTATATTGATTATTTGCTGAATCATGATATAAAAGTGATTCATCCGTGGTTAAAGGAAGCCTACATTGAATTGAAAAGTAAACGAAAGAAGTAAATGAATAAGGAATGCCTCCTGCAAAAAACGTTATACAGTTTTTTGTATGGAGCATTCCTTTTAAAAATAAGCATCCTTACTACTAAACAACGGTCCATTCATTCAACGTTTTACCGTTGGCATCTACTAATTCCAGCCAACTATTCGTCCCGCCAAAATATAAAAATAACCCCACTTCATTAACACTTTTTAAAATAATATCTTCAGTTGTAACGAAATTTTTTATCTGGTCTTTATGGTCCTGTCGGATTCTTTCTCCCATTTTTGCGGAGAAACCTAGGGAACCGTCTTTATTTAATGGTGGTTTTTTCATCAAGGTTGCTCCTGCTTTTAGAAGCATTTCATTTCGTTTGTGCCAAAGGGCAGTCGCTTTGCTCTCTCTGGTATCAATAAAGAATTCGATTTGACTGACTTCTTTTGTCCATTTATGACGAGCTTTAGCGGGTTTGGCGTTGGTCTTTTTAGGTTTTTCCTCCGAGGTCAATGAGTAGCCAAATGTTTTGAGAACTAGTAATACTTCGTTTTTATAGTTGGTGATGTTTTTTTCATAGTTTATGGGAATCTTTGTCTCTTTTTGAGAACTTTCAGCAAGCGTGATACCATTTTCTGTAGCCTCTGCAATGAATAGTTGTTCTAAATAGTTAAGTTCAATATCCCATGGAGGAGTGATGGTGATCACTTTGTTAAATTCTATATTCTCATAGGACGCCTTTGTTTCTGTTTTTCCAATTGCAACAAGAGTTGTGTCCATGAGTAAAAGATAAATGGAGCCTTGTTCCGATAGACCTTCTTGATTAGTAGTGTTAGATAAAGTAATAGTGCTTTGATGGTTATTAAGGTGAATCGTTGTTGTATTTTCGGTGATTAGTACGTCTAGTTTGATTTCCATGTTGGGCTCCTTTTGTAAATTGAAGTAATCGTCTAGATTTTATCATGAAACTGGAAATAAATCTTGCAGGATATCTAACGGAATTTATGATTTTTTAGCTAATTGGGTATTAAAGTGAGTATAAATCGCTGATTTTATTTGATAGAACAGATTTTTGGAGTAGAAGATAGCGATCTCCTTTTTTCTTAATCAGTCCTTCTTCTTGAAATTTTTTAATGACACGTAAAAGATGGCGATACGTTGTTCCAATTAGTTCAGGTAACGTACTTAGGTCAAGTTCAAAGCTGCCATCTTTTTCCGATGCCAGAATGTAGCTGGCAACTCTATTTTCAAGTGTGAAAGACATGTTGATTGATGTATTGGTTTCAACTGCATGAAGGGTCATTGCTAAATTATAAGCGACTTTTTTGACAAAATTAGTATCATTTAAAAGCTCATCACGGCAGTAGTTCATCGGAATCAATAGGCAACTACTAGGCTCAAGAAATTCGATTGAATTTAAAGAAGGGTTGTTGTAAATAAGTTCAATTTCGCCTAATATTCTAAATCCTGTAATCACATTTAAAATAGCTTCTTTGCCATTGCTCAATGTTCGATAAACACGAATTTTACCACTAAGCATGATACAGAAATATTCTGCAAATTCATCTTGTTTATACAAAGATTCACCTTCTTGTAAGGTACTTAAAAGAATCTGTGGATAATGGCGTTTTTGGATATAGCTATCTAAATGATGTTCTGTTATTTTTGCTACCAACAAATCCAGATCGTCAATAATTTTCATTTCTTTTCCCCCTGTGTGACAAATGTCATAGCTTGTTTGATATTTGTTTATTATACTGAATTCAACCAAAGAAATAAAGCCCTTACAAAACGAATATTAGTACATTTTTTAAGGGAATGCTTTTGGAAAAATGCAAAAGAAAGTTGGAGGAAGAAAAATGAAAATGATATTGGATTTGGACACTGGAATTGATGATGCATTGGCGATTGCGTATGCTCTTGGTCGACCTGAGATTGATTTGATTGGAATTACGACAGCTTTTGGAAACGTAACAATTGATAAAGCAGTCAAAAATTCATTGAGTATTTTGGAACTTCTTGGCAGAAGTGACGTTCCTGTTTTTGAAGGGGCGGCACATCCAAGTACAGCCACTTCGTTTATGACAACGGATCATTTGCATCGAATTCACGGACTAAACGGTATTGGTAATGTAGTGTTGGATGAACCAAAAGGTCAAAAAAGTACGATAACAGCAGTTGATTTCTTGATTGACGCTGCAGTTACTCATAACGAGGAATTGGTCTTAGTTGCGACTGGTCCTATGACTAATTTAGCTGAAGCAATCAAGAAAGATCGAGCAGCAATCGAAAAAATCGGGAAAATCGTAGTAATGGGCAGTGCGCTGACGGTACCTGGAAATATCAGCCAATTTGCAGAAGCGAATATTTATAATGATCCGGATGCTGCAAAGTATGTCTTGGAAAGCGGAATTCCTCTTGTATTGGTAGGGCTAGATGTTACGCTAAAAACAATGATTGAAGGATCAGACATTGCCTCATGGACAGAAGTGGATACAGCTGCTAGTCGTGCAATTACAGAAATGGCAACGTATTATTATACAAATGAATATGAAGAAGAAGAAATTGTTGGAGGCGCGTTACATGATCCATTAGCTGTTGAAGTAGCAATTAATCCAGCGATTATTACAGCTAGTTTGCCAATTAACTTAACTGTAGAAACAAAAGGCCCTTCTATCGGACGTACAACAGCTAATATGAGATTGTTGAACCAAAAAGAGAAAAGTGCTCAAGTTTGTGTTGATGTTGAAGGGGATTTATTTATTAAGAAATTCACGCAAACGGTTCATGAAATACTGAAATAGGTTCTGTTATGGTTCATTTTTTTAAATAATTTTTTAAAAGGAGTAAACTCATGAAAGATAAAATGGAAAAAATTGCAATATTATCATTGTCTCTCATTCTTACATCTATGTTGGCCGTTTCTGGGAGCATTCCAGCGCTGATTCAACAATTTGACGGCTATTCTCGATCTTCGATAGAGTTTTTGGTTTCTATCCCGGCTTTTCCGATGATTATCATGGTTGCCCTTAGTCCTTTGCTGTCGAAAATATTAAGTGAACGTGTCACGATCATTGTAGGTTTACTGATTGCAGGAGGGGCAGGTATTTTGCCGACAGTGCTTACTTCATATAACAGTATTCTTGTTTCACGTGTGTTTTTAGGAATTGGTTTTGGTTTAATCAATACAAGAGCTATTAGTATTATAGGGGAACGTTGGTCTGGCGGGGAAAGAGCAACATTACTTGGATTTCGGGTTTCGGCTGAGACGATCGGTCAAACAGTTATGACACTTGTTGCTGGCCAGTTGTTAGCTTTTGGATGGAAATATCCATTCTATGTTTATGCACTAGCGTTCTTTATTTTAATCATGTATTTGCTATTTGTTCCTTCTGAACAGCGGTCGACAGACGACTCAGTACAAGAAGATGCAGCTGAAGCAAATGCAGTGGCTAAAAAAATGACAACTGAGCAAAAAGGTTTCGTTCTAATGAATGCAGTGTTTATTGGGTTGCTTATTTGTGTAAACGTATCCAATGCGTTGAGACTTCCAAGTTATATTGTAGAAACAGGGATTGGAACAAGCATAGAAGCGAGTAGAGTGTTAAGCATGATGATGTTTACAGGGTTCTTGGCAGGTCTGACTTTTGGTAAGCTGATGTCCTGGCTGAAAAATCAATTATTGACGGTGAACCTTTTAATATTAGGTCTTGGACTTGTGGTTATTGCGTTGACAAGTAATATTATAACGATCGCTTTAGGTGCTTTTCTTTGTGGTTTTTCAGTTACAATTTGTATTACGTGTGTTTTCAATAATCTATCTGAAAATTTATCTAAAGAAATGTTAAATACAGGAATGGCTGTTGTTTTAGTCGGGTGTAACATTGGCGCTTCAGGAGCACCCGTTGTGTTGAATTGGATCGGATTAATCAATGACAATTTAACGACTTCTTTCTTGGTCTATGCAATGATTATTATAAGTGTGGGAGTCGGTGTGTTCATTTTTTCAAGAACAGCAGCAAAAAATGTAATCAAAGAATAGCTTGGAGGAAACAACGTGAACAAAGTAGTCGTTTTGGGAAGTATCAATGTAGATATGGTCATGGAGACGCAAAAATTACCTCGAATAGGTGAGACGATTTTAGGAAATGCCATTGACTATTTTATGGGTGGAAAAGGTGCGAATCAAGCAGTGGCAGTGTCTAGGATAGGTGCTAAGGTCGAATTGTTTGGGAAGGTTGGAGATGATACATTTGGTGAAAAAGCGCTCCGTCATCTTGAAAATGAAAAAATCAATACGGCTCATATTTCAGTAGAAGAGAATATTTTTACAGGAGTTGCCTCGATCTTTAGAATCAATGGTGATAATTCAATTGTCGTGTTACCAGGTGCTAATATGTTGTTTGAAGACATATCGACTTTAGCTGATTGTTTACAAAAAGAGGATATTTTTTGACACAATTAGAAATCCCATTGGAAACAGTAGGGAAGGGATTACGTATAGCGAAAGAAAAAGGCGCAGTTACAATTTTAAATCCAGCACCATTTGATGATAGAATTGTTCGCCATCTAGACGTAATTGATATCATTACACCTAATGAAACAGAATTTGAAGGACTGATTGGTCATGGGGTTGATGAAACAGAATTAGAAACCGAAATGTTGGCATGGTCGAAAAAACATCAAACAAAATTAATAGTGACAAGAGGAGCGCAAGGCGTTTCTTATGTTTGGAATGACGAAGTGATAACAATTCCAGCATGTAAGATCGAAGTACTTGATACAACAGGTGCAGGAGACACGTTTAATGGTATTTTAGCAGCTTTGTTGAGCAGAAAAACGGATTATCAAGAAGCAATCCGATTAGCAAGTATCGGAGCCTCATTGTCAACGACAAAAATCGGTGCACAAACTGGAATGCCAACACAAAAACAACTAGATAAAATAAAAGCGTAGAAGGCTCGTTTGGTCCTGACAGAAAAATAGGAAGATCCGAAGGTGGCGTTCTTTGCCACAGCAGGCTATTCTCTTTTTTCCGAAGGACTAGCCTTGTAAAGCTGGATAAAATAAAAGCGTAGAAGGCTCGTTTGGTCCTGACAGAAAAATAGGAAGATCCGAAGGTGGCGTTCTTTGCCACAGCAGGCTATTCTCTTTTTTCCGAAGGACTAGCCTTGTAAAGCTGGATAAAATAAAAGCGTAGAAGGCTAGTCAGTGTTATACAGTTTAGAAGGAGGGTGTTTAAATTGAAAAGCAGGAGATATGGGAAGAAACTGTCAATTTTTGTAGCAATCGTTCTGATGTTTGGTTTGCTTAGTGGGTGTAACAGCAATGAACAGCAAGGGAAGAGTGAATCGGAGCAAGCGCAAAAAACAGAAGATGTGACTATTTATTTGACACGTCATGGAGAGACGATGTTCAATATAATGAACAAGGTACAAGGTTGGTCAGATACGCCGTTGACTGAAGAAGGGGAGAAGGTTGCTGCTGATTTAGGTAAAGGATTAGCACAGGAGAAGATTACATTTTCTGCAGCGTACTCAAGTGACTTAAAGCGTGCATTTGATACGGCAACTATTGTGTTAGCAAACACGGATCAAAAAAAACTTGAAATCCAGCAAAATAAGCAACTACGAGAACCAAATTATGGTGGTTACGAAGGTGAATTTATTGATAAAATCACACCAGAATTAGCTGCACATAATGGTTTTGAAACAGGCAAAGAATTTCAAGCGAGTGCTGGAAAAATGTATTGGAATAAGCTGGCAGATACTTATCAAGCGATGGACACGTATAAATTAGCGGAGAATGCTGAATCAGTAGAAAAAAGAATGGAAGCTGAACTTTTGGCTATTGCAAAAGAGCAAAGTCAAAAAGGTGGAGGAAATGTCTTAGTTGTCAGCCATGGCATGGCAATCAATATCATGCTATCAAAGCTATCTTCAGAATATGAAGGCAAACCTTTAAAAAATGCAAGTGTAACGAAAATTGTTTACAAAGATGGACAATTAAACGTATTGTCTATCGGGGACGTCAGTTATTTTGAAAAAGGCCAAAAAAAGGAATAAGAATTGAAAATCAAGCCATTGAAGGACAGTTGTAAATCGTGCGAGTGTTTTCGATGGCTTAATTTTTATTATGAGATAAATTCTTAATTTGGTTTCTTTATTTTTCGTTGAATTTTTATTTTTAATCGAGTAAGTGAGAGGGGGGAAAAGAATTTATTGTATTTTTTTCTTATAGTTGCTTTATTTCCAGTTAATAAAAATAGCTCTATACTTTCTGATGTTGGTGAGAAATCGCCGGCATCTTTTTTAAAGCAAAATAATAGAAAAGACACCCTGATATCCTTTAGAATTAAGTCGACGAAAACCAATCAAAAGGGGAAATCAGGATGTCCTGTACAAATCTTATCAAAGAAACCTTATAATCGATTTAATTCTTTGGATTTCCTTCACCAACATTAGTTGACAAAGAGCCTTTCTAGAGAGCGCCTAAAAAACTATTTAACAAACTCAATCTGTTGAAGACTCACTGGTTTTTTCTTTATAAAATTCTCTTAAAATCTCACGAACCTCATCCGTCGATTTTGTTCCCATCAATTTCACCCGCAAATCACTAGCACCGGGGAATCCCTTCACATAAATCTTAAAGAAACGATGTAAACCAACAATTGAGCGCGGAACGATTTTAGCATAATGATCTTGTAAATCAAGCTGCAGCTCCAATAAGCCAAGTAACTCTTGAGGCGAATGCTCTTTCGGTTCTTTTTCAAATGCATAAGGGTTTTTGAAAATACCTCGACCAATCATAATGCCATCCACACCATATTGTTCAGCAAGCTGTAGACCTATTTGCCGATCAGGGATATCACCATTAATTGTAATAAGTGTTTGAGGGGCTATTCGGTCACGAATTTCCATAATTTGAGGAATTAAATCCCAATGAGCATCTACTTTACTCATCTCATTTCGTGTTCGCAAATGTACAGATAAATTGGCAATATCTTGTTTCAATAGATGAGTAATCCAGTCTTCCATTTCTGCGATTTCTGCATACCCAATACGTGTTTTCACGCTAACAGGTAAGCCACCAGCTTTTGCTGCATCGATTAATTCGGCTGCTACATCTGGATGTAGAATAAGTCCGCTGCCTTTTCCTCGACCAGCGACATTAGGCACAGGACAGCCCATGTTGATATCCACGCCTTTAAATCCCATTTCAGCTAGACCAATGCTCATTTCTTTAAAAAATTCTGGTTTGTCTCCCCAGATATGAGCTACCATAGGCTGTTCATCTTCCGTAAAAACTAAACGACCTTGCACGCTTTCTTTTCCATCGGGATGACAATAGCTGTCTGAATTGGTAAATTCCGTGAAAAAAACATCAGGTGCGCCAGCTTCTTTCACAACATGGCGAAAGACTACATCTGTCACGTCTTCCATGGGTGCTAAAATAAAAAAAGGCTTCGGTAATTCTGCCCAAAAATTAGTTGTCATTAGATAATCTCCAGTCTGTTACTCTCTAGTACGTTCTAAAAAATCATACTCATTATACTAATAATAGTAGAAAGAATCAAAGGGAGGATTTTGTAATGTATATACTTTAGGTATTTTACGTATCTTTTAGAATTCCATGATAGGATGAAAATGGTTAAAAAAGAGTCAATAAAGAAATTTTTTTGTGCTTTATGATTGTCTAGAAACGTATTATTACTGTGTCTTTGTGAGAGAGATGAGGTTGGGAAGAGAGTGTTTAGCTTTGAGAAATTCACCGTTTATCGCCTTTTAGATGATTCCTCTAAAGCTCAGAAAAGGATTAATATCAGAAGATTTTAGATGATCTGAATTTTTTTTTAGTTTTAAGATCTAACGTCTGGAATTCATTTTTTATGAGTTTTATAGAGTGGTTTATTATTTTTTTAGAAAAAAATTAAAAAAAATAGGATTTTTAAATAATGAAACGATGTATCATGATAAGTAAGTTTTCAAAAAAGTATTCTTAAGGTGAGAAAAAAGAAATTCATTTAAAATGCAAATGTATATATTTAATATAGTATGTTTGGAAAATGGAAATACTAAAGAAGGTGAATGGAAATGAGATTATTTTTAGATGATATTTATGACAGAAGGATGAAGATACTTAGTATAATCAACAGTAGTAAACAAGAAGTAAGTATTAAAGATATAGTTAATAAAACGGAAGTAGTGCCAAGAACAGTATCAATGATAGTCAAACAATTTGAACAAGAGTTGGAGAAAGATGTATTTAAAGTTAACTATACGAATAATACAATTAAAAATGTTTATGCTACTAATATAGATATAAATGCAATAGGACGTAAGTATTTACTGCAATCAATAATGTATAAAATCATTGAACAAATATTTTTATATGAAAAAATTGATGTCAGTAAGTTTTGTGAGGCTGAGTACATAAGTCAAGCGACTTTTTCAAGACGTAGAAAAAAACTAAAAGAAATTCTTCAAGGTTGTGGATTAAATTTATCTAGGGAAAATAAAATTATTGGGGAGGAATTACGAATAAGAAACTTTTATTTTCAATTTTTTTCTAAAGCATCAAATACATGGTTATTTAGACCGCAAGAGTTTCACGAATTAAATGATTACTTTTCTCAAAGAGTTGTTGATTGGGAAAATAAAAGTTCAGTTCAAAGGTATCATATTAATTTAATTACGTATATTAGTATTATTCGTTCAAAACAGCGAAATTTTGTAAATAATAAAAAATTAATAGAACTATCAAAAAAACGGACAAATTCTTCTAATTTACAACTCTTATTTGATTATTTCTCAAAAAGTAAAAATAAGACAAATGAACAGGTGTGGTCAGAAGCAAGTGCAACCTTGTTTATTCTTTATAAGGAAAAAATTTTTAATGATTCGTTAGAAGTAGATGCGTATGAAACTTTTTTTTCAATTGACCATTTTTCATTTGTAACACATAGCAATATTTTTGTCAGAGAAATTATAGATGCTTTTTTTGAAGGAATAACGGATAAATATCTATATTTAAGGATTAGGCAAGAGATTGATTTATATCATCTGATTGTAAAAACGTGTTTTATTGACCCTAAAAATTTTGATTTTGTTTATGATGAAAGAGTATATACGAATATGGATCACTTTGAAAAAACAATAAGAGAAAAAACGATACGTATTTTTCAGCACTTAAAAACAACACAGTATAGTGAATTTTTTAACCAAATTCCTAAATATATTACAGAGACATCGTTGATTGATTACATATATTTTTCCATTTATGCATTATTTGTTGAATTAAAAAATTCAGAATCTCAGTCTATTAAAATTTTTGTTCAAGATGCAAATGTTGCTATGAGCAATCTGCTAAAACAAAAAATCAATTGCTTTTTTGGCAGTAAAGTAAAATGTATAGATCGACTAGAGTTAAATCCGGATCTTATCATTACAGATACAAATATAGTAGTTGCTGATAAGCAAGTAGAGCAGGTTTATATTAATAGGTTATCAGATTTTGATTTTTTGGTAGAAAATATAGAGCGAAAGATACTAGAAAAACATAGTAAAGAAACGAGGGATTTTTAAAATACATAAGAAACTATTATTCATCTTAAAAGTGAATAAAGTTCTTGACTGATAAAAGATATCAAGTTTTTCCAGGCTTCAGTATCTTCTGGATGCTCGAAATAAAAAAACGGTGTATCATTATTTTTTTCAAAAGAATCTGAGATAATTATATCTGCTTCATTTATATCAAAAGTGATTCTAAGGGTAGTATCTTTGAAAAAAATAAGAAGTTTGTTTTTAATCAAATCATACCCATAAATTGTTTTTGAATGTTGAATAAGTACATTCAAAGGACGATGCTTATTTGAAGTGATTAAAACTAAATAAAGTAGTTTAGCCAAGTATGTGACTAAAGATGGAATAGTGGATATAGGAGGAAATAGTTCACTATTCCAATTGTTATGGATAAATTTTGCTAACTCAGTCTCATGTATTTTAAACAGTCCATCTGATGATTCAGCCGTGAAGGGAGCATCATCACTAATTTCTGAAAATGGGCTATCTATAGTAAAGAATTTTACATAGAATAAATGGAAAATGATTAAATAATAACTAGCTGCATAATTCTCTTGAGTTAGACTAACATTATATTTTTTTAAAAAGTCGTTTAAAAATTTAGATGTAAATGTAGTAATTGGAAGAGAAGAATCAATAAACATAGTGGCAATACGTATTTTGTTAGTTGGAGAGTCAATATTAGAAATAAAAAAACGAGCTAAAAAACCAAAAAAGAGTTCTTCTTCGTAAATGTGTTGATCAGATACATGCCGTTTACGTAAGGACTCTTTTATACTGTCCGCAAATGATGTGGGGGATACTTTTTGGAAAACTTCCAAATAAGGTAAAAAATCTTTCGGTAAAGAAATAAGTTCTAATTTATAGGAGAGATGCCAATAGGTAATCACTTGAAAATAGTTTAATCGCATTTTTTGTGATGGAGAAAGTAACTGTGAATCAATTGGTGCAGGAAGTTCTTGTAGAAAAGTTGGCGAAAATTTAAAAGGCCATTCTACACCTTTATAAACACTCCAATAAACATAAAACATAACTAAGCGTCTATTTTTTTCATTTCCTATTATATTTGATTGTTTCTTTTTAGATGAAAAATTTATAGATATATCGAAAGGTTCCAATAGTTGATTAAAAAAACCTAAAATTTTGTATGTGTGAGAAAGACTCAAATTTAAATTTTGAGACAATTCTTCCGCACTGTCATAGTAACGGTAGGATAAAGCATTTAATATAGAAAACGTTTGAGAAATTTTTATATAGTAAAGCCTCATTGTATCTATGATGTAGCTAATGTTTAGAGAAGACGTAATCGAATAATACGTTTCTTTTTTTTCTAAAATAACAGAATTTTCTTTAAAAACAACAGCCAAATCCTCTTCTAACTGTGAGCGATAGATATAGAAAGAGTGGTTTGGAATGTTTAATTTTTGTGAAACTTCGTTCGTTGACAATCCTTTTTTTGAATAAATAAGTAATTTTAGCAACTCAAAGCGCAGCTGTTCATTTTTTTTCATAAATAACTCTTGCATATAAATACCTCCTGCACGATATATTGTAACAACAAAATATTTTCAGAAAAGACATTCATAGGTGATTTTTTTGAAAAAAAAAACAAAAAAAATGTTTTATACTGAATTTATATTAATTTGATGTGAATATTTCTTAATAATAGTATACCTCACAATTATTGAGAAACAAAAAATTCTACTCAACGGTTAGAACAGAAGAAGGAAGGATAGAAAATGTTATACATAGGTGTTTTACAATTTAGTGAAAATCATAGTAATAAGTTGTACATAGAGAGATTAGCTAAGGAAAATAAACTAGTTGAACTGTCAGGAGAAAATATCAGAATTGAAAATGAATGTGATAAATTGCAGGCAGTTGTTATCTTTGAAAATGAATTAAATGATGTGGCTAGAATTTGTACAGCAATTTTATCTATAAAGGAACAAGCGGCGTGTCATATCTGGATTGTTTCAACGATTCAACAAGGAACGGGCAAAATCATTTATCTTCAACTTGGAGTAGATTCGGTATTTAATGAGCAATATCAAGAAACGGATGAAGTGGGACTAAGTATTGAGAACACATTAATCAAACAGCAACAAAATTTATCTTTAAAGCAACATCAAAATGAAAAGAAATATGGACAAACATTACTTCGCTTAAAAGAAGGGAATTTAAGTATAGTAGTTGGCGAAGGGGACGAAGTTCCTTTGACCAGGTTAGAATTTAAATTGATTCATATTTTAGCAGAGAAACCGAAGACAACATTTTCTTACGAGGAAATACACAAAAAAATTTATGGTGATGAAGTAGGCAATCAAAAGTATCGTATAGCAAATCTTATTTTTCATTTAAGAAAAAAAATAGAGAAATATACAGATGAAATAGGCTATATTAAAACGGTTCATTCTAAAGGGTATATGTTAGTGGAGAGAAAATAACATGTAGGATGATTAGAAAAAATCAAGCAAATTAAAGTGTTTTCTTATAGTTAAGAAAAGGTACTCCTAAAAGAAAAGGAAGAATTGGATTGGAAAAGAGAAGAGCTATAAAGTTAATTATTTATACAGTACTAGCGGTGTGTGTGTTGTTACCTGCAAAAGCAAATGCTGTTGATCCACTCGATCCAGAAGTAGCACCAGAAAGTATAAAAATTGATGGATTATTCACAGTTCCTGCAGGAGCAAATAGTACTAAACGAAATAAAACAGTGATCATTACAGAGAAATTAGAGGGTCAAAAAGGTGCTATATATGCTACAGAATTAAACAAAGTAGAGTTAGATAAAGATTTTTATTCTGAAATGTATATCAATATCGATGGTAATGGTGATGGTGTAACCTTCGTTATGCATAATGATCCAAGTACAATAGGAAAATATGATGGAGCAGCTGGAGAATCCTTGGGAGCATATGCACTATTACCAATATCTGCGTATCTAGAGCCGACAAATCAAATAAAAAAAAGTGTAGCAATTGAATTTGATACCTATTTAAATGCAGACGCATCAGATTACCAATTTGCTGGGCTTGCGAACGTAAGAGAAAATGGGCATGTCGCTTATGTCTTTCCTGATGATAAAGCACAATATACCAGTACTACAAGCCTACTCTGGCTTAAAGCTATCAAACACAATAGTCCGCAAATTCCAAATGATTTTAAAATTGGAGATGGGAAATGGCGATTGTTTAAAATTTATTGGACAGCGTGGGATGCAAGTGGGAAGGGCCAATTAACGTACGAATATGAAGGATTAGATCCAGTGAATATAGAAATTGAAAAAACGAAATTTGGAGATGCAAACTCGGTTTATTGGGGATTTACTGGTTCAACAGGTAACGACGTGGAAAAAGCCATGGTAGCGTTTCGTACAGTTCCTGGTCTAGTCTATTATGATGACCAAATAGAGTTTGAAAATTCTAAGGGAGAAAAGCTGGGTACGGATAAATTCGCTGGTAAAGATGAGGAAGTCACTTTGCATTATTCCGGCAATTATACGGGAGGTAAAAAGAATTTAGAAAAACCAACTTTTGAATTTGAACTTTCTTCAAAACAACTATATAAAGAAGGGTCTTTGAAAGTGGGAGGAAGTTTTGTAACTCCTGATCCTGATGCTCTTAAAAAAAATAGTATAAAAGTTTCTACTGAAGATTTATCTTTAGCAAATAATAGAGTAGATATCACATTTAATGTAACGAATAGTGACTTGACAGCTACTGGGAAACAAGAGGTAGTAAGACATTTGGTATCCGATACGATGATAGCTCCTGATGCTTCAAATCAATACGATGTGGATGCGGTTGCGCCTACTGGAACAGGGAAATTACTGTTAATTAATCATGATAGTCCTGAAGAAATAACTGGAGTGAGTGATTACAGCACGTTTATGAGTGAATTTAAGGATGATGTATCAAAAAAAAGTAATATAAAGATTTCATTAAAACCAGGTCAAGACATTGAAGGTATAGTCAAAAATATAGGGTCAAACAGTATTGTGTTATTACTAACAGATGAGGTAGGGAATACAAGAGAAGTTAAGGTTCCAATTTTTGTAAAAGATCCAGAGACATCTGTTTCACCAGACAATAAGTATCTATTATCTGGTACAAACTTTACAGTGTTAGCTAAGGATTATCCTAAAGACTCAGCAAGTGTCAAGAAAATGATTATAGCAGAAGGAAAACTTTCGATTTTTGATACTAGTTTGGTACCTATAAGTACTCTTGATCCAAGTGAAATTAAAATCGAATCGGCAACCTTGCCTAATTTAAATACAGAAGGTGCCATAACTACAGGAGAGCATCTGGTTACATTAACCTATGGAACTGGGTCATCTAAAGTGGAAAAAACAATTGTAGTTACTATTGAGGCAAGTGAAGAAGAGATAAGTGTTTTTTATTTAGAAGATGAAAGTGGTACCGCATTACAAGAAGATTTACAGTTTACTGGTTTGTATGGGGAGGAAGAGACCTTTAATGCTGTGGCGATTGCGGGTTATACATTGAATAAAGTAAGTATTGACGGAGTTGAACAAAAACCATTAGTCGATCTAGTAAAAGCCAAGTATGGTGAAGTGAAAGAAATAGTATTTTATTACCAAATGAATCCTGTTGGAAGCCTTGTTTTCGATCCACCTGTGATCAAAGAAGGAGATAGTACGATATTTACGTCCACCTTTAAAAATAGCGCGCCAGCACCGTCTGCTTTTAAAGAAGTTGTATACAAAACGACAAATCCCTTTCCAGAAAATCTTACTGTTGATTTAGCTAGTGTGAAGCTGACTAAAGATGGTCAAGAAATTAAACCAACTGATATTTTTATAGGGACAGGAGGGAGATTGAATGTAAAGATAGCAGAGTTAGAATCAGAAGCTGAGTATGTATTAGCTTATGAAGTGAAATCGGAAATATCAACTCCTCCAATTCAAACAGATGTGGCGTTTAAGCAAGGATACGAATTGACTGGAAATACGTCAACAAATGTTGGAATTACAACAACTGTTGAAGATTTATCACTACAAATTAAGCCTAAAATAGGTACAGTCAATGTAGCATTTGTGGATGATATTGGGAAGAAAATTCATGAACCTGTTTCTGTTAGTGGAAATGTTGGTGACAAGATTGATTTGACCCTCAATAAAGAGGTACAAGATGTATTAAAAATAATATCAGATCAAAACTATCAAATTCACTCACGGCCAACACCTGAGGATGCTATTTTAGTGAAAGAAACGGAGTACGACGTTCAATATGTGTTTAGTGGAACACTCTTTGTCTACTCTGCGCCAGAGACTATTGATTTTGGCATAAGAGATGCAGGAATTTTCGGTGTACGAGTGGAAAAACCTAGTTATGATAAAGAGTTAATTATTTGGGATAACCGGACGACGTTAACAGAATGGTCGCTGAAGGCAAAATTAGAAACGTATCTCACGAGTAAAGATGGTGAAGGAGAAAGAATTTTGCCTGATGCTATTCGTTATCGGACGGATGAAGAGACTGAAATCATATTAAATGCCAATGATCAGCCAATAGTCAAAGCTACTCATACATTAAGTAGTCAGTATGATGTGAGCGATAAATGGGCAACGGGTGAGCGAGGTTTTAAATTGGATGTTCCTGCAGGTGCTGTTCGTGAACTAGGAAAATACAAAGCAACGATTGTTTGGACTGTTGGAGCAACACCGCAATAGACGGTGAAATCATCACCATCAAAATTTACTGTTATTCCTAGATACTTGTAGAAATATCAAACTGCTAGAAATGAATAGAGCTCGTGAAGACACACACTTTATCAATAATAAGACTCATTATTTTTGGTTTCTTTTTTCTATTAATCAGTGGTGTATAGGTGCTGTTTAATAGGAAGTTGAAATAAATGTATTTAATTCTAGTAAGAAAGGAGGATGAAAATGAGAAAAAAATTGATTTTAGTAGTGGTCTGTTTAGTTACTATTTGTGCTGGATACTTTTGTATTGAAAATAAGGCAATAAAAGCAGAGGAAGGAATGCTTCCTTATGCTGATGGGCAGGGAACACGGGTAGCTGGTTCACTGATTGATTATCCTGGAATTAACTTAGTGGATAGTAAAAATCCTGGTGCAGCTAAGCCTATTCCAGGAGAGTATGCCCTGATGTTTCGTATTACGCCTAGACTGACGTATACGGTCAGTGGAGCATCAAAGGAAGGTTTAACTTATGCATCGTTTAAGGAAAATGATATTACAGGAGATAATTATGTACAGTTGAATAAAGTAGCGATTTATAAAGGTCAATTCATAGATTTACGTCTTACGATTGAATCATATACTTCAAGCTCACTAAATCCGACAGCCTATATTTATTATCCCACTTCAAAAAGTAGTTCCCTTCAAAAAGATAACTTTCTAAGAATTGATACGCGTGGTAGTAAAGCTCAAATGAAAATTAGATATGATTTCTTTGAGAGTGGAACGACAACAAAAATTCCTGTGCAAGGCATGTGGAATGTGAAAAGGTTAAACAATGTAAAAGGATTAACCATTGATTCCGACAGTTCTTTTTTGAAAGGATTATATACTTATAGCAATAGTGAACTTACTTATGATGAGGTTGAGCCATCTGTCACTAGATTTACTGGTGTTTCTGCCGGTGAAAAAGTAACGCAGGAATTTACCTATTTGTTTAATTCTGATGGATCGATGCACCAAACGATTGATCTTGCTTCTGGAACAGTTGCCTACTTGAAATATGATACATCAGCTGTGGCAAGAGTTATTCTTCCACCACCTCAAATTTTCGGAGAAACTAGCGAAGAGACAAACACAATTAGTTATTCAGTGGTTCAAGATATGCCGATGCAATCGGATCAATCTTTTTATCCTCAAAAGTATGAGATGTATATGAATGCAGATGCAATTTTTGATTTGTCTCAAGCACAAGTCAAGGTAACGGATATGAATGGTACAGATGTCACCTCAAAATTTACAATCACAAAGGATATTCCTAATCATAGATTTGTTGTCACAACCTCACCAAGTACGTTGAGTGATGCTGGATTTGTTGATAATTCTTATGAGTTTAACATTACGTCTAAATTGGTTGAAGGTGTAGATAAGGAAAAATATTATCAAAGCGATGGTTATCTCCATATTCCGATGAATGTCTATAATGTCACAGGTGATGGTGATAGTGAAATCAATGAGGGAATTGCTAAAACTAGATTAGGTGGCACTCCTAGTGCAACACCTATACCTAGAGAAGTAATGCTTGGAACAAGTACAGATGATTTAGATCCAACTACTTTAGTAAAGAATTTAAAGGGTGTCTTTGCATCAGAATCGGTAAGTATTATTGGTTTTGCAAATAAAGTAATCTTCTCCAAAGAAGGTCTGACATTAGCTGGAGTAACGATTAGAGGAGATAAGACGGGATTAGGGACAACGATATTTGTACCAATTACGGTTAAACAGTTTAATAATCCTGAAATTACGTCAAAAATTGTTTCAGAAGTGAAGCAACCGGATGGCTCGTGGAAAGTAAGTGAGCAGGCGAAAGTATTAGACAATGTTCGTTTTACTATAACTTCAGAGCTAACTAATGAGACTGCGTTATGGCAACAAGCAAAGTTATCTGCTCAGTTAGATGCAGCATATAACAATGTAACACCTGTTTCTGCTAGTTTAATAGATTCAACTGGTTCCTCTAAAGAATTGGAATTGCCAATTATAGCACAAACGGCTCCCCTTACAGTCATTCAAACTGCGGAAAATAATCTGTTAGTAAATGCTAAAGGGAGTACTTTAAAAGTTATCTACACAGCTCAAATCGATGCTTCTGCTGGTTCTAAAGTACTAAAGACAATAGCTACTCCCCAAGGCTTGAATCCGGACAATTCAGCTATTACAGTGTCCAATTTAGAGCATCCACTTACGATACAAGCAAGTGAGGCAACAATAGCTATTTCTTATTTAGAAGACAACGTAATTGGTTCAGCAAAAGAAGTATCACAAAGTAAATCTCTAAGCAAGTTAATAGGGACGGAAGAAAGTATTTCAGCTGAAACAATTCCAGAATATACATTGAGCAAAATAAGTATTGATGGAGTTGAACAAAAGCCATTAGTCAATCCGGTGAAAGTTAAATATGGGGAAATAAAAGAAGTAGTTTTTTATTACCAAAGAACACCTATTTTATCAACTGAGTTTTCTATTTCCCCGAATGTGATAAAAGAAGGGGATAGTACAACGTTTACGTCCATATTTAAAAATAGCGCGCCAGCACCGTCTGTTTTTAAAGACGTTGTGTATAAAACGACAAATTCCTTTCCAGAAAATCTTACTGTTGATTTAGCTAGTGTGAAACTGACTAAAGATGGTCAAGAAATTAAACCGACTAGTGTTGTTATGGGATCGGCAGGAAGATTGAATGTAAAGATAGCAGAGTTGGAATCAGAAGCTGAGTATCTATTAACTTACGAAGTGAAAGCAGAAAATCAAGGAGTTCCAAGTCAAACAACGTTGAATTTTCTTCAAAGTTATGAATTAACAGGAAAAACTTCTAATAATGATGTTGTAACACAAACAGCAAGCGAAAAGACATTACAGATTAAGCCTAAAATAGCGACAGTCAATGTAGCATTTGTGGATGATACTGGGAAGGAAATTCATAAACCTGTTTCTATTAGTGGAAATGTCGGTGATACGGTTGATTTGACCCTCAATAAAGAGGTACAAGATGTATTAAAAATAATATCAGATCAAAACTATCAAATTCACTCACGACCAACACCTGAGGATGCTATTTTGGTGAAAGAAACGGAGTACGACGTTCAATATGTGTTTAGTGGAACACTCTTTATCTACTCTGCGCCAGAGACTATTGATTTTGGCATAAGAAATGCAGGAATTTTCGGTGTACGGGTGGAAAAACCTAGTTATGATAAAGAGTTAATTATTTGGGATAATCGGACGACGTTAACAGAATGGTCGCTGAAGGCAAAATTAGAAACATATCTCACAAGTAAAGATGGTGAAGGAGAAAGAATTTTGCCTGATGCTATTCGTTATCGAACGGGTGAAGAGACTGAAATCATATTAAATGCCAATGATCAGCCAATAGTCAAAGCTACTCATACATTAGATAGTCAGTATGATGTGAGCGATAAATGGGCAACGGGTGAGCGAGGCTTTAAATTAGATGTTCCTGCAGGTGCTGTTCGTGAACTAGGAAAATACAAAGCGACGATTGTTTGGACTGTTGGAGCAACACCACAATAGAGGGAGGAAAGAAAAATGAAACAAAGATATTTATTTTCAGCTCTTTTTATCTCTATCGTGTTTACTACACTCTTATTTGGTCATCCAATGGTTGGAGAGGCTGAAGAAAATGGCGGTGCGGTTCAGACAAACGGTGGGATTACTTTTTATGAAGAAAGTACATCCAACAGCGCGAAAGAATCTAATGATAGTAACGCGACTACAACACCTAGTCAGATGCAGATGCCTAAACCAACTAAACCTGTAGGCAGATATCCCTCGACAGGAGAGCTGGTGAAAGCAAGCCTTGGGATTAGTGGAATTATACTAATTGGAATCGGTTTGATACTGTTCTATCTGAAACGGAAAAAAGAGCAGAGGAATATCGAAGGGAAAGAGGGGTAGCAGAATGAGGGAAAAACAAAAGACTCTTTTGTTGATAGTACCATTTTTATTAATTGTTCTATTTAATGATTCAGTATCAGCTTATGCAGAAACAGCAAGGCAGGGAATCGAAAATATCCAGTTTGAAGGTGGCTACCCCAAAGTACCTAAAGACCCTGAACAACCTGGAAATGAAGTGAATCCAGGCGATAGTCCTTCTACAAATGGAGAGCTGAGAATCGATTTTGTTCCTCAATTTGAATTTTGGAAGAATGAGACAACCTCAACAGATGCCGTTTATTTTGGAAATGCTCAGTTATTTCATGGAAATGTCGGAGCTAGAGGAAATTTTGTACAAGTGTCTGATTATCGTGGTACTGGAAAAGGCTGGACTCTACAGATACGTCAAGAAATGCAATTCAAAAATGATGACACAAAAAATAAAGAACTTAACGGTGCAGTGATTTCTTTGGACCAATCTTGGGCTAGCTCAACTAGAAACAAAGAAGAAGCACCAATCGTTCAAAAAGATGTGATTCGTATCGATAATATTGGCCAAACATATAATTTAGCTGAAGCAAAACCTGGTTCTGGTGAAGGAACCTGGGCTATTACATTTGGAGCGTCTGCTGAAAATGGTTATGGGCGAAAAGAAACACTCAAACCACGTTTAGACAAAGAAGGCAATCCAGTTATGGATCCAAACTTTGAAAATAAACCAATGTATCAGAATGAAGCATTAACGTTGTCTATACCGGAGGCAACCAAAAAAGATCCGGTCACTTATAATACGGTGATAACTTGGATTTTATCCGAGCTACCATAAATAATCCAAAAATATTAGGAGGAAACAGAAATGAAAACCACACACAAATTAGCAAGTGCTGCATTATTAGCAGCAGTCGGAGTAGCTCTTGCAATTCCATCAGCTACAAAAGCAGCAACAAGTCCCAATCAAACAGGGAAAGGTAATATTGAATTCCAAACAGATACATCAACAAATCCATCTAACTTACCACCAGGTGAATCATCAGGAGAAGAATTGACAGAACCAACACAAAATCCAGATCCTTCTGAATTGAAAATTGTATCAGTGACAGATATGGATTTTGATAAACATGACATTCTTGCCAATGATTCTGAAAAAACATATAAAGCAGTACCATTTACAGATGGAACTCAAACAGTAGCTCATTTTGTTCGCTTCAGAGATATTCGTGCCAATGTTGCTGAAAATTTCTACACAATAGATGTAGCATTAACAAAACAATTTACAAGTACAGGGACTCTTACTTCTGAATTGACGGGTGCGAAATTAACTTACAATAACATATCTTTGGTAACAGGAACAAATAGTGCAACTTTACCTACTCAAGCTGCTGTCTCTTCAGTTACTGACTTAGAATTTGCGGAAGACGGTTCAAAATCTCAAACAATATTGACTAATAAACAATCTGGCAAAGGATTTGGTGTATTTGAGCTAATGTTTGATACCAATGAAAATGCTAAAGCTGGTAAAGATGTATATGATGGTGTGACATTGAAAGTGCCAGGTACAAATGTATTGAAATCTACAAACTATGAAGCTGAAATCACTTGGACAATTGCTACGACACCAGAAGTAGAAGAACCAGAAGCATAAAAAAATTGTAAAATAGGGGAGACATAAGTAGTCTCAAAAAATGAGTAGTGCATGATTTGATTCGTTTACGCTATTCATACCGATGGTGTTAGAGGGTGAAACAAAACGAGTTTTTAGTTTTGTCCCACCCTCTTATTTTCAAGAAAAGAAAGAGGGATATTTAATGGGAAAAAAAGTAACAAGAACACTACTGAGCTTATTATACATAGTTACACTCTCCTTTATTTCTGCATTGACGGTTTATGCAGAAGAGTCAAAAGATAATCAAAATTCTGGTGGTTTCTCTTATGAAGTGATCTTGCCAGAAAACCAACATAATTCTAAAGTAGGCTACTTTGATTTAAGAGTGACACCAGGGCAAAAGCAAACGCTCCAAATAAAACTGAAAAATAGCGCAGATAAAGAAACAACTGTTTCAGTCAGTGTAAATGGAGCTAAAACCAACAGTAACGGTGTTATTGAGTATGGCGAGAATAAAATGAAAAAGGATGCTTCGCTAAAATATGATTTGAAAGACATTGTAACTGGTCCAAAAGAAGTGACATTAGCACCACAAAGTGAAAAAATGTTAGATTTAGAAGTTGCTGTGCCTGAAGCTTCTTTTGAAGGATATATTTCAGGAGCGGTTAGTTTGTCTGAAAAAGACCAAGAAAATACAGATACAAAATCAGATAGCGGAATGATTAAAAATAAATTTGTCTATCAAACGGGCATTCAATTAAGTGAAAGTGAAACTAAAAAAATCAAGCCTGAATTGAAATTGAATCAGGTGTATCCAGAACTAAATAATTACCGTAATTCTATTTTTATTAATTTTTCTAATGTTAAACCAATCTATATCAGTGATATGACAGTAGATGTCCAAATTATGGGTAAAGCCTCAGATGAAGTACTATATGATACTAAAAAGGCTCATATGAAGATGGCACCAAATACATTGATTAATTTTCCAGTATCTATGAATGGTGAGAAAATGGTGCCAGGTGATTATCGCGCCAAAATCTTAGTGACTACAAAAGCTGGCGGGCGTTGGCAGTGGGAACAGGAATTTAAAATCACAGATGAAGACGCAGATAAGTTCAATGAACAAGATTTGACATTAGTTCAAGAGACAGGAATCAATTGGCTGTTGATCGCAATGATTGTTGGCGGTTCTTTGGCATTGATTTTGATTGTTTTTATAGTGATTCGTTCGTTAAAGAAGGGTAGCAAAAAGAAGAATGCTAAAAGAAAAGTCTCTTCTACAAAGAAAAGAAAGAAAAACTAGAGAGAGTTAGAGAGGAGGCGCAGAAAAATGGAAATATTAGATTGGCTGTTTATTGGACTCCTTTCCTTCGCTATCCTCTGTTTTGTGTTGATGCTCATTTTTTTGACTGTACTAGTACTAACAGGAAAAAAGTTGGAGCAACTAAGGACAAAGAGACCTAAACATAAACTTAAAGTGAAAAAATGGAAAAAAGCTTGTCGTAGGCTGATTAAAAAGCGTAATCAGCAGATTCGGTATGTTATTTTCTTTTTATTAATAGGAATAGTAGGAGTTAGCGGTGCTTTTTACAGTCGCTATTACCAAGCAACGAACTTAGGGAAAAGAGATTCAGATGCTTTAATACAAGGTTATTTTCTGATTGATGGTATTGAAGAACAATTAAATCAAGTGCAAGAAGCGGATAATCCTAAAAAAATACAAGGGACATTGTATGATTTATCAGCACGACTTGCTAGTTATGGTGCACATTCAGCAAATGGACGTTTATCAGAAGAAGGGCAAAAAAAATTGAATCGACTGTATTCAAATATGAAAGAATTAGGAGTGAATCTGGGGAGTCAGACATTAGAGTCATTAAGTAACCCTGAGACACTGAAAAGTTATAAAAGTGATGTAAAGACAGCTCAAGGAAATCAGAAAAAAGTATTAAAGTACTTCCGTATTAACGAAGCTTCTTTAAAGAGAAATAAATAAGCTGTTTTAATACACCAAGGAGGGTTTTTGATGACAACACGTAAACCAAGAGCTCTTAAAAAGAAAACCAACAACCACCAGTCTACTGTTTCAAGACCTAAAAAGGCTCAAAAGCGACAACAATCAAACAAGAAAAGAAAAAAACAGCGACGGAAATGGATGAGGAAAACGCTGATAGAAATAGTATTTAGCATAGTGATCACGTTGTTTTTGATTTATTTGGTTTCGTTATTTACCTTCGTCCTACCTCAAGTAGAAGGGTTTGGGATGACCCCAGTGTTGAGAGAGCCTAATCGAATTTTTGTGAATCGTTTAGGTGAAATCAAACGCTATTCTCTAGTTTATTTTCATGTTCCGAATCGAAAAAATGAGGTTTCCACACGTCGAATTATTGGTATGCCAGGAGAAAAAGTAGTGTATAAAGAAGATGTTCTTTTTATCAATGATCAGGAACGAGTGGAACGATTCTTGACTGAAGAACTTAAGAAGGCGGGAAAAGAGGGCTATCAACTAACGGAAGATTTTAGCACAGAAGCAATTATTGGAGCTGTTCGGGGTAAGATCCCTCAAGGAAAGTATTTAGTTTTAGGGGATAATCGTTCTTTTGCAACAGATAGTCGGCATTATGGATTGGTTGACGAACAAGAGATTATCGGTGTCGCCACAATGAAAGTACTTCCGCTTCACGAAATGATGAAACTATAGAAAACAAAGGTAGAGACTATGAATCATCTTGAACGAAATCAAAAAAAACGAAGAAAAAATTCTAAAATAAATCAACAAAAAACTCATGCTGTAAAGAAAAAAAGAAGACAGAAATTAATAGTAAAAAAGCGCCGATCACTTTCAAGAAAACACCAAGTGCAAAGACGATTATGGCAAAAAAAATTAGCGAAGCTATCTAGCATTTTAGAAACGATTCTATTTGTTTTATTTATTTTAGTATGTTTGAATTTTTTGCTGAATTACCGTTCTCATTTTGTAGAAGGTCACTCAATGGAACCGACATTTAAAAATGGAGATCATTTACTAATTCATAAAAGAAAAACAATCACTCGTTACGATATTGTTACGTTTGAACCTAAAGAGGAGCCGGATAGTTCATATGTTAAACGTGTGCTTGGACTTCCTGGTGATCGGATTTTTTTATACGATACTCAATTATATGTATTTGAAAATCTAGATAGAAATCAAGAACCTGCTAAACTAATTCAAGAAAATAAATTACCTGATAGTACTATAGTAGTCAAACTCTTTCAAAAAGAAACGGTATCTCTTTTTAAAAACGTAGAGCAAATTCCTAAAGATCATTACTTTGTTTTAGGGGATAATCGTTCAAATTCTAAAGATAGCCGTTCAATTGGATTCATTGATGCAAAGCAAATCGAAGGGGTTGTTAATTTTCGCTTTTACCCCTTGGATCGATTTGGTTTTGTTCATTAAATTGTAAAGTGAGGTCAGTATGAGAAAGAAAGTTCATTTATTTATCAAAAATAATGGGATGTTTCTGTTGCTAAGTGTGGGAATTCCAATTGCAATTATGGTGATTGTATATGCAAAAATAGGTGTTTATCCAGGAAGTGAGCAGCACACGATTTTGGCAAGTGATGGGTTTTCTCAATATGTTAACTTTTATGCTAGTTTAAACAATGTATTTAAAGGAGATCAAAGTATTTTTTATACTTGGAATAGTTCAATGGGACTAAATTATTGGACATTTATTGCGTATTATTTAGGAGGGATATTCAGTCCTTTGGTGATTTTTTTTACAAATCTTCAACTTCCAGATTTTCTTTATTATCTTACATTAGTAAAAATCGGCAGTTTAGGCGGAGCGTTTTGGTTTTTTGCTTATCAGACATTTCGGCTACCAAAATGGAGCCACGTTGCTTTAAGTGTTTCATATGCATTGATGTCTTTTGTGGTAGCACACTCTGAAATATTAATGTGGCTGGATGCAATGGTCTATTTGCCTTTAATTGTTTTGGGGATTCATCGCTTAATGGATCAAAAGAAACCAGTCTTGCTATTTATAAGTTATGTTCTATTATTTGTTTCAAACTTTTATATGGCGTTTATGGTGGGGCTGTTTACCTTTGGCTATTTTGTAGTACGCATGTTGACTGATCGAAAACGATATTTGTTACGTTTTCCGATGTATTTGCTTACTTCATTTCTAGCTGGTGGTACATCGATGATCGTGATTTTACCTACAGTTTTGGACTTGAAAAACAACGGAGAAGTATTTAGTAAAATTGTTCATTTGAAAACAAAAAATACTGGTCCTTGGGATTTAATAATTAAAAATATGATAGGAATCTACGATAGTACCAAGATAAAGTCTACACCGTTTATTTACATAGGCTTGCTAGCTGTTATCTTTTGTTTATTTTTTTTCATCACGAAGAAAATTTCATTGAAGCAAAAAATTTGTTATGGCAGTTTATTGTTGATTTTAGTTGCCAGTTTTTACTTAGAGCCGCTGAATCTTTTTGGCAAGGGATGCATACACCGAATATGTTTAATTTTCGATTTAGTTTTCTTTTCTCTTTCCTCGTATTGCTTTTAGCAGGTTATGGGTGGGAAAAATATGATTCAGAAGACTTTGATCAACTGGTCACGATTTTTTTAAGTTTAATGGGGCTATATTTATTTGTGAGATTTATTACGGGACAAGCTGACTATAAATATATTCAAGCGATCAATGTTATTTGGACGTTCGTTTTTCTCGTAGGTTATCTAGTGGTTATGGCTTTAATGAAAAGAAATGAAAGTTATGGAAAGTGGATTGGATTATTATTGCTTTTACTGGTTTGTGGAGAGGCAGGATTAAATAGTTATGGTATTGTTTTAGGGATTCAAAATGAATGGCATTATCCTTCTAGGAAATACTATGCAGAGCCTTATAAACCAATCAAGGAGTTAGTGGATCAGACCAAAGTAGATAATACTAGTTTTTATCGTTTGGAGAATTTAGATTTTGTTTCACCTAATGATTCTTTTAATTACGGATATAGTGGTGTGAACATGTTTTCTTCAATCCGAAATCGTCACTCATCTTACTATTTGAATGCTTTGGGGTATCGCTCAACAGGAACGAATTTAAATATCCGTTATGCCAACAATACGTTGTTGATGGATTCTTTAGTAGGGATGAAGTATAACTTAGCAAAAGAGGTCGTTAGAAAATTTGGATACAATAAAATTGCCGAAAAAGGTGAGTTTTCACTGTATGAAAATAGCTATGCGTTACCACTTGGAATGTGGACGGACGATGAAATATATGAGTCTGGCGCTGTAAAATCACAAGCAACACTATTAAATCACTTGGCCGAAACAAAAGAGGATTTCTTTTCATTTAGTGCGTTGGAACAAGTCAAAATTACAAATATAAAAGAGCAAAAAGGAAGGATCAATCGTACTGATGTTGTGACATATACACCAGAAAAAGAGACTGAGCCGATGATTTTAGAATGGACAGTGGACATCCCTAAAAATCGACAGGCCTATGTTAGTATTTATCCAGTAGGGTATAAAACGTTTGGCTTTCCAATGATGAAGCTGGAAGTAGATGGCGTTGTTCATGACAGTTCCATCACAGAAACGGGGCAGTATTATTCTTTAGGCTATTACAAAGAAGCAAAAAAGGTCACTTTTAAGATGAGTATTTCTAATTTGAAAAAGAAAGATGTTTTTCAAATCGTCCAGCCAGATGTAGCGTTGTTGGATACAAAGAAATTCAGTCATTCCATTGAGAAAATCAAAGATAATGGCGTAGACTTTCAAGTGAAAGGACGTAGAGCGGCAACAACAGTAAAATTGGATCAAGATAAAGTGCTTTTTACTAGTATCCCTTATGATAAAGGCTGGAAGGCATATGTTGATGGGAAGCGGACAACTATTCCAACCTTTAAGCAGGCGTTTTTGACTTTACCAGTGAGTGCTGGAGAGCATGAAATTGAATTTGTCTTTTTACCACAAGGTTTTCCTTTAGGTGTTGGATTGTTGATAGTGTGTACAGGCGGCTTTGTTGGGTATGTTTGGTGGTTGCGATGCAAAGCTGAAGATCCATTTTATAGTTATTAGATATAGAGAAATTAATACGATAAACTACTTATTTAGATGCGTAGTGTAGAGCCAATACTTCTTTTTAGTTTTGACTCGCACGCGCTTATTTTTTAGCATAGTTCATTAAAAAAGATAGAAAGGAATAATGAGTGTTCACTTATTGTTGGTAATGTAAAGAATGAAAAGTCAGAGAAGTAATGGGATTGTGGAAGTTTGGAACAAATCATACCTTGTAAGGTACTATTTGTTTTTTCTAGTACTGAGTGTTGGTGTTCTTTATTTCAGTCACATTCAAGGGGGATTACTTTATCAAGGAGATGACATTTTTTTTCATCATAATCGGATTAATGGGTTAGCTTTAGGGATTGCTAATGGAGATTTCTTTCCAAAAATCAACTTTTATTTTTTGAATGGTATGGGATATGCCGCACCTATTTTTTATGGAGATCTTTTTTTGTATCCGGCAGCCATTTTAAGATATGCTGGTCTGACGATTGCTCAGTCATATATTGGATTGTTAATAATGATCAATTTTGCTAGTTATGTTATTGCGTATCACAGTTTTAAAAGTTATAAAGAAAATAAGCAGCAAGCGTTATTCTTTGCTTTTTTATATGGAACTGCGTCTTATCGATTGGGAGATATGATTGAACGCGCAGCATTGGGAGAGGTTTTGGCGTTGACTTTTTTACCTGTCGCTTTACTAGGGTTATGGCATATTTTCAGAGGAAATGAAAAGAAGTTTTACTTATTGGGAATTGGCATGAGTGGAGTAATTTTAACCCATATGTTGACAGCTGTTATTTTTTGTTTTTTTATTATTTTCTTTATTTGCTTAAATATGGATGTTATTTTTGAACAAAAAGAAAGGGTGTTTGCTTTTGTTTATGCGATTGGAGCGACAATACTGTTAGTCGCTGGTTTTCTAATGCCAATTATAGAACAGTTATGGGGACAAACGTATAATTTTCAAGTTTCACCTGTGATTACTTTAGAACAAAGTGCCAGTAGTATTCAAGAGTATTTTTGGATTGCGTTTAAAAATTATGGGCATAACAATTTAGGTTTATTTGTTATTGCAGGCATGTTTATACTAGTAATCTGCTACAAATCTTTGTCGAAGCTGACGATGCAATTAGTGATTATTGGTGTGGTATTTTTTGTTTTAGCAACGAATATTGCTCCCCAGAGGTTACTTAGTAAAACTATTTTGAATACAGTGCAGTTTCCTTGGCGTTTTTTTCTGATTGTTACACTTTGTATTTGTTGGGGATTTGCAGATACTAGTGAGCAATTTTTTCGGAATAGACAAATCAATGGCTGGTTTATTAGAGCAGTGATGTTAGGTGTGTTGTTAATGGGCATAGGTCATAGTTTAGTGTTACCTGATGCAATAAAAAAGTGGCGGCAGGATTCATATACGGATTATGATCCAAACTATTTAGGGTGGGGATTAGAGTATATCCCCAGTGGAATGGACATTTTATCATTACGAACACAGCCAAAAGAAATTAGAAGAACGGATATGGTCACAATTGACAAAACAGAGTGGTCGTATGGCAAAGTCAGGTTGAATTATCAAGTTAGTCAAACTGGAAAAATAACGCTCCCGTTTATCTATTATAAGGGGTATCAGGCGCGAAATATAGAAACTGATGAGAGGCTGGAGGTCGCATCAAGTGATAGATTTCCGGGGTTATGTGAGATTATCGTTGGGAAAAACGGGAAGGTAGAAATCTTCTATGAAAAGACTTGGATTCAACGGATATCTATGATGGTTTCTGTAATTAGTTGGATTATTTTGATGACGGGTATTATTCGTCAGAAACTTTTCTCACCGGACAAATCATGAGAATAAGGAGTTCTGATGTTTAGTGGGCAGAGAGCGAAGGCAAATTGTTTTTCCGTTTGTCTCGTTCTTGCTTTTTTTGTTATTCACATTTAATTATGAGTTTTTTGTTTGATTTTGATCGTCATTTCCTCATTTTTATTAGGTTAAGTAGGAGGGAGAAACGAGGGGGATGTTCATTTAATCATATAAACCCAATGTTTATGACTATGAAAAAACAGATTAAGTGGAAGGGTGAGGACAAATATGAGTTCATTTTATTTTAATCTAGATTAGAAAAGTATGTTTGAAAAAGGGATTGTAACTTGCTATTCTTTTCGGTGAGCGAAGGAGGTTCTAGTGATGGAAAAGAGTAAAAGGAATCCTTTTTTTAGTCAGAAGGATTTTGTAGTAGCGCTAGAAGAAATTATTTTGCCATTGAGAAAGCCAATCATTAAATCTGAATATTCAGGGCTGTGTCTGGGAAACAGTGGAGCAGTATATAATCAGCAACGAGCTGATATGGAAGCGCTTGTTCGTCCTTTATGGGGAATTGCGCCATATTGGAAGAGTCAACAAGATGATGAACTGAGAGATGCTTTTTTAGCAAAATTGGCTAAAGGAACAGATCCTGATGGTCCTCATTTTTGGGGTAGGGTCACTGATTACGATCAATATATCGTTGAAATGGCAGCGATAGCGCTGACGCTTTTGTTACAGAAAAATTACTTTTGGGATCAATTAGCAGAAAAAGATCAAAAAAATGTTGTTGCATGGTTATCGCAAGCGTTGGAAAGGAAAATTCCTAAAAATAATTGGACGTTTTTTAAAGTCCTCATTCGGATTGCGCTGTATCATTGTGGGGAGTCTTTAAATTGGGAGAGATTAATAGAAGAACTTCAATTAATTGACTCCATGTATATCGGTTCAGGCTGGTATATAGACGGAAAGAGCACACAAAGAGACTATTACATCCCTTTTGCTTTCCACTATTATGGGTTGATTTATGCGAAATTTATGAAAGAAGAAGAGCCGATCTGGTCACAACGTTTTATCGAAAGAGCGACGATATTTGCCCAAGACTTTGTTTATTACTTTGATAGTGATGGAGAGGCGTTGCCTTATGGACGGAGTTTGACGTATCGGTTTGCCCAAGGCGCTTTTTTTTCAGCATTGGTGTTTGCAGATGTTGAAGCGATTCCTTGGGGAGAGATGAAAACAATTTTATCTGCCCATTTAAAAAATTGGTTAGACCACGATATTTTTACTTTTGATGGCAGACTGTCAATCGGTTATCATTACGAAAATCTTGTGATGGCAGAAGGTTACAATGCGCCTGGTTCGCCATATTGGGCATTAAAGACATTTTTAATATTAGCAGTTTGCGAAGATCATCCTTTTTGGCAAGCTATGCCCTTACCAATAAAGAAAAAAACAAGGAAGCTCATGGAAAAAGGAAATATGCTTTTGATTCAAGAAGATAATGGCCGCCACGTATTAGGTTTTCCAGCCGGCATGATGGTTGAAGGACAGGCGCATGCAGAAGCGAAATATAGTAAGTTTGTTTATTCAACGAAGTTCGGTTTTAGTGTACCGAAAGCTGGATTTAGTTATGAAGAAGGCGCATTTGATAATACCTTAGCTATTTCTTGTGACAACGGACGTTTCTTCCGAACAAAAAGAGAAACGCTTAACTATCAAATCACGGAGGAAGCTGTTTATCATCGATGGTCGCCATTTGAAGGTGTAGTAGTTGATACAGAGCTGTATCCTTTGGGGCAGTGGCATTTGCGTGTCCATGAGATTGACACGAAGGTTCCTTTAGAGATTCGAGAAGGTGGGTTTAGCGTTCCATTGTCAGGAAGAAAGCCACAAGGAAAAATAGGAGCAAATTGGTGCTTTGTGACAGAAGAGAAGTTGATCTCTAAAATCATAGCAGTCGAAGGTTATGATGAAGCGTTGGTTATTCAACCAGAAGCCAATACTTCGTTATTTTTTCCTAGAACCAGTTTGCCTTGTTTGAAAAAAATATTACCTGTAGGAAAGCACCGTTTAATCTGCCTTGTTGGTGGAATTGTTAACGGTGAGGAAGGGATAAAAGACGATGATAAAAATTGAATTAAAGAATGAAGAAAATCAAACGATTATTGGTCGGATTGATCATGAAAAGGAGTGTGGTCCTTTTGTCGCAGAAGGGGATAGCTTGGCAGTTCTGGCAATAAAAGACTACTCATATGAATGTGGAGATAAGATTATTGTCACAATAAATGAAGAGGATACCTATTTTGTTGTTCAACTAGATGAGACATTAGCACCTTCCCTTATTTTTGTGCCTCAAAAAACATGGGAGTACTCAATTCCGCTAACTGAGTCTACTAGAAAAGCTTCTGTTGAAACAGCTTTTCACTCAAAACGTCACCACTTGATGGTGCGAAAAGCTTATGATTTTGAAATTAGAAATTATCAAAATCTTTCTTTTAATTCCCATGATCAAAAAGAAATATCTGGCGTTTATCCTCATGTAAAAGCAAATGTGGAAACGAGAGACGATGCTGTTTTTTTTGCTAAAAATGCGATTGACGGAAAATATGGCAACTTGTCTCATGGCTCGTATCCCTTCGCTTCTTGGGGAATCAACCAGCAAGCAGATGCGGCATTGACGATTGAATTTGGTCGTAAAGTAGACATTGACTGGATCAGATTGTTATTTAGAGGAGACTATCCTCACGATAGTTATTGGAACGAAGTGACACTAGAATTTTCAGATGGCACCCAACTTGTTGTGCCAACTACGAATGCCACAAGTTTTCAGGAAATCAGATTTCCATTAAAAGTAACAGAATCGGTAACGTTTAAGGAGCTTAAAAAAGCAGCGGATAGTTCTCCCTTTCCTGCTCTTACCCAAATTGAGGTTTTTGGGAGAAATAAATAAAAAGGAGCCATGATTTTTTTGCTGATAGCGAAATCATGGTTTTTTGCTAGAAAAATTTCTCAAGAAGGTTCGCTTTTTGAATTTTTTTGAGTTATAATGTTTTTGGTTAATATGTTAACAAGTTAAGGAGTGGTGGATATGACTCTTCAAGAGAATAAAAATAAGCTGATTCGCTTAGGTGAAAATGTAACCCAACGATGGCTCAGTGAGCAAATCAATGAATGTGTCAGGAAAATTGAAAAAAACATGGAGCGGTTTGGCGCGAAATTCCCCTCAGCTTGTGGGACAAACGGACAATATCGTATCAAAGAGAACGATGATTGGACGAACGGATTTTGGACAGGCATGCTTTGGTTTGCTTACGAATGGACTGGAAAAGAAAAATTTATGAAACGAGCGATGGAAACAGTCGAAAGCTTCCAACAACGATTAGATAATCACTTTGTATTGGATCATCATGATATTGGTTTTTTGTATAGTTTATCAGCTGGTGCAGGCTACGAAGTAACTGGAAGTAAGGTTTGCAAGAAAGAACTTTTACAGGCAGCAGATGTTTTATTGGCTCGCTTTCAGACACAGGGCAATTTTATTCAAGCTTGGGGAAAATACGGTGATCCAAAGGAATACCGCTTGATTATTGATTCTTTGATTAATTTACCACTTTTATTCAAGGCGACAGAAATTTCTGGTGATCCTCGTTACTCGGCTGTTGCTGCGAAGCATTATCATACCTTGTTGAACACAGTGATTCGAGAAGATGGGACAACGTTTCATACGTACTATTTTGATCCTGAGACAGGAGAGCCAAGTCATGGTGCAACCCATCAAGGCAATAGTGATGAATCGATTTGGGCAAGAGGGCAAAGTTGGGCGGTGCTGGGGATTCCTTTGAATGAACGTTATCTTCATTCTGAGCCGTTTCCAGAAATTTATTCAGCAGTCGTAGAGGTCTTTTTGGAACACTTACCTGCAGATCTTGTGCCTTATTGGGATTTTGATTTTAATGATCAACATCCTTCAGACAAAGACAGTTCTTCAGCGGCAATTGCAGCTTGCGGATTATTAGAAGCGGAATCATTGCACGCATATCCAAAAGCAAAAGCAATCGCTAAGGGAATGCTTTATCAACTGGGAGAACAGTATTCAGCCAAAAATATAAGTGATAACGAAGGCTTATTACTTCATGGTGTTTATGTACATGGAGAAGGAAAAGGCATCGATGAACCAAATTTATGGGGCGATTATTTTTATTTAGAGGCCTTGATTAGGTTAGCGAAGCCGACGTGGAAAAGATACTGGTAAAGGGGGATGACAATGCAAACGTTTGAGATAAAAGAAGATTTTTTATTAGATGGTAAGCCGATCAAATTGATAAGTGGTGCGATTCATTACTTTCGGATGACACCAGGTCAATGGGAAGATAGTTTATATAATCTAAAGGCTTTAGGCGCCAACACGGTAGAAACCTATATTCCATGGAATATACACGAACCGATCGAAGGAACTTATGATTTTAAAGGAGTCAAAGATATTGAAGTCTTTGTTAAACTTGCTCAAAAAATGGGATTGATGGTTATTTTGCGTCCTTCTGTTTATATCTGTGCAGAATGGGAATTTGGCGGGCTGCCAGCTTGGTTACTAAAGGAAAAAGGTATACGTCTTCGTTCAACTGATCCACGTTTTATGAGAAAAGTTCGTCAATATTTCAGTGTTTTAATCCCTAAGCTAGCACCATTACAGCTGACCCTGGGCGGACCAGTCATCATGATGCAGATCGAGAATGAATATGGTTCATATGGTATGGAAAAAGAATACTTGCGTCAAACCAAACAATTGATGGAAGAATTTGGTATTGATGTCCCAATGTTCACCTCTGATGGCGCTTGGGATGAAGTGTTGGATGCAGGGACATTGATTGAAGAAGATGTGTTTGTGACAGGGAATTTTGGTAGCCGTTCAAAAGAAAATGCGCAAGTAATGAGAAATTTTATGGAGCGTCATGGCAAAAAATGGCCAATCATGTGTATGGAATATTGGGATGGCTGGTTCAACCGCTGGAATGAACCGATCATCAAAAGAGAGGGGAAAGAATTAGCGAGTGAAGTAAAAGCTATGTTGGAAGTCGGTTCGCTGAATTTATATATGTTTCATGGGGGAACGAATTTTGGCTTTTACAATGGTTGTTCTGCACGAGGTGCGCTTGATTTACCCCAAGTCACCAGCTATGATTACGACGCTTTGCTGACTGAATGGGGGGAGCCGACAGAAAAATATTATCACGTTCAAAAAGCAATTAAGGAAGTTTGTCCAGAAGTTTGGCAAGCAGAACCACGAAAAAAAGTCCCCGTAAATTTAGGTATATATCCTGTAAAAAATAGTGTGTCGCTCTTTTCAACGAAGGATAAGATGATAACAGCTCAGCAAACCACGTATCCTTTAAGTATGGAAGCAGCTGGTGTTGGTTACGGGTACATGCTATATTCAGTCGAATTGAACAATTATTTTCATGAGAATAAATTGAAAGTAGTAGAAGCTAGTGACCGGATTCAAGTGTATGTTGATGGAACGTATAAAGCAACCCAATATCAAGAGACTGTTGGGGAAGAGATGATTATAAAAGGGCAAGCAGATCATAAAAAAATCAACTTGGATGTCTTGATCGAAAATTTAGGGCGAGTGAATTATGGGTTTAAGTTAAATGCACCCACGCAATCAAAAGGTATCCGCGGCGGTATTATGCAGGATATCCATTTTCATCAGGGGTACAAACAATACCCGCTGACACTGTCTGAAGATCAGTTGCACTCTATTGATTATACAGCGGGAACAGACCCCTTACAGCCATCCTTTTATCAAATAGAGTTTGAGCTAAACGAGTTAGGTGATACTTTTATTGATTGTTCCGCTTACGGTAAAGGTGTGGTCATAGTAAATGGCATTAATCTTGGTCGTTACTGGAATGTTGGACCAATCCGTTCGTTGTATTGTCCAAAAGAGTTCCTAACCAAAGGATGTAATGAAGTTGTGATTTTTGAAACAGAGGGACGAGAAATTAAAGAGCTTATTTTTTCGGAAAAGGCAATGATAGATTAAAAAAATAGAGGTAGAAGCTTTACTCGGCTTCTACCTCTATTTTTGTTTTGAAATATTTCCAATGTTTGTAGCTAACGATGTATTCAGCTACGCTTCCGTCAGGTAAATAAGAATGCTTGATTTGTTTAACAGCGGGCTCGCGAAAACTTAGTTGCAGTAAATGTAACAACTCTGCATCGTCAGGAAAGACGATTTCATTTGTTTCTACAGAAGCTAATGAAAAAAGATCAATATCAAAATCTTTACGCACACGTTCGTAAACACTAGCATAAGCAGAAAGTTTTTTTGACAGAGGTTCTTTTACTAATTTCTTTGGTAAATGAGTGATATGCACTAAAAAAGGAACCTCACTGAATGATCGCACGCGGACGATTTTGTAGTAAGAACTATTAGCAGGCAAGCCAAGCTCTTTTAAGATATCAGGCTTCTTTTCTTCTTCGATAGAAATCACTTGAATCTTCTCAGTATCTAAAGAATGCAGTTCTATATCAGAAAATTTAACATTTTGAGAGACCTTTGATTTGGAGACGAAGGTTCCTTTACCTTGTATACGATAAAGGTAGCCTGCGCTAGTTAATTCGTTCAATGCCTTCACAGCAGTGATAGAGCTAACTGAATATCTGCGCTTGATGTCTGCTTCTGAATAGAATTTATCACCTGGGATGAATGTATGGTTTTTTATTTCAATTAAGAGATCTTGCTTGATCTGCTCATATTTAGGGATCACAATGGATTACCTCCGTTATTGTAGGGTAGTTCTTTAAGCATAACATGTTAATTTTATTTAAGCAATTGCTTTATAGCCTATCTGTTAGTAAAGACGAACAATTAGTAAGGAGTAATCGAAAAACTCAACATATTAAGATATTAGGTTTACGGATGAGTTATCATGTGTTATAGTATATTCGTAAGAGACATAACATGTTAAGTGGGGTAACCTGCATTTTAGGAGGGAATCAAGTGGAAAACATTGTGTTAATAAGTCATGGCGAGATGGCTGAAGGTGTTAAAGTCAGTCTTGAAATGATTGTTGGACAGCAAGCAAATGTTCACACCGTTTCATTGCGACCGGATGGGGATAATATCCAGTTTGAAAATGAGTTAAATGAAAAAATGAAAGCCCTTAACGGATCAACACTTATTATTGCAGATTTATTGGGCGGAACACCTTGTAATGTGGCGATAAAGAATTATTTACATGTAGAAAATGTTGAAATCATTGCTGGAATGACTCTTTCGATTGTTATAGAAGCTGTTGTGAATCAACAAGTAGCTGTAAAGGAACTGATTTGTCTAGCGAAGGAAAATATTGTAGACGTGAAAGCTGGGATGCACCAAGCAGAACAAGAAATTTCAGAAGCGAACTTAGAAACCGAACTCAATGATTTTAGCATGTATGCCGGAAAAGCCAACATCGTCAACACTCGTATTGATGAACGCTTGATTCATGGACAAGTTGCAGGAATTTGGTCAACCAGCTTAGATACACAACGAATCATAGTAGCTAATGATGAAGCAGCTTCAGATCCGCTGCAAAAATCTTCACTTCGAATGGCAGCGCCTACTTCGATGCGATTGTCTGTTTTGCCTGTTGCTCAGGCAGCTGAAAATATTCTTTCAGGGAAATACGGAAAACAGCGCTTATTTTTATTATTTAAAAATCCGACAGACGTTTTACGATTTATAGAAGCGGGCGGCCCAATTCAAACCGTGAACGTCGGTAATATGAGTTATAAAGAAGGGGCACGTGAGGTCACTAAAAGTATTCAAGTTTTAGAATCAGAAGAAGGGGTTTTCGATGCTATTTCGGCTAAAGGAATAAATGTAACCGCTCAATTAGTACCGAATGACCCATCTATTGATTTTATGAAGAAATTAAAAGGTTAAAAGAATTGGACGAAAGTGGTTAGCTTTTATATTACCCAGCTTTACAGGCTAGCTCTTCGGGAAAAAGATAAAATTTGATTGTGGCAAGTGACGCCACCCTCATATTTTCCTATTTTTCAGTCGAGCCTGTTCAGCTTTTAAATTATCTAGCTTCGCGGGCTAGTTCTTCGGAAAAAAGATAAAATCTGCCTGTGACAAAAGGCGTCACAAACATATTTTCCTATTTTTCAGTCAGAACTGGACGAGCCCACTATGCTTTTAAAATTAGGAGGAAATTTTATGCATTTAGCGGCGTATCAAATTATTCTTATTACGGTTTATGCTTTTATTGCGATTAATGATTCACTTATTTCTAATACATTGACACAGCCGGCGATTGCCGGAATGATTTCTGGGATGATCATGGGAGATTTGAAAACTGGGTTGATGGTCGGTGGGACGCTTCAATTGATGCGTTTAGGGATTGCTGCGTTTGGTGGAGCGTCTGTGCCGGATTATTTTACTGGGGCGGTGTTAGGTACAGCGTTTGCCGTGATTTCTGGTAAAGGAGCAGAGTATGGGATTGGTTTAGCTGTTCCTGTGTCGTTATTGATGCTTCAATTAGACGTTGTTGCACGTTTTTGTAATGTGTTTCTGCTACATCGAGTGGATAAAGCAATCGATAACATGCAGGTGAAACGAATTCCGCGTTTAGTGTTATCAGGTTCTTTTTTATGGGGATTATCTCGTGCGATTCCGATTTTATTGATGTTGTTAGTGGGGGATGCGGCTGTTACAACAATTACTGAAAATACGCCAGAGTGGTTGATGACTGGTTTGAAAACAGCCGGTGGTGTGTTGCCAGTTGTGGGTGTCGGAATTTTACTTCGTTACTTGCCAACTAAACAATATATTCCTTATTTACTTTTAGGTTTCTTTTTAGCTGCGTATTTACAAGTGCCGATGTTAGGGGTTTCGATTATCGGGATGGTTGCAGCCATGCTTGTGTTTAAACGAGATAGTGATAAATCAGTAACACAAACAGCTTCTAGTACGAGTAACTTTGAAGGAGGATTTGATGGGGATGAGTAATCAAAAACTAACAAAACAAGAATTGAATGCTATCAGCTGGCGGTATATTTTAGGAAGCCAATTAAATTGGAACTACGAACGAATGATGAGTTCGGGGTATTTGTATGGGATTTTACCCGTTTTGAAAAAATTCTACGGACATGATGAAAAACAGTTGCAAGATATGTTGCGTACCCACAATCAATTTTTTAATACAAATGCGATTTTCGGGAATTTGATTATGGGGATTGATGTAGCTATTGAAGAGGAAGATGGCTATAAAGCTAAAGATACGATTGTCGCGCTAAAAACAGCTTTGATGGGCTCACTTGCTGGTGTGGGGGATTCTTTATTCCACGTCATTTGGGGAACGATTTTTGGTTCAGTGGCAGGGACACTTGCTCAAAGTGGCTCTGTTGTCGGGTGTGTGATCTGGATTATTGCCAATATAGCCTTGTTGTTTGCTCGTGCGGCGTTATTACCATTGGGATACAAACAAGGAGTAAAACTAGTTACGACATTGAAAGATAAATTGGCTGCCTTCACAAATGCAGCTACTGTTTTAGGGGTTACCGTAATTGGTGCATTGATCCCATCAGTTATCAAAGCAACTGTCCCTTTTGTTTATAAAAAAGATGGTGTTGAGCTAGTTATTCAAGATACATTAGACGCTATTTTGCCATCACTGGTGCCGATTTTATTGGTTATTTTGACGTACTGGATGTTAGGACAAAAGAAATTAAATTCTACACGAGTGATTTGGATTATTTTGATTCTTTCAATCGCTTTGAGTGCTTTTGGAATTTTAGGTTAACAAATTAAGAAAATAGGTGATTAGATGAAGCGAGTGACTATTTTATCTCGTTTAGAGAAAACAGGTGTGGTAGCGGTTGTTCGAGGGGCGACCAAAGAAGAAGCGCTTCAAGCAAGTCATGCGATCATAAAAGGCGGTATGACTGGAATCGAGTTGACCTTTACCGTTCCTCAAGCAGATGAAGTAATCAAAGAATTAGTGGCTGTATATAGTAAACGCGCTGATATCGTCATTGGAGCTGGGACGGTGTTGGATGCTGTGACTGCTCGTCTGGCGATTATGGCAGGAGCTGAATATATTGTTAGTCCGAGTTTTGACGCCCAGACTGCTGAGCTATGTAATTTATATCAAATTCCTTATTTGCCTGGCTGTATGACCATCACAGAAGTCAAAGAAGCGTTAAAATGTGGAGCCGATATCGTAAAACTGTTCCCGGGAAGTGCTTATGGTCCAAGTATTCTTTCAGCCTTTTTAGCACCGATGCCTCAGGTTAGTTTAATGCCTACAGGAGGAGTCAATCTAGAAAATATGGCGGATTGGTTCCAAGCGGGTGCTGTGACTGTAGGTGTTGGTGGCGACTTACTAGCTCCAGCAGCAGTGGGTGATTTTGAAAAAGTGACAGAAACAGCCCGTCAATATGCAGCCAAATTAAAAGAAATCAAGGGATGAGCAGATGGGAAAAGTTGTTACTTTAGGAGAAATCATGTTGCGCTTATCTACTCAAACGGGAGATCGCCTAGCTCAAAGTCATTCTTTAAATGTTCATTATGGCGGCGGAGAAGCAAATGTTGGGATTTCGTTAGCGAATTATGGGCATGACGTTATGTTTGCCAGTAAAGTACCAGATAGTTCTTTAGGAGAAGCGGCTCGAAAACACTTAAGCCGTTACCAAGTAGACACTCGTTTCTTGCTTACAGGGGGCTCAAGATTAGGGCTTTACTATTTGGAAACAGGTGTAGGTGAGCGTGGTGCGTCGGTTGTTTATGATCGAGCAGGATCGAGTTTTGCACAAATGGAAGAGATTGAATGGGATGTGGCTGAATTGTTCCGAGAGGTTGATCTTTTTCATGTCTCAGGGATTACACCTGCGTTATCTGAAAAATGGCAAACGATGACGCTTGAGCTAATAAAGCAAGCAAAAAAAGCAGGTTGTCTGGTTAGTTTTGATAGTAATTATCGTAGTAAATTATGGGACCAACATGAAGCAGGTGCTGTGTTACAAAAACTGTTACCGTATGTAGATTACTGTTCAGCAGGAAAATTAGACGGAATACATTTATTAGGAATCACTCCTTTTCAAAAAGAGCAAGAAAATGACAGTGCTTTTTATTATGAAGAAATGCAGCGTATGTTTCCCAATGTACGAGGGTTTTATGCAACTAAAAGAGAAGTGTACTCCGCAAGTGTGAATCATTTGGTCGGAACCTTGTGGCTTGATGGTCAATACTATGAATCAGCCGTTCATGAAATTGATCCAATTGTTGATCGAGTGGGTGGAGGCGATGCGTTTGCTGGTGGGATTTTACATGGTTTATTAGAACAATTACCACCTCAAAAAATAGTTAATTTTGCTACTGCTGCATCTGCACTTAAACATACGGTTTACGGTGATTGCAATCAGTTTAATACAAAAGAAGTCGAGGCATTTCTTACAGCCGACTCAGGAAAAATAATACGTTAAAGGAGCATGAATCATGCAAAAGATGGAAAATAGATATACCCATAGTCCGGAAGATATCCGTCACTATTCAACAGAAGAGTTACGTAGAGAATTTTTAGTAGAAAAAGTATTTGCACCCGGCGAAATCAGTTTGACTTATACGCACAATGACCGCATGATTTTTGGTGGCGTGACCCCGACAACTGAGCCACTAGAAATTGTATTGACGAAAGAATTAGGCGTGGATTATTTCTTAGAACGCAGAGAATTAGGCGTGATTAATATCGGTGGTGCTGGCTCCATTACAATTGATGGAAAAACAGAAGCGATGAAAAAACAAGATGGTTATTATATTGGAAAAGAAACGAAGCAGGTTGTTTTCCAATCAGATGATCCGAAAAATCCGGCAAAATTCTATGTGAATAGTGTTCCCGCACATCATAAATATCCGAATGTGAAAATCAGTATCGATCAGATTAAACCCATGGAAACAGGGGAAGCTTTGTCATTGAATAAACGTAGAATCTATCAATACATTCATCCCAATGTATGCGAAAGCTGCCAACTTCAAATGGGCTATACTGTGTTAGAACCAGGCAGTTCATGGAATACGATGCCTTGTCACACGCATGAGCGCCGGATGGAAGCGTACCTTTATTTTGATTATGTCAATGAAGACACTCGTGTATTTCATATGATGGGAAAACCGGATGAAACAAAACATTTAGTTGTCGACAATGAACAGGCGATTATTTCACCAAGTTGGTCGATTCATTCTGGGGTGGGAACAGGTGATTACACCTTTATTTGGTCAATGTGTGGTGAAAATATCACGTATACAGATATGGATATGGTTCCAATGAGCCAATTAAAATAGAAAAGAGGCAATAAAATGGAGTTCAATACGAATATGTTTCGATTAGACGGAAAAGTCGCTTTGGTCACAGGTGCAATACACGGTATTGGTTTTGAAATTGCCAAGTCACTATCTATCGCCGGTGCAACGATTGTTTTTAATAATTTGTCACAAGAATCTGTCGATAAAGGGTTGGTTCTTTATCGAGAAGCAGGAATTAAAGCAGTTGGTTATGCCTGTGATGTAACGGATGAACAGGCGGTTCAAGCAATGGTTCAGCGAATCAAAGAAGAGGTTGGTTCGATTGATATTTTGGTCAATAATGCTGGAATCATCAAACGTATTCCGATGCTGGAAATGTCAGCAGACGATTTTAGACAAGTTGTTGATGTCGATTTAAATGCACCTTTTATTATGGCTAAAGCGGTTATTCCAGACATGATCGAAAAAGGTGGCGGCAAAATCATCAATATTTGCTCAATGATGAGTGAATTAGGACGAGAAACCGTTAGTGCCTACGCTGCTGCTAAAGGCGGATTAAAAATGTTGACGAAAAATATTGCGTCAGAATATGGGCAATACAATATTCAATGTAATGGGATTGGACCTGGTTACATTGCTACGCCACAAACAGCCCCGTTAAGAGAAAGACAAGCAGATGGAGAACGGCATCCTTTCGATCAATTTATCGTTGGTCGAACACCTGCGGCGCGTTGGGGGAATCCAGTCGATTTAGCAGGTCCGGCCGTTTTCTTAGCTTCAAGCGCATCTGATTTTGTTAATGGACATATATTATATGTGGATGGCGGTATTCTAGCTTATATTGGAAAACAACCGTAAATAAAGAGAGGGACTAATCATAAAAGGAGAAGAGGACGAGACAAAAGTGTTCAGCTCCGAGAAATAAGAGGGAATTCACGAAAATTGCTTTAAAAATTTTTGTGAATACCAGCTTATTTCCGAAGGATCTGCTTTTTTCTCGCCGTTTATTCGGATTTTGGGTGTCTGAGATATAACTTGCAGAGTTATGACCCAGACGCTCTCGAGCGACCTTGGATGAAAACGCTTGCTTTCTCGTGTTAACTATTCTATCGTAAAAAAGTAAAGAGTTATGCAATGAAAGAAGGAGGACTAAAAATGATCAATTTACGCAAAAAAATGATCTTTACGCTTGGGTGTTCGCTTTTAATTGGTAGTTTTACTTATGATTTGGGGTATGAGAGTTTTGCAGAAGGGACAAACGAAAGCAGTCAGACAACTAGGTCGATGTATGAATCTGATTTTACGAAGCAATTAGGCCAGTGGCAAGATACTATAGGGAATGCCAATAAAACCATTGGTAATAACGGATTAACAATTGCCAATACCAAACAAGGAACAAATCTAGAATCTGTTTCCCTAAATAAAGATGCTGGCCTAAAAAGCTCAGGTGATCTTGAATATACGTTTTTATATGAAGGGCAAACCAATTTTGGCGTGGTCTTTCGCGGGGATGTACAAGACGCAAAAAAATGGCAGTCTTTTGCCTATACTCGTGATGGGCAATGGCAATTAGGACAACCTGGAGGCAAGTGGATTACAACGATCACTGGGGCAAAACTAATTTCAGGTCAGCAATACAAATTAATGATTCGATATGAAGGAAAAAGCATCAAAGCCTTTTTAAATGATCAATTGCTCTATGAAAATAATGAAGTGATTTATCCTAACACCTCTGCGTCTATCGATGGCGATTGGGAAGGCTATGTAGGAATTCGTCTTTTTGGAAATCTCTCAAAATTAAACGTTCTTTCTATGCGTAGTGGTGCAGTCGGAAGTATTCCTGTTGAAAATGCTGAGAGTGACTATGCAAAATTAAAAGAAAAATGGAAAAACCAATTAGTATCCGACCAATATGATGAAACGAACGCACCACTTGTTACTTACGTACAAAACCTTTCAAAAGAAGCAGAACAATTATTTCAAACGTTAAATAAAGACCCAAATCGAACCTATCTTTGGCCGTTGGAACAAGGAAATACGCCGTCCGCGGACCTAACGACACAATTTACAAAATTACAGAAATTAGCATTAGCATATGGCACAAAGGGCAGTCTGTTTTATCATGATCCTCAGATTGCTGCAGCAATTGAAGACGGACTGGATTTTATGGTCACTAAAAAAGGATATGATGGGAAGAAATATCATGGCAATTGGTGGGATTGGCAGATCGGTGTACCGCAAAAATTTGTCAGTATTCTAATGATTCTTGGTGATACCCTCCCTCAAGCGAAACAACAACAATACACAACCGCAATCAGCGGCTATGTGCCTGATCCTTTTAAACAACTGTATACGAAAACTCAAGGAACATTTGTTGATTTAGCTTTTATTCCTAATTTTGTGACATCAGGAGCAAATCGGACAGACTTAGCTCAAACTGTTTTAGCTTTGGGGATTTTACAAGAAAATGAAGGGAAAATCAGTCAAGCATCCAGTAGTATCGTTGATGTTTTTAAATTAGTGACTAAAGGGGACGGCTTTTACCAAGATGGTTCCTTTATCCAACACAACAATATTCCCTATACAGGTTCGTATGGGAATGTCTTAATGAAAGGTGTCGGCCAAATTTTAGCCATCACAAAAGATTCTAAATTTGAAATGGCACCAGATATTGTGCACTCGTTTGTTGAAAGTGTGGATCGAGCGTTTATCCCATTAATTTATCAAGGTGAGATGATGCCGCTTGTTAATGGACGCTCCATCTCAAGAGCACCAGCGAAAACCAAGGTGGGGTATGGTTCCACTACATTATACAATTTACTTATTGTTTCTAAGTTTGCACCAGCAGAATACCAGCAGAAATTTAAAGAAGCAGCGAAGCATTGGATGAAAGAAAATCCAGCCTATTATTTAACCAATGCCAGAGATTATAATGACTTACAAATGACCATGACTTTATTAGACGACGCTTCAATTATTGGGGATACCTTACCTTTTGTTGGCACAAAAATGTATGCTTCAATGGATCGTTTTGTCCAAAGAACACCGAATTATATGTTCGGACTAAGCATGTACTCTAGTAGAACGTCTTCATTTGAAGCTGGAAACAAAGAAAACAAACGTGGCTGGCATACGGCTGATGGGATGATGTATCTATACAATGATGATGAAGTTCAGTTCAACTCAGCTTACTGGCCAACGATCGATCCGTATCGGTTACCAGGTACGACAGTGGATACAGTCCCTTTGAAAGATGAAGTATCTGCTTTTACAACCGTCACATCGAAAGAAAAATGGGTTGGCGGTGCAGCTTTGGATAATCAAGCTATCGTAGGGATGGCGCTGAATAAAGCTGGTACCAAAAATAATGGCACGCTACTTCCGATGAACCTTCAAGGGAAAAAATCATGGTTTATAATAGATGGTCAAATCGTTGCCTTAGGAGCTGGGATTAAAGGGAACACGACCGCTTCAATTGAAACGATTGTTGATAACCGCTTGTTAAATGATCAGTATACCTATCAAGTATTGTCAAACAATGGGCTGATTCAGCAAGAAAATGAGCGTAGTAATAAAGAATGGCTACTATTACAATCAGACCATCAAAATGCAAACATCGGGTACTACTTCCCAGAAAACGCAACAGTTGATGTAACTAGTGAAGTTCGCCAAGGAAGCTATACACAAATTAATGAAGCTTTTCCGAGTAACGATATCTACACAGGAAATTACCGGAAGTTTGTGATTAATCACGGGCAAAATCCTACAGATGAAACCTATGCCTATGTGACACTACCAGGGATTGATGAAGCTGGATTGAAAGCATACGCAGCAGAAAAACCAGTGACTATTTTAGAAAACTCCTCAGCTATTCAAGCGATTGAATTGAAAAAAGCCAACTATCTGGGGGTAAATATGTGGAAAGACACTGGCGGCAGCATTGCGGGGATATCATCGAATAAAGCTATTTCTCTGCTTAAAAAGACCAGTGAAGGAAAGAAAACTTATGTACTATCAGATCCAACCCAATCAAATGTTGTAATGACAGTCAAATTACCGAAGGATTTCACTAAGATTTTGACGATGAGTGAAGGGATCACTTATGATGAAACCACAGAAATGTTTACACTCCGTTTTGAAAATACAGGGGGAAGTAGTAAACAGATTGTTGTAGAGTAAAAGAATAGCAAACGACTTTTGGCTATCTTTTCTTCTAACCGAAGGAAAGATAAGCTAAAAGTCGTTTCTTATTTGGAATACCGTGAACTCAATTGTATAAATGGAATGCCGCCTAATGTGATAAGACCAAGAGTTAAAAACAGTTGGAAATACCCATTAATAGAAAAGAAACTGAATAAATAAGAGCCTAACACAGGGCCAAGTGAACTGCCTAATTTCGTTAGCTCAGCTAACCCAAAATACAATCCTTTGCTACTGTTTGGTGCAAGTGAGTCAATCAAATAGTCAAATCGTGCCCCTAACAATAATTCACCAAGACTATAGGAGAGTACGACCAAAAAAATAATAAAAGGATAATCAGCCGCAAAAGGTAGTAAAAACAAGCTGACACCAAATAAACCATTACTAACAGTTAAAAGAACGTAAGATGAAATCCCTTTTGTAAATCGTACTACAGGAAACTGCAATAGCAGAATCGTGCCAGCGTTCATAGTTAAAAGGAAATGATACAGTGTCACACCTGATTCAAACAATTGGCTATTGGAAAAAAATTGCGGAACGATTGAATTAAATTGTGAATAGCCAAAATAAGAAAAGCTAACACCTGCTAATACAAGGACAAACGGCAAAACTTTTTTATGAGCTATTCGCTGTGTTTTGGGTGACGTTTTTATTGAAACTACCGTCTCGATAGAAGAGAAATTCAAAACAAGCCCGTTAGCAAATCCGTAAATAATATAGAAACATCCTAATAACAAGTAAGGGTACAGAGAATCTTTAGCAGCAAAAAGTAAGCTTAATAGAGGGCCTACAAGAGCACCAATATTCAGTGCAGCATATCGGAAATTATAACTGATAATTCGCTGCTCGGGTGGAGAAAAGAAAGATATTGCTCTTTTTGAAGACGGTTCAAAAATAACATAGCACAACCCGTTAGCCCCATTCAATAGTAAAAACGTAATGAAAGATTCTGCAAAAAAGAAACAAATAAAAACAAATCCCCACAAGATTGGCGTATAAGTCAGAATTATTCGCTTATTTATTTTGTCTGTTAAATACCCGCCTAAAGGACTGCATAAAACGTTGATCAAAGGGCTGATACCAAGTATATAACCAATTTGCAGAGGGGAAAAGTGTCGTTCATTTGATAAGTAAATGGCCAAAAAAGGGATACTCATAAACCAAGCAGTTCGTGTAAATAACGTTCCTAAAAGTAGGACACGAATGTTCGCATTTAATTTTTTTATCATCATAGCCTCCTAAATAGTTTATAGGTATGGTATCATGTTGAAAATAAAGTGCTTTTTTTGTTGCGTATACGCACAATTTTGTGTGTAGCCTACTTCAAAAAAGAAAAAGCAGAGAGCGGAATGAACGACGGGGGAAAAGCACTTCGCTTTTAAATTAGGAGGAAAACAATGACACATTTTGGGCAAACGATTAAACGGATTCGACTGTCTAGAAGTCTCAGTCAAGAGGAAGTATGTAAGGGAATCATGAGTCGATCGAATCTTTCACGCTTTGAAAACCAATTATATATCCCTAGTTTTGACAAGGTTTTACAATTACTAGATCGCTTATTGGTAACTCTAGATGAATTTATGTATATTCATAGGGATTTTTTACCTAGCCGGTATGAGTATTATTACGGACAACTAATTCGCGCAGAAAACTATCAAGACAAAGAAGAGATGCTGAGAGTATCCGCTCAAATTGCTGAAAACAAACACGAAAGTAAAGGGTTTTATGAATTGTTTTTACTTTCCCAACTGACGTTAATTGAGAACGAATTATCTTCGCTTTTGACGAAAGAGGAGATTGCGGCCTATATGCGTCCGATATTACTTAATTTAGAAAACTGGCTATTTCAGGATTTTCGACGGTTGAATAATTTTATTCAACTATTTGAAATAGATGAAGCAACCTTTCTGTATGATCGAGCGATCAAGGAATTTACAAAATATGACGGTTTTACAAAAGAAAATAATATAAAAATTCATTTGTCATTAAATCTAGGTCAATTATTTTTGGCCAAAGAATTACCTGAAAAAGCATTTATTTACTTTAATAAATCCAAACAATTTGCTCGGCAAAAAAATAAATTTTATCAAGAATTGGTCAGCGATTTATTTATTGAAAAAATTTTGCATAGAAAAAATATAAGCTATCAAGATCATACCTATAGTGAACTAATGAAATTATTGTCTGAATTGGGTTATGACTCTTTGGTTCGCTCCAGCGTTACATATACAAATTAAAATAGTCGGCGTTTATCTGTTGACATTTTCAAGCAATCGCAGTAAGATTTAAATGTAACTTATGATGTTACTAAGAGTTGGAGTGATAGACATGGCCATGTCAACGAAATTAAGTGTTGCGATTCATATTCTCAGTTTGATCGAAATCGGACCACCCGATCGTGTCAATTCTGAATTGATCGCATCAAGTGTAAATACCAATCCAGTTGTTGTCAGACGATTGATGAGCAAGCTAAAAAAAGCTGGACTCATTCATACAAGCAGAGGCGCAACTCAAACATATTTACTAAAAAAACCAGAAGAAATCAACCTTTACGATATATACCAAGCAGTTGAATTAGACCATGAAGTATTTAATATTCACCAAAATCCTAATCCCAATTGTCTCGTAGGGGCGAATATTCAAGCGGCTTTAGAAGGACAATATGTAAAGGTTCAGCAAAGTATGGAAGCAGAATTGAAAGAAATTGCTTTATCTGATGTAATTCATCAAATGAAGCAGTAAGAGACGTAGATGTGTCTCTTCTCTTTTTAGATTTAAATGTAACAAAAAAAGTTTCATTAATGGGAAGGAAGATAAAGATGAAAGTAGCAATTTTAGGAGCAAATGGTAAAGCAGGTTCAGCGATTTTAAATGAAGCAAAAAAACGTGGATTAGAGGTTACTGCGATTGTTCGTAACGCTGCAAAAATGACAGATGACACACCAGTAATTGAAAAGGATGTCTACAATTTAACAACAGAGGATGTGAAAGGTTTTGACGTTTTAGTCAGTGCCTTAGGTTTCTGGGGTGATGTAAATGAATTTACAGGATCAACACAACATCTGATTGATATTTTAACTAATCAAAAAACGCGTTTATTAGTTGTCGGTGGTGCAGGAAGTTTATTTGTAAACCCTGAACATACTGTACGTTTAAGTGAAACTCCTGATTTTCCTGAAGCATACCAACCATTAGCAACTGCGATGGGTAAAGGATTGGGCTTATTAGAAGCAACTAAAAATGTTAATTGGACATATATCAGCCCAGCAGCAGAATTTGATGCACAAGGTCCAGCAACGGGAAGCTATGTTGCTGCTGGAGAAGAATTAGAAACGGATAAAGAGGGTAAAAGCTATATCTCTTATGCCGATTACGCAATTGCAATGGTGGATGAAATTGAAAAAAATGCACATCCTAACCAACGTTTTAGTGTACATCAATAAAACAAATAAAAAAGAATTTCCTGATAAAACGGGAAATTCTTTTTTTATTGATTAGCCGAAACACTTAGAACAAGGAGTTAACCCTCTATTTAGGGCCTCTTCTAGCGTAGCGGGCGTATATGTTCCATTTCCGCATTTTCGATTATGGTATTTTTCTCCTGTTCGAGTCACTAAAACCATTTCTTCAGTGCCTTGTGTATTTGGCGCAGGGGTTTCTGGGGTGTGAGCGGCAGCTGGGGCTTGTTGTTGCTCCATAGCAGCTTGTTGTGCTTCTTGTTCTGCCTTTTCAACAGCAGCACGGGCTGAGGCAATTTGTTTTTCTACTTTTTCTTTTTCAGTGATTTTTTGATGGACCGTTTCTAACCGTTTTAATAAGGAAGATTTATTTAAGGTCGCTTTGGCTACTAAGGCAGTTGCAGAATCCACCTGTTCTTTTGTTTGTTTTGTTTCTGCTAATTCAACGGCTTCGTGAATAGGTACATTTTCCTTTACGATTGCTAATCGTTTAGTAAAATCATCTTGTTCTTTCGTTAACGAAGTGATGCGTGTGGCAGCTTCATCATAATTTTTTTGCGTGGGTTTATTTTCAGCTAAAACTAGAGCAGTTTCAGCTTCTTTTAGTGTTTTTTGTTCTTGTTTTTCTTTATTTAAAAAGGCGATGAATGCTTTTGATGGTTTGACTTCAATTGTTTCAACTTTATCCTTATCACCGATTGACGCGACAAAAGTTAGTTTTTGCGGATTATCGTCTTTTAAAGTTACTTCATATGAAAATTCGCCGTTGTTTGTTTTGATTTTTTTTCCATCGAGGGTGATGTTGCTTTGGTCATTGGTCGTTCCTTCGATTAGTGCGATTCCTCTATCATTTGTTTCGACTTCTTTTTCGGCGATGCTAATACGTGGAGATGTTGGTAACGCCAAGCCAGCTCCGATCATTACAACAAAACTAATCCCAGTTAAAAGTAATGCCTGCTTTTTCGGTTGTTTTTTGAACCCTGCTTTCAATGAAAAAAATCCTCCGATTAGTACGCCGAAAAAACTTATTAATGAAATAAATGCAACCATATTTCTTTTTTCCTCCTTTTGTATTAATATACAAATTGTATCATATTATTATATAAATGATAATAATTTCGCCGTTTTGAAATATAAAGTAAATCGAGCTGTTATACAGCTACAAAAAAATTCCTGTGATAAAATGAAATCAGAACCATTTGCGTATTTTATTAGAGAAGAGGAGAAAAATGAAAGCAGAAATTATTGCAGTTGGTACAGAGTTGTTATTAGGTCAAGTTGTCAATACAAATGCGACTTTCCTATCAGAAAAATTAGCAGATGCAGGAATCGAAGTATACTATCATACGGTGGTAGGAGACAATCCCAGGCGTTTGGAACAGCTATTAATGGAGGCGCAAAAGCGGAGTGATTTAATTGTATTATGTGGTGGCCTAGGCCCGACAGATGATGATTTGACGAAAGATACCGTAGCGGCGCATATAGACCATTTGCTCATTCAAGATGAGCAGGCGTTAGACCGTCTTCATGACTTTTTTGCCTTTTCAAAAAATCAAATGACCGAGAACAATTTAAGACAAACCTTGATGATCGAAGGGGGGATTGCTGTTCAAAATCCAACAGGGCTTGCTGTAGGTACCCTTATTACTGTGGAAGAGACGACATATCTATTGCTACCTGGACCGCCTAATGAATTAAAACCAATGTTTACCCAACATGCCCTGCCATTATTAGAAGAACTTTTCCCGCAAAAAGAACAGCTCATTTCTAGAGTTTTACGGTTTTATGGTATTGGAGAATCACAATTAGTAACGGAACTAAAAGAATTAATCGATACCCAGACGAACCCAACCATTGCGCCATATGCCAAGCCAAATGAAGTGACACTAAGATTGACTGCTAAAGTGGTAGATCAAGCACAAGGTAAACAACTGCTAGATATTCTTGAAGCACAAGTTATGACCCAAGTTGGTGAATATTTTTATGGATATGGTGATGACAACAGTTTAGTAAAGGTAACGGTCGAAGCACTAAAAGAACATGGAAAAACTGTTTCAGCCGCAGAGAGTCTGACTGCGGGGCTTTTTCAAAGCACATTAGGAGACGTAGCAGGTGTTTCAGAGGTATTCAAAGGAGGATTTGTTACCTATTCTGCACAAACTAAACAGGAATTTTTAGGTATCGATCAGAAATTACTTGAAAAAGAAGGAGTTGTCAGTAAAGCTTGTGCAATAGCAATGGCAGAACAAGCAAGGAATCGTTCAGGCGCTGATTTTGCTGTATCATTTACAGGTGTTGCAGGCCCAGGTGAGCTGGAAGGACAATCCGCCGGAACCGTCTGGATCGGTTTGGCAGAAAAGGGACAACCTGCCGTGGCTGAATGCTACCATTTTAATCGTGAGCGCAATTACATCCGTCAAAGTGCAGTAATGAAGGGTCTAGATTTAATCCGCAGAGCAGTAACTAAGAAAAAATAAAAAGGCGAATGTTTGTTCGTTTTTTGCTTGCTTTTTTTAAATAAACCAGTTATGATAGATTTATTGAAAAGGAATTTAAATCGTTTATATATAAGGAGGATTATCGATTGGCAGATGATCGTAAAGTGGCCTTAGATGCCGCATTAAAAAAAATCGAAAAGAACTTTGGTAAAGGTTCAGTAATGAAATTAGGGGAGAAGATTGATCAGCAGATCTCGACTATCCCAAGTGGTTCTTTAGCATTGGACGTTGCATTAGGTGTAGGTGGTTATCCAAGAGGACGGATCATCGAAGTATATGGCCCAGAAAGTTCTGGTAAAACAACAGTTGCGTTACACGCGATTGCTTCTGTACAGCAACAAGGCGGAACCGCAGCATTTATTGATGCAGAACATGCCTTAGATCCTCAGTATGCACAGGCATTAGGTGTAAACATCGATGAACTTTTACTTTCCCAACCAGATACTGGTGAACAAGGATTAGAGATTGCAGATGCGTTGGTTTCCAGTGGCGCGATTGACATAGTCGTTATTGACTCTGTAGCGGCTCTAGTGCCTCGCGCAGAGATTGATGGTGAGATGGGTGCCAGTCACGTTGGGCTGCAAGCACGCTTGATGTCACAAGCTTTACGTAAGCTTTCTGGTTCAATCAATAAGACGAAGACGATTGCGATTTTCATCAACCAAATTCGTGAAAAAGTCGGCGTTATGTTCGGTAATCCAGAGACGACACCTGGGGGACGTGCATTGAAGTTCTATGCAACTGTTCGTTTAGAAGTAAGACGAGCAGAACAATTGAAGCAAGGCACAGATATTATTGGTAACCGCACAAAAATTAAAGTAGTCAAAAATAAAGTGGCTCCGCCATTTAAAGTTGCCGAAGTAGATATTATGTACGGTCAAGGGATTTCTCAAGAAGGCGAACTCCTTGACATGGCTGTCGAAAAAGACATTGTTGACAAGAGCGGTGCATGGTATAGCTATAAAGAAGAACGAATCGGTCAAGGACGCGAGAATGTGAAAGTCTACATGACGGAACATCCAGAAATGGTCGAAGAAGTGTCTAAACGTGTTCGTGACGCATATGGCATTGGTGATGGAACAACAGTTGTTGAAGTTGAAGAAGGACAAGAAGAACTTCCTCTTGATGAGGAGTAATATAGACTGAGAAGCAAACTGATAAGAGCGGATGGCCGCTTTTCATTGGTTTGCTTTTTTTATAGTAATCATTCTTCTTTCGTACAGGACAGTTTCACCAGAAAGGGCTTTTTTGAGTTGACACACTGGTGTACAAACATTAGAATAAAGTTGTGTGCAAATACACGTATGCAAGTAGGCATATTGATAATTGATTATAGTTTATCAGAAAACTACATGAATATTGAAAATTTGAAGATAGTACGGAGGTGGAAACAATGGGTTTAGAAATTCTCCTCGCTATCATCGGTTTAGTTGTCGGTCTTGGTTTAGGGTTAGTCGTTGCAAAATCACGTCATGAAAAGGCTATAGATGGTGCAAAGTCTTCTGCAGAAGGTATCATTGAAAGTGCTAATAAAGAAGCAGAAACTCTGAAAAAAGCAGCTTTGTTAGAAGCTATGGAAGAAAACCAGAAGTATCGGTCAGAAATTGAAAGTGAGTTGAAAGAAAACAAAGTAGAACTTAAAGCTCAAGAAAATCGTTTATTACAAAGAGAACAAACGTTAGATCGTAAAGATGATTCTCTTGAAAAACGTGAAAACTCACTGGAAGAAAAAGAAGAGAAACTTGGTGCTAGACAGCAATTAATTGATGAGCGAGAAAAAGATGTAGAAGAACTAGTTGAAAAGCAACACCAAGAAATAGAACGTATTGCTTCACTATCTAAAGACGAAGCAAAAGAAATTATCATGAAATCAACAGAAGAAGAATTAAGTCATGAATTAACAGTAATGGTTAAAGAATCTGAGCTACGTGCCAAAGAAGAGTCAGATAGGAAAGCTAAGAACTTACTTTCTCTAGCGATTCAACGTTGTGCGGCAGATTCAGTTTCTGAAACAACCGTTTCGGTTGTTAGTTTACCAAATGATGAGATGAAAGGAAGAATCATCGGTCGTGAAGGTCGTAACATTCGTACATTAGAGACCTTAACAGGGATTGATCTGATCATCGATGATACGCCAGAAGCGGTGGTACTTTCTGGATTTGATCCAATTCGTAGAGAAATTGCTCGTATGACGCTTGAAAAATTGATTCAAGATGGTCGAATTCACCCAGCTCGTATTGAAGAAATGGTGGAAAAATCTCGTAAAGAAATGGATGAACGTATTCGTGAATACGGGGAGCAAGCAGCATTTGAAGTGGGTGCTCACACATTACATCCTGATTTGATCAAGATTTTAGGTCGCCTACGTTTCCGTACAAGTTATGGTCAAAACGTATTGAATCACTCAATCGAAGTTGCTAAATTGACAGGTGTCTTAGCCGCTGAAATTGGCGAAGATATTCAATTAGCTAAACGTGCTGGTTTACTACATGATATCGGTAAAGCCCTAGATCATGAAATCGAAGGCTCTCACGTAGAAATTGGTGCAGAGCTTGCGGCTAAATACAAAGAAAATGCAACAGTCATTAATGCGATCGCATCCCATCATGGGGACGTCGAAGCAACTTCTGTTATTTCTGTATTGGTTGCAGCAGCAGATGCTTTATCCGCAGCTAGACCTGGTGCTCGTAGCGAGTCAATGGAAAATTACATTCGCCGTTTAGAAAATCTAGAGAATATCTCTAATGGATTTGAAGGCGTTGAATCTAGTTTTGCCGTACAAGCTGGACGTGAAGTTCGTGTAATGGTCAAACCAGATGAAATCACAGATTTAGAAGCTGTACGTTTAGTTAGAGATATTCGTAAGAAAATCGAAGACGACCTAGATTATCCAGGACACATTAAAGTGACCGTTATCCGGGAAACACGTGTGGTAGATTATGCGAAATAACTAATATAAAAAGAAGCAACGCCTCAGGGCAAGTTGCTTCTTTTTTTGTAGTAGCTTACATTAGAAAAAATTCAGAATATTTTTACTAACCCACCGTAGTGTTTTAATTGCGATAAACATACAACTTTGATATATTCTGTATAGCTTTTATAAAATTGGGGGGTTTTTAGATGAAATTAAAGAAAAGTGCTTTACTAGGATTGATTGCTGTATCAAGCATTGCCCTAGTTGCATGCGGTGGAAACACGAAGAAAGCTGACAGCGGATCTGGCAGCGGAGAAAAAGTTTTCCGCTTCATTGAAAGACAAGAAATGCCAAGTGCTGATCCTTCACTTGCAACAGATGAAGTAAGTTTTGTTGCATTGAATAATGTATATGAAGGAATTTACCGATTAGATAAAGATAGCAAACCTCAACCTGCTGGTGCAGCTGAAAAGGCTGAAGTCAGCGAAGATGGTTTAACGTACAAAATCAAATTAAGAGAAGATGCTAAATGGACGGACGATAAACCAGTAACAGCTGCTGACTTTGTTTATGGTTGGCAAAGAACAGTTGATCCTGCGACTGGTTCAGAATATGCATACATGTTTAATTCTGTAAAAAACGCTGAAAAGATTTCTAAAGGTGAAATGAAAAAAGAAGAGCTTGGTATCAAAGCAGTCAGTGATTATGAATTAGAAATCACACTAGAAAAAGCAACTCCTTACTTTGATTACTTGTTAGCTTTCCCTTCATTCTTACCTCAAAGACAAGATATAGCTGAAAAATATGGTAAAGATTACACAACAGCTAGTGATAAAGCAGTCTATAACGGACCATTTACATTAACAGATTTTGATGGACCAGGAACAGATACAAGCTGGTCTTACACAAAAAATGATAAATACTGGGATAAAGACACTGTAAAATTAGATAAAGTCGCTATCGATGTAGTAAAAGAAGCACCGACTTCATTGAACTTATTCCAAGATGGGCAAGCGGATGAAGTGCCACTATCTGGAGAATTAGCACAACAAATGAAAAATGAACCAGATTATATTGTCTTAAAAGGTGCATCAACTTTCTATCTTGAACCAAATCAACGAGAAGAAAATTCACCTTATCGCAACGTGAACTTACGTAAAGCATTATCATACGCAATTGATAGAAAAGCACTAGTTGAACAAATTTTAGCAAATGGATCAGCTGTACCAACAGGATTGGTTCCAGAAGGTTTGGCTGCTAATCCTAAAACAGATGAAGATTTTGCCAAAGAAACAGGCAACGAAATCACCTATGATGCTGATAAAGCAAAAGAATCATGGAAAAAAGCCAAAGAAGAATTAGGGATTTCTACATTATCAGTAGACTTATTGATCGATGATACAGACAATGCCAAGAAGATGGCAGAATACCTTCAAGGTTCATTATCTGATACATTAGAGGGATTAAAAGTGTCTGTTAGTCCAGTACCATTCTCCGTGCGTTTAGATCGCTCTAATAAAGGAGATTTCCAAATCGCAGTTAGCGCGTGGGGAGCAGATTATGCTGACCCAAGTAGTTTCTTAGATTTATTTACAACAGATAATTCCTATAACAGAGGACACTATTCAAATCCTGAATATGACAAATTAGTTGAAAGTGCGGCAACAACGAATGCTAATAATCCAGAAGCACGTTGGAAAGATTTGTTAGATGCTGAAAAAATCATCATGGATGATATGGGCGTGGTTCCATTGTACCAAAAAGCTGAAGCACACCTTCGTTCTGAAAAAGTGAAAGATGTTGTGTACCACTCAACTGGTGCGAAATATGACTTTAAATGGACATATATAGAAGATTAAGAAAACATTTAAAAAGGCTACTCCTGCAAAATACTGCAGGAATAGCCTTTTTTTGTACTGTATTTTAGTTATGACAAATGTCATATAAATCAATGACAAGCGCCTCTAACATCACTTCTTGATATTAGGTAAGATACATACATAAGCAAAGGAGAGAAAAAAATGATCAGAATAAATAATCTAACGAAAACCATAAATAAAAAAACGATTTTAAAACAAGTTTCATTGACCATAAATAAAGGCGAAATCATAGCTTTAGTTGGTCCCAATGGTGCTGGGAAAACCACACTTATCAACTGTTTAACAGGATTGATTAGACCAACAAGCGGCGAAATTACTCTTTTTGGACAACAGCCAACGAATAAAAAAAATAAAGCTAAAATGGGTGTTATGCTGCAGGAAAGTACGACACTAGAAAATGTGAAAGTCAACGAGTTGTTTTCCTTATTTCGTAGTTTTTACACAAACCCACTGTCACTCGAAGAATTGTTGGAGTTAACAGGTCTGCAAGAACATCAACATACCTACACAGCCAAATTATCAGGTGGGCAAAAACGTCGATTGACATTTGGCTTATCTATTATCGGAAATCCTGATCTACTATTTTTAGATGAACCTACAACAGGTATGGATGTGAAAAGTCGAAAAATTTTCTGGGATAAAATTAATACATTGAAAGAACAAGGAAAAACGATTATCCTAACTACTCATTATTTAGAAGAAATCGAAAAAGTAGCTAGTCGGATTCTACTAATGAAACAAGGGGAAATCGTTCATGATGGAACATTAAAGAGTATTCAATCTGAAATGTTGCAAAATAAGCTGAGTTTTCAATTATTAGATAACACACCAGACGAAAAACTAGCTGAATTATTATATGTAACAGCGCTTGAAAAAGAAGTAGACCGTGTGACACTTTATACCGGCAATAGTGATGAAACACTGTTTGATTTACTCGCAGAAAAGATTAAATTTGCCAATCTGTTGATCGTTCCAGGAAACTTGGAGATGGTCTTCAATACATTAGTTGAGGAGGAAAACAAATGAACGCATTAATTGTACAAACGAAAACGGATTTAAACCGCTCTTTATTTAGAAGCAAACCATTTATCTTTTTTTCTTTAGGAATGCCAGTCGGCTTTTACCTTTTATTTACCAAAGTATTTAATATGGGTGTTCCAGAAGAATACATGGACATATTTTATAAAGACAGTATGATTCAAATGGCAACGTACAGTGTGATGATTAGTTCATTGTTTTCTTTTTCTATGACCTTAATCGAAGACCGTAAACAAGGGGTGAAGCAGTTTTTACGTTTGTCACCTATGCCCGAAAGCATTTACTATGCTAGTAAGATTTTAACTCAATTTTTGATCAATAGTTTGCTATTAATCGTTATTTTTCTGGTGGGGTATTTCGTTAACGGTGTTCATATGCCATTTTTTACATGGATTTTCTGTGGTTTATGGATTTTATATGGCTGTTTGCCAATTGTCGCGTTAGCAACGATTGTAAGCCTTGCAAAAGATTCAAATACAGCAAGTGTGTTGAGCAATATGATCTTGATGCCTCTTGCGATTATAAGTGGCTTATGGTGGCCGATTGATCTGTTTCCAGAGCTCGTTCAAAAAATGTCAGCAGGGTTACCATCGTTTTATGCAGCGCAAGGTGCTAAACAATTAGCGGATGGGCAATTACCAGATGGAAAAGGAATGTTGATCATCTTCGTTTATTTTGTCGGAATTATGGTATTATCAATATATCTGAATAGCCGTAAAGAAGAAGTAAAACGTTAGGGGAAAGTTATGATTGGGAAGTTTAGGTTGTATCCGAAAGAGGATGGATTTGTTTCATTTATATGGTTAATTTTTATTTTGATTCCGATTATTGCGATGTTTCCGTATGATAATTTTGATAAGCAGCTAGCTTTAGCCTTGTTGGGAATTTTTGTTATAACCTATCGAAATTGTTTGTTTAATGGGAAATGGTTGCCGCTTTGGATGGGTCTGATGTATGGAATATCGCTGTTTTATGCCATGTATTTTGGTTATATTTATTTGTTTATCTATCCGGCTTGGATGATTGGTTTTATACCGATGAAAAAGAAAGTCTTTAAGTATTACTATAGTGCATTAGTATGCATGCTGACACCTGTACCGTTTAGTTTAAGTCGCTTACCGGAATATATGGCACAAGAGTTGAAAATCACGATTTTTGTGTATGCATTTTTTATTTGTGCGGCGCCTTTTGCTGGTCGATCAATTCGTAGACAAGCAGAATTACGTAAGCAAATGTATCAGTCAACCCAACGGATGGAATATGTAATCAAACAAGAAGAACGTTATCGAATTGCACGCGATTTGCATGATACATTGGGGCAGTCATTATCTATTATGACGATCAAAGCAGAATTAGCTGGAAAATTACTCGATAAAAATCCTGAGAAAGCTAAAAATGAAATAGCAGAAGTGGCAGAAACTTCAAGAGGGACCTTACAAACGGTGCGAGAAATTGTATCAAGTATGCGCCATGTATTGATCGTTGAAGAAATGATCACGATTGAAAAAAGTTTACGAGCTGCCAAAATCATCTTATCTACAGAAGGGGAAGAATTAACGGGAGAAATTGCTACGGATATCCAAAATACATTGAGTTATTGTTTACGTGAATGCGTCACGAATGTTATTCGTCATAGTAAAGCGAGTCATTGTAAGATTATCATAGAAAAAGCTCCAACTCATTATACTCTAACGGTCGAAGATGATGGCAACGGAATGAGTGGTTCTGTACACGGAAATGGGTTAACTGGACTGAAGGAACGGATCGAAAGCATTGGTGGACAACTAGAATTTACTCAGAAAAATGGAACGAAGGTTATATTCACAGTGCCTGTGGATAAAAAAGAGGAGACGATCAATGATTAAGTTAATTATCGCAGAAGACCAAGGATTATTGTCTTCTGCTTTAGCGACGATTTTAGGGTTGGAAGATGATTTAGACGTTGTAGGAATTGCGAAAAATGGCGTGGAAGCACTGGAATTAATCGAAAAACATCAGCCGGATATTTGTTTGACAGATATTGAAATGCCATTAAAATCAGGTTTAGATTTAGCAGAAGAATTGAAAGGTAAGACGCAAAAAGTAATTATTTTAACCACGTTTGCTAGAGAAGGCTATTTTGAACGTGCCGTTAAAGCAGGTGTATCCGGCTATCTTTTAAAAGATACGCCCACAGACGAGCTGATTGAAAATATTCGAGCGGTTATGCAAGGGAAAAAGTTTTATTCACCAGAGCTGGTGACCGGTTTATTTTCCCAACAAGAAAATCCGTTAACGGTGCGAGAACAAGAAGTCTTGTTGGCTGTTGGAGAAGGACTGTCGTCTAAAGAGATTGCAGAGAAATTATTCTTGACTAGCGGAACCGTGCGCAACTATATGTCAGAGATTTTAAATAAGTTAGACGCGAAAAATCGGATTGAAGCGGTCAGTATTGCTAAGGAAAAAGGTTGGATATAAAAACTTGCGGTAACTGTTTTTAAGTTTTTTTTCTTATGGAAAAAGTATACGTTAAAACATAGTTAAGAAGGATTAGTTACGAAACCTTCCCTTCCACCCTAAAAACCTCTATAATAAAAACAGAAATTAAAAGAGAAGAGGAAGCTTTTTGCGTATATTATTTATAGGTGATGTTGTCGGTTCGCTAGGTAGAGAGACTATCAGCACATATGTACCGAAATTAAAAAAAAAATACCGTCCCCAAGTAACAATCGTTAATGGAGAAAATGCGGCAGCAGGGCGCGGGATTACTGGGAAAATTTACAAAAAATTTCTCCAAGACGGCGTAGATGTAGTTACGTTAGGCAATCATAGCTGGGATAATAAAGATATCTTTGAATTTATCGATGATGCAAAAAAAATGATTCGACCAGCGAATTTTCCACAAGGAACACCAGGGCAAGGCATGGTGTTTGTCAAAGTCAATCAACTTGAGTTGGCAGTAATCAACATACAAGCCCGTGTATTTATGGCAGATATCGATGATCCGTTTCGCAAAGTTGACGAGTTGATTCGTGAAGCGCGTAAGCGGACGCCGCTTATTTTTGTTGACTTTCATGGAGAAACCACTAGTGAAAAGCAAGCAATGGGCTGGTACTTAGATGGAAAAGTCAGTGCAGTCGTGGGCACACATACCCATGTACAGACCAACGATGCTCGAATTTTACCAGCAGGAACAGCTTATTTAAGCGATGTTGGCATGACAGGACCATATGATGGGATTTTAGGAATGAAGCGCGGTCCTATTATTGAGAAGTTTTTAACCTCATTACCTAGACGATTTGAAGTGGTAGATGAAGGCCGTAGTCTATTGTCGGCGTGTGTCATTGACATTGATGATCAAACAGGGCAAGCAAAAAAAATCGAACCTATCCAAATTAGTGACGATCGTCCATTTGAAGAATAGAACATTTAAATGTTAAGACAAATAAAAAAAGAAACAAAAGCATCTTGCTCCAAGGCGTAAAAGGAGTTGTTTGCTTTTGGTTTCTTTTTTCTTTGTAAATACGTTGAGCTTCTAGGAACAAGAGAAAAGTAAAATAGTCTATAATAAGACCAACAGTTGAAGTCGAGGCAATAGAGAAAGAAGGAGGCGTCTATGCGAAATTCTTTTATGGGGAAAAAAGAACGCATGAAGTTCGAGTTATTTAAATCGGTTGTTTTCTCAAAGAATGGATTAAGTTTTAATGAATTGATGCGCAAGCACGATCTGACTAAAAGTACACTTAGTAGATATATCCATGATTTATCACAAGAGATAGAAGAAACATTCGATGAGAAAGTTCATTTAATCCAAGATAGTCAGACCGGAACCTATCAAATTCAAACGAATGAATCGTATAGTGTGGGCTATTTGGTTGATTATCTTCACTTGTTTTATGTTGAAGAAAGCGGGATTTTTTTTATTCTAGATGAGTTGTTAAAGAATCATTATACGTCAATTGAAGCGATGGCTCTTGATTTGCATATGAGTAGTTCGTCAGTGTATAAACAATTACGGATGTTAAAACAAATGTTAACTCCTTTTGGCGGCAAGATTTCATTTGATCAACTAGCCAGTCCTATTACAGGGGATGAAATTGGGATTCGATTATTTTCTTTTTATTCTTATTGGTCAGTCTTTAAATCAACAGAATATGGCAATAAAAATTATCCTGATACATGGTGGGATATTAAGGCGATGGAAGAATATTTTGATCACACAGCCTCCTTGTCAGAGTCTCAACGAGCGAAATTGCGCTTTATACAATTGATTACATTTAAACGAGTACTTTGGCAGAAAAACTATATAGATATTTCTGATGAGTTCATGGCTGATATTGCTTATTTTGACACTAAAGACTTGGAGTTGTTACCGTTATTAAAAAAATTTCTTCCTAACGAATTATACCGCAGAGAAAGAGCATTGCTGTTATATGCAACACGAGGTTTGATCTATAATTTAGATTCGCAGGAAACAAAGAGAAAAATTGTTCAAAATTATCAGAAGTCATCATTACAAATCGCGGAATATACAACGAAATTGATGAAAGAAGTTCAGGAAAAATTTAAGCTAGACTATACAGCGGATGGATATATAAACTTTTATTTTTATTTGCTCATCTTGTTGATTTATATTAAGCACATTAATATAGATATTTCTGGTTATTATAAAAATGGACTCTCCTTTCACTCCATGATTGACTACGATGAAGCAAATGTAGCGATCTTCCAAGACATCGCAGAAATCATTCAAAAACAGGAATTCTATACAAAGATAAATAAGAAATCTTTAAAAGGTGTAAAATCCATTCTCACGCTGACCATTTATTCCGGCATTTATTTAAGCAAAAAAGCAGGTAATATGTCAATTTGTGTAATTTTTAATAACAATCTGATTTTGGCAGACGGGATCAAGAAAGTTATTCTAGATGTTTATAATCCAGACCGAATTATTTTCACCAATGATGTATTATCGGCAGATTTGGTTATTTCAGATTCGTATGAAGCAGTAGATCCACATACGAAACACTTTTATTTTGATGAACAATTGAACCCGGAGCAATGGGGGAAGATGATTGATGTCATCAATCAAATTTTTTATAAAACGATTTTTTAGCTCTATAAAAAGTAAAAAAAGCAGAATTCTAGATATTAAAAAAACGATTTTAACTGTTTTTTATAAAAAAAATCTTTTTTTGAAAGGCTGAAGCAAAACAAATGCATGTTTTGTTTCAGCCTTATTTTGCTTATAAATAGTAAGTTTTCGAGATAAAGAACTGTTGTTTTTTAACTTTTGAAACAGATTGTTTCAGAAATATATAATTTTTTTCTGAAAAAAATTGTATTATTTCAGTGTGATAAAAAAGTTGCTTATATCAACAGGTCACATATGAAATAAGCGGATAGGAGAAGCGATGAAAAAATATATGTTTAGTTTATTCGTTTTGTTTTTCTGTCTTTTACATACTATTGGTTCAACAGATACTGCTTTTGCGGACACGGTTTCTCCTCCTACTGGATATCCGCTAGGTGTTTCAACAAAAACGAATTTAACCGCGGGAGGAACACTTTATTTTAATACCGATCAGTTGCAGGAAAAACAACTTGTAGGTCAGTTTCTTGCAAAAAATGTCACATCGAATGGTTCGTCAGGATTATCAAAAGGCGGATTTCAAAATTATCAAAATTCCTTGCGTCAGTGGGACTTAGATCAAATTGATCCAGCTGTTGTTTCTGAGACAATTACTGGTAACGACATCATTCAGTGGTATGCAAACGCGACAAGTTTTAAATACATTAATGGCGAGACACTACATTACTATATAAGTAATCCGCCAACCGACCAACAACTAAAGACAGCGTTACAATATTATCCAGGATTGCAGGAAAATTTCAATAAAAGACTCTACAACGATTCGCTTACCACGTTCCCAACATTTGTAGATAATGGAATTTCAAATTTTTCACAAGTGACGGATAATATACGGTCTGTTAGTGACTACTACGCAGGATTGATTGATACAGATCAAGCCGTGATATATAATTCCGCCGTTCAATCTGCAGAAGTAAATACAGAGAAGAAAGTTGTAAACCCTAATGATTGGGGTGGACAATCATCCATTCAAATCAATGTAGCTTTGAAAAAGGGCGTGACGAATCAAGCAGTTGCGATTGTTGATATAGATGGTCGCATTGATCATTTTAAAAACGCGCAAGACATCTCAATCAATTATACCAACTATGATCCGGATACGATGTTGCCGCCGTATTTGTTCATTAATTATAAACATTTTCCTTCTTTTAATTTCAGTGGTAGTACATTTTTTCATGCGACAGCTTATCCTAGTTTGCCTGGAAATGAAGAATACAAATTCGAAGGGAACGAGGGGATTTTTTTTGAAGGGAAGTATGCCAAAAACGCCATACCATTAATCAAATCCGATAGTCACACAATATCAGATGAATTAAAGGATAAAACATATAAAATTGCATCACATTTGGTTCATAACTTTAATGACGAAGATCAAGAAATTCAATTTAGAAGTAATGCGTCATTATTTATCGGAACAGTTATGGCGCCAAGAGCTTCTGTAAGGTTAGATGATACTCAAGGTCGTGTATTAGGAAGTATCGTTTCAGGGCAAGATATTTATACGAATATGCCGATTAGTGTAGAAGAAAGTACAGTAATGTTTGATTATGATGATTTTCCAGGTCTAGGGGATATTATTGGCGGAGAAGAACTTGAAGCCCCCGTTAAAGTTGGTGAACATTTTAGCTATAATGGATCTGAAAAAAGACAATTGTATAGTATTTCTCAAAAAGTTCCCGCTTATTCACAACGATTTCCAATTCAAACATTGAAAATTACTGATCAGTTAGCAAACTCATTAGCGATTGCTGCAGAAGATGTGCGTATCAAAAATGAGTCAGGCGCAGATGCTTCAAATCGTTTTACCGTCAATGAAAGTGGCGAAAATGAATTGACGATTGAAGCCAAAGCAGAAAGTTTAGCAGATGAATCTTTTTATGGGCAAACATACACAGTTGATCTGATTGGCAGTTTAAATGTGAGTCAAGAAGAACTTACAGGTTCAAAAGAGAACCAACTAAGGATTCCTAATACTGCTATTGTTACTGAAAATGATGAAAATAAAGCGAGTAATGAAGCTTTACTAACCGTCGATTTTATTCAAGCGAAATCTGTTATCGTAAACTATTTAAATGAAGATGGCCAAGAGATAGCGCCGACAGAAATGTTGGAAGGAAAAATCAATATGCCCTATCAAGCGAAAGCAAAAGATGTTCCTGGGTACACATTGATAGCCCTTCCTGAAAATGAAACGGGTATTTTTTCAAATGAAGAACAAACCGTAACATATCATTATCAAGGGCATCTAACGTTTTCCGATGTACCTACACAAATTAGTTTTGGTACACATGCGTTATCTGCAAAGGACGAAGAATATAACGTTGAATCCAAAGACAAAGATATTGTCGTAAAGGATACAAGAATGTTAGGGTCAAATTGGCAATTGAGAGCAACGTTGAATAAGCCGTTAACGGGAAATAAGACACAGCACGTACTACCAGAAGCATTGTTTTATATGAAAGAAGGCACACCCATTGTGTTACAGACAGGTTCCTCAACGATTATTCAATCAGCAACCACCACAACTCATGATGACTACAACGTAAGCCAACAATGGTCAACATCTGATGATGGATTAAAGGTAAGTGTGAAATCAGGAGAGGCACTTGCTGATCAATACTCTGGAGAGATTCGTTGGGAATTGTATGATGTTGTCTCCAACGACTGAAAGGTACTCGACGATGAAAAATAAAAAAATGAAATGGGTTCAAGTATTCTTGTTGTGTTGTTACTTTTTATATCTAACGGAAATGAAAGAAAGCCATGCAGAAGAAAAAGCCAAAGCAACAGTGGGATTTTATGAAGTGGATAAAAAAGAGCAGCGCCCAAGCAAAGGATTACCAAAAACTGGTGAAACAGGACGAAACAAAGAATTACTGATAAGTGGAATATCCATTCTGTTCGTTATAGCAGGAATGATATCATATAGAAATTTCAAGAATGAGGAGAGAATTTAAATGAAAGCAAACAAAATTTTAGTAGGACTTACATTAGTATCAATGATTTTTAGCGGAAGTATCGTAGTAAATGCAGAAGAGGTCAATCAAAAATCAACAAGTGATATCGGATTTACTGCACCAACAGAAGGAGCATTAACGTTATTAAATGTTGCTGACTTTGATTTTGGCTCTAATCCTATTTCAGCGAAAGATGAAGTATATAAAAATAAAGCAGAGACAGCTACAACCGTTCAAGATATTCGCGGAACAGAAGCTGGTTGGACTGTTCAAGTTGCTGAAGGCGGACAACTTAAAGCAGGAGAAAAAGAATTAACAAACGCTCAAATTACGTTGAAAACACCGACTGTATCAGATAAATCAACCGGTTCAGCTACTGCTAAAACAGATGTAGTGTTAAACACAAATGGTTCAAGTGCAACAATTTTAGAAGCTACCGCTGGACTTGGGAATGGTGTGACAATTGAAAGCTTTGGTAAGGATGCGGCTATTTTAGAAGTACCAGGAGAAACCGTCAAAGTAGCAAAACAATACGAAACAACATTAACATGGACATTGGTTGACCAACCAGAAAATAATTAACATCATTTTACAAGAACAGTTGAGACGAAAGCAGATACATGCTTTTGTCTCAACTTTGTGTTATAAACGTACATAGAAAAGAAAAAAATGGAGGAATATACATGTTAAAACGAACACTTAAACTTTTGTTGCCGCTGATCGGCTTTGTATTTGGTTGTCAGGTAGGAACACAGAATGTTTGGGCGCAAGATGCTGGTTACGAAGTAAAAGCAATTCCTTCAACAAAACAAGTTGATACGACAAAAACATACTTTGATTTACGACTCGAACCAAAAGAAAGCCACACTGTAAACGTTCGAGTAACGAATCAGTCTGATCAAGAGCGGATCGTAAATACCCAAGTGAAAACAGCTACTACCAATACAAATGGGGTTATTGAATATATCAAAAGTGAGCAAAATAAATCCATCAACTTACCCTATGATATGAGTAAATTAGTAAAAACCAACACACCTGAAATCACATTAGCTCCTCACGAATCAAAAGAGGTGGTGTATGAGATAAAGATGCCCGAAAAAGATTTTTCAGGGGTTTTATCTGGCGGGATAATTTTTACCAGTGAAGAGAATGAAAAAACGGAAAAATCCACAGCAGATGTAGCAATTAACAATCAATTTGGCTATGTGATTGCATTAGTTCTTCACGGAAATAAACCTGTTGATCCAGATTTAGAATTATCAACAGTTAGCTTAGGACAAGTTAATAATAGAAATGTAGTATTTGCAAACTTAGCTAACCCAGAATCAGCGTATTTGAATCGATTGAATCTACACGCAACAATCAAACAGAAAAATAAGGACAAAATTCTCTACGAAACCAAAAAAAATGAGCAGCAAATGGCGCCAAATTCACTATTTAATTACCCGATTAGTCTACAAGAAACAGAATTTAAACCAGGAAAATATCTATTGACCATCCATGCAGAATCAAAAGGAAAAACTTGGGATTTTGAAAAAGAATTTGAAATCAAAGGTGAAGAGGCAAAAAAACTAAACGATAAAGCCTATATTCACAAAGAGAAGAATAACTACTGGCTTTATATAATCCTATTACTGATCCTATTGCTTTTGATTATTTTAGTGATTGTATACAGAAAAAGACAACAAAAAATCAAAGCACTGGAAGAACAAGTAGAAGAGTTAAAGAAAAATAATTGATTAGCGACATGAGAAAAAGCGAAGCAACCTGAACATAGGGAAGCTTCGCTTTTTAATTGCTGCTGAATAAACGAATCAGTTAATAAACAATAAAAAAAATTAAAACCGCCTGTTTTCTTTCCCACAAACTGTTGAATCTACTCGATTTATGTTAAAATAAGTAGACTTGTCTTACAACAAAATCTTACCCAGAATAAAGGTGTGAAATTATGGAGCCATCCATTACAGATAAAAGAATCAACGAAGAATTAACGAAATTATTAGCCTTAATCGGTGAAGATGATTTGATCAAGCGCTACAAAGAATTAGAAAAAAAAGTTCAAAATAATGAGAAACTCACCGAGCTAGTCGAACAAATCAAAGCTGCTCAAAAAGATGCTGTTCAATTTGCTCATTATGATAAACCAGAAGCTGAAAAAGCTGCTATCCAGCGCGCGGATGAACTGACGAAAGAATTTGATGAACATCCTTTAGTTGTAGCATACAGGGAGCAATTGATAGAAGCCAATGACCTTTTACAACACGTCACCGACATGATCCAATACAGAATTAATGAAGAATTAGAGAAGGAAGGGTAATAATGCCACAAAAAACCAAAAACACACCTATGATGGAACAATATTTAGCAATCAAAGACCAATATCAGGATGCATTTTTATTTTATAGATTAGGAGATTTCTATGAAATGTTCTACGAAGACGCAGTCAACGCCTCGCAATTGTTGGAGCTGACATTGACTAGTCGCAATCGAAATGCTGATGATCCAATTCCAATGTGCGGGATTCCACATCATGCAGCACAAGGCTACATTGATACATTAATCGAAAAAGGCTATAAAGTGGCGATTTGCGAACAAGTGGAAGATCCTAAAACGACTAAAGGCATGGTGAAACGAGAAGTTGTCCAACTGATTACTCCTGGAACCGTAATGACTAGTAAAGGCTTAGATGCAAAAGATAACAACTATTTAACTGCTATCGTGGAAGAAAATGGTACGTTTGGTTTAGCTTATGTGGACTTGAGTACAGGAGAATTGAAAACGGCGGTTTTACATGATGAAGATGGCGTAATCAATGAAGCATCTGCTCTTCAAACCAAAGAAATCGTATTAGGGAGTTCTATCTCTGAGTCACTGCAGCAAACATTAAAAGATCGTTTGAATATTATTTTTTCTGAGCAAGACCAAGCGGAAGAAAATGCGGAGTTTAGTTTTTTAACCAGTGAATTGACACAGCCATTAGAAGTGGACGTTACTGGAAAATTATTGACCTATTTAACGACTACACAAAAACGAAGCCTCGCCCATATTCAAAAAGCTGTGGAATATCAACCAGACCATTTCTTGAAAATGGATCATTATTCCAAATTCAACCTAGAATTGACCCAATCCATTCGAACTGGTTTGAAAAAAGGAACCTTATTATGGTTGCTGGATGAGACCAAAACTGCAATGGGCGGCCGTTTATTAAAACAATGGTTAGATCGTCCTCTTATTCAAGAAAAACAAATTCAAACACGACAAGACATGGTTCAATCATTATTAAATGCTTATTTTGAACGCGTTGATCTACAATCAACATTGACGAAAGTATATGATTTAGAACGGTTAGCAGGTCGAGTTGCATTTGGGAATGTAAATGGACGTGACTTGATTCAACTGAAAACATCGCTAGAACAAGTTCCTCTGATTCGTGAGTTAATCATGGGAATCAATCAAGGCGAGTGGAACGACCTGTTACTAGATTTAAACCCAGCAGAAGATATCGTTGAATTGATCAACCAAGCAATCAATGAAGAGGCACCACTTGCAATCACCGAAGGGAACATCATTAAAGACAATTATAATGAAAAATTGGATGAATACCGTGATGCTATGCGCCATGGTAAGCAATGGTTGGCTGAGCTAGAAGCAAAAGAACGCCAAGAAACAGGCATCAAAACACTGAAAGTCGGTTTTAATCGCGTATTTGGCTACTATATTGAAGTAACTAAATCTAATTTAGCTAATCTAGCAGAAGGCAAATATGAACGCAAGCAGACCCTAGCGAATGCAGAACGTTTCATCACTCCAGAACTGAAAGAGATGGAAACATTGATTTTAGAAGCTGAGGAAAAATCCGTTGACTTAGAATATCAACTATTCTTAGAGGTTCGTGAACAAGTCAAAGCCAATATCGAACGTCTTCAAAAGTTAGCGAAAACAATTAGTGCAGTCGATGTCTTGCAAGCATTTGCTACGGTGAGTGAACGATACCAATACGTTCGTCCAGTACTGAAAAGTAACAGTAAAGAACTGCATATCGTTGAAGGACGTCATCCTGTGGTGGAGAAAGTCTTAGGGCATCAAGAATATATTCCAAACAGTGTTCACATGAGCAAAGAAAATATCATTTTATTGATTACAGGACCGAATATGTCAGGTAAAAGCACGTACATGCGTCAATTAGCCCTTACAGTGGTAATGGCGCAAATCGGCTGTTTTGTTCCAGCGGAGTCGGCTGAATTGCCGATATTCGACCAGATTTTCACGAGAATCGGTGCCTCGGATGATTTGATTGCCGGGCAAAGTACCTTTATGGTGGAGATGATGGAAGCAAACCAAGCTTTGCGTCATGCCACACCGAATAGTTTGATTTTATTCGACGAATTAGGTCGGGGAACGGCAACCTATGATGGAATGGCCTTAGCACAAGCGATTATTGAATATATTCATCGAGAGGTTAAAGCAAAGACCTTGTTCTCTACTCATTACCATGAGTTAACCGTGTTAGATGAAACATTGACTGGTTTAAAAAATATCCACGTCGGTGCTGTCGAAAAAAATGGCGAGGTCGTTTTCTTGCATAAAATGATGGATGGGCCAGCAGATAAAAGTTACGGTATCCATGTTGCGAAAATCGCAGGCTTACCAAGTGCATTGTTAGAACGTGCAGCAACAATCCTTTCTGCCTTAGAGTCAGAAGACCAACCGCTTAAAACGGTGGAATATACAGACGAAATTAAGGAAGATACAGAGCAATTATCCTTATTTAAAGAAGTATCGACTGATGAGTTAGGTGTGATTGATACCTTGAAGAAGATAAATTTATTGGAAATGACACCAATGGATGCCTTAAATAAACTGCATGAATTACAAAAAAGAATCTAAGTTATAAAGAAAACTGAGCAAGGAAAGGATCGTTTAGATGGGAAAAATACAAGAATTATCAGAACAACTTGCCAATCAGATCGCTGCTGGTGAAGTGGTAGAACGTCCTGCGTCAGTTGTCAAAGAACTTGTGGAAAATGCGATCGATGCTGGAAGTACGCAAATCGACATTTTTATTGAAGAAGCCGGTTTAAAAACGATTCAAGTGATTGATAATGGTGAAGGCATTGCCAAAGAAGATATCCTTAGCGCCTTTAAACGTCACGCAACAAGCAAAATTCACACAAGAGATGATTTGTTTCGTATACGTAGCTTAGGCTTTCGCGGAGAAGCGTTACCCAGTATCGCATCTGTCTCAGAAATCATCGTTGAAACTGCTGTTTCTGAGGAAGAAGAAGGCAGTTATGTTCAAATGAAAGGCGGGACAATCGAAGAACATCGTCCCGCAGCGCTCAGAAAAGGAACGAAAATCACCGTTTCTAATCTATTTTTTAATACGCCTGCTCGTTTAAAATATGTTAAAACGATCCAAACAGAACTAGCGAACGTTGGGGATATTGTCAATCGTTTGGCATTAAGTCACCCGACGATTGCGTTTCGCTTGGTTCATGATGGTAATAAAATGATGACAACCTCTGGTAACGGTGATTTGAAACAAACCATTGCAGGTATTTACGGCATTGGAACGGCTAAAAAAATGTTGAAAATCGAAGCTGAAGACTTAGACTTTAAATTAACAGGATATGTTTCGTTGCCAGAAGTGACAAGAGCCAGCCGTAATTATTTATCTACGATCATCAACGGTCGTTACATCAAAAATTTTGCCTTAAATAAAGCGATTGTTGATGGGTATGGTTCTAAGCTGATGGTGGGACGTTTCCCTCTTGCTGTTTTAGAAATCGACATGGATCCGTTGTTAGTAGATGTCAATGTTCATCCAACAAAACAAGAGGTTCGTTTAAGTAAAGAAAAAGAATTGATGGTATTGATCAGTGAAGCGATTCGCGAAGTTTTAAGTCAGGAACAATTGATTCCTAATGCAGCAGACAATCTTCGTTTTAAAAAGAAAGTCGAGTCGCAACCCAAAGTCGAACAAATGGAAATTCCTTTAACCGAACAAGAAGAATCAGCAAAACCTATTCGTAAGCCAGGGAGTCTAGGGTATGACTCAGTCAGTGGTAATTTCTTTGTCAAAGAAACAACCGCCGACTTTATCCCGCAAATACCTAGAGAACAACAACCAGAAAAAGAAGTGCCAGAAGTAGAACCGCTATTAGATAAAGAAGCTTTAATGGCCTATGCATTTAGTTCGCCGGTTGAAGAACCAATAGCTGATCAGAGTGAATCAACAGAACAAACAACAGAAGAAGCTGAACAAAATAGTAATATTGCCGCAGTAGACGAGCAACGCTACGAAGCAGAGCTGAGTCATCATCCAGAGTTTGATTTTTCAGAGAAGAATGCACAACGAGAGCTAAATCAAGCATTGACTAAAGTATCGGATGAGCGACCCAAAGAACGGTTTCCTGAGTTGGACTATTTTGGTCAGATGCATGGTACATACCTGTTTGCTCAAAGTAAAGATGGACTGTATATCATTGATCAACATGCAGCACAAGAACGGATTAAGTATGAATATTTTAGAGAGAAAATCGGAGAAGTAAGCGATGATCTCCAAGAATTACTGGTTCCTATTGTCATCGATTATCCCAATAGTGATGCATTAAAAATCAAAGAACAAAAAGAAACACTGGCGCAAGTTGGTATCCACTTGGAAGACTTTGGTCAAAACAGTTTTATTATTCGGGCCCATCCTACGTGGTACCCAGCTGGTGAAGAAGAAAATATTATTCGCGAAATGATCGATATGTTTTTAACAACAGGGTCAGTCAGTGTGAAAAAATTCCGTGAAGCAACAGCCATCATGATGAGCTGTAAACGGTCAATCAAAGCCAACCATTACTTGAATGAACAACAAGCTCGAGTATTATTGAAGGATCTGGAGACCTGTGAGAATCCATTTAACTGTCCACATGGTCGGCCTGTATTAATTCATTTTACAAATTCAGATATGGAAAAAATGTTTAAACGAATCCAAGATCCCCATTAAAAAGGTACGAGGAAGAAGGTTTTATACAAATGACAGTTATCCTAGCTTCGCAATCGCCACGTAGACATGAGTTATTGAGCAGAGTCATTTCTGACTTTGAGGTTGTTCCGGCTGATATCAACGAAGAGGTGAAGAGTTATTTCACCCCAATGGACTATGTCCTAACAATGGCGGCTCAAAAAGCGACGCATGTAGCAAAAAATTATCCCAATGATTTAGTCATTGGCTGCGATACAATCGTAACGATTGATCATGAGATTTTAGGAAAACCAATGTCTAGAGAAGACGGGTTTCGCATGTTGCGTCAATTAAGCGGACGCACACATAAAGTCTATACAAGCGTTGTCTTGATGAAAGGTGACCAAGAATCTTCTGCCACAGTTCCAGCGACAGTCGAGTTTTATGACCTAACGGATGAAGAAATTAATCGCTATTTAGACACAAATGAATACCAAGATAAAGCTGGGGCTTACGGTATTCAAGGACAAGGTGCTTTGTTAGTAAAAACGATTCAAGGAGATTACTATTCAATTATGGGATTGCCGATAGCGACTCTGTATCGTATGTTGCCAGCTTTTGAGTAGTAACCAATAATGAAAGAAGGAAACAAACCAATGAAATGTTCTCAAACAAGAGCGATTCAAACGCATATGATTACTTATCCTCATTTAAATTTTCATAAAACCTTATTTGGTGGTCAATTGATGGCTTGGTTGGATGAAACGGCTGGGCTTTCGGCAGTTAGAGTGTCTAGAGCAGCAATCGTTACCGCTTCTGTAGATCATTTAGATTTTCTAGCTCCTTTAAAGGCAGATCATTCCGTGTGTATTGATGCTTACGTCACAGGTGTTGGGAGTCGTTCAATGGAGATATTTGCTAAAGTGATTGGGGAAGATTTATTTACAGGAGAACGTTATTTAGCTGGGACCTGTTTCATGACTTTTGTCGTACCTAAAGGAGCGCAGTTACCTGAGAAGATCCAACCAGAAACAAAAGAAGAGCAATTTATCTGTCAAGGATATGAAGCAAGAAAGCAAATTAGACAAGCGAAACGACAAGAAAGTATTGATCTTGCCAAAAATGTTGATTTAGATATTCCTTGGCAGTAATAGTACAAGAAAACATTCATTTTCTAAACAGAAAATGAGTGTTTTTTTCTCAATGATGCTATGATAAGACTAACTAAAAAATGCAAGGATGTGATTTGTCATGGAAAAACCATCAAAAGAAGAGTTAAAAGAAAAATTATCGGATATCGAATATGCTGTTACCCAAGAAAATGCAACTGAGCGTCCATTTTCTGGTAAATATGACGATTTTTACCAAGAAGGCATCTATGTAGATATTGTTAGTGGGGAACCTCTTTTTAGTTCAACAGACAAATACGATGCCGGTTGCGGTTGGCCAGCTTTTACCAAACCAATCGAAAAACAAGGTGTCAAAGAAAAAGCAGACTTTTCTTTAGGGATGCATCGTGTTGAGGTGCGGAGTAAGGATGCGGACTCTCATTTAGGGCATGTTTTCACTGATGGTCCAAAAGCCCAAGGGGGATTAAGATATTGTATTAATGCAGCTGCCTTGCGTTTTGTTCCAGTAGAAGACCTTGAAAAAGAAGGGTATGGGGAATATACATCGTTATTTAAATAATTCAGAATAGATTCATTCGGAAATAGCCAACTTGGTATTAAAAAAAAGTAGCTGTAATCCCTTATTCTATTCACGTTGTAAGTGTTAAAGGGAGACGTCATTGGCGTGTCTCTTTAACACTTCTTTTTGTATGCCTTTTTTTTCGAGAACTACTGTTATTTTTTATGATATAAAAATAGTTGCTATTTGTGTTTATTTCTAGTAATATAAAAATATTCAGAAAATTAAAATTCAGAAAGAAAATAATTGTTTATTGAGGAGAATAAGATGAAAAAAAGAAAAGTGACGAAACTAATAAGTGTAATGATGCTGTCTACTTTAGTGTTAGCAGCTTGTGGAGGCAAAGGGAAAGCTGCTGATACAGATAGTAGTACCGACGGGAAAAAAGCGAGTGGGGAACAGCTTTTTAAAGTGGTCGTACAACAAGAAATGCCTACTGCTGATTTATCTCTAGGAACGAATACAATCAGCTTTTCAGCCTTTAATAATATCTATGAAGGTCTGTATCGCTTAGATGAAAAAAGTAAGCCACATGCAGCAGGTGCAGCAGAAATGGCGAAGAAAAGCGATGATGGCTTGACGTATACCTTTAAGCTAAGAAAGGATGCAAAATGGTCGAATGGCGATCCTGTTGTAGCAGCAGATTATGTCTATGGCTGGCAACGTACCGCAGATCCCAAAACAGCGGCTGAATATGCCTATATGTTTGAGTTGGTAAAAAATGGAGCAGATGTTTCTGCTGGGAAAAAAAGCTTAGATGAATTAGGAATCAAAGCCATCAGTGATTATGAATTAGAAGTCACTTTAGAGCGTGAAACACCATACTTTGATTATCTATTAGCATTTCCATCATTCTTCCCTCAAAACAAAAAAATTGTTGAGGAAAAAGGCAAAGACTATGCCTCAAATAGCGAGTCATCTGTTTACAATGGTCCATTTACACTAACAGACTTTGACGGTGCTGGAACAGATACTGAATGGTCATACACAAAAAATGATCAATATTGGGATAAAGAGACCGTTAAATTAGATAAAATCGAAGTAAAAGTAGTCAAAGAAGCACCAACATCACTAAATCTATTCCAAGATGGACAAGCAGATGATGTAATTTTAAGTGGAGAATTAGCGAAACAAATGGCAGACGATCCAGAATTAGTCATCGAAAAAGATGCGCGTACATCTTATCTTGAGTTTAACCAAAGAGAAGAAAAATCACCGTTTAAGAATGCGAATTTAAGAAAAGCTATCTCGTATTCGATTGACCGTGATGCAGTCGTTGATCGTATCTTAGGAGATGGATCCGTTGCTTCTACTGGATTAATTCCAGAAGGCATGTCGTATTCTCCAAAAGACAATAAAGATTTTTCAGAAGAAAATAAAAATCAATTGAAATACGATAAAGAAAAAGCCAAAAAATACTGGGAAAAAGCTAAAAAAGAACTTGGAATCACAACCTTTAAATTCGATATCGTAGGTGACGATACTGATTCTACGAAAAAGATTTTAGAGTATATCCAAGGCGCTGTAAAAGAAAACTTGGATGGTGTTGATGTGACTGTTACCAATGTACCGTTCACTGTTCGCTTAGATCGCGGGAAAAATGGCGACTTTGAAACAATCATGGGCGGTTGGGGTGCAGATTATGCAGATCCGAGCAGTTTCACTGATTTATTCTTGACAGGTGGTTCTTATAACAGAGGTCGTTACTCAAATGAAAAATACGATGAGTTAGTCAAAGCTTCTGGTAGTAAAGATGCTTCTGATCCAGAAAAACGTTGGAATGATATGGTGGAAGCCGAAAAATTATTGATGGACGATATGGGCGTAGCACCTGTGTATCAAAAAGCAGAAGCACACATGCGCAGTAAAAAAGTCAAAGGCGTTGTAGCTCACGGAGCTGGCGCTCGATATGACTATAAATGGACGTATATTTCTGAATAATAAATAAATCGAAGATGAAACAAAAATAGCTAGCTCCAAGAAATAAGCAGAAATTCATAAAATTGTTCTTCCGACTTTTATGAATTCTAACTTATATCTTGGAGTTCCTTTTTTATTTAACAAAGAGTTTTTTTCAAACTACTGATTTTGACCGATTTGTGCTAAAATAGAAACGTATGTGCGTGTAAAAATGCAGAAAACAGTGAATCAAAAGATAGTTTTGTTTCAACTGTATCAAGAAAGGTGAAATTATGTACGAGTATATCATTGGTAAAGTGACATTTATCAGTCCATATTATATTGTAGTAGAAACAAATGGCATCGGTTATCAAATTTCTGTAGGCAATCCTTACCGCTATTCTGGTAAAACTGACCAACAAATCAAGATTTACGTCCACCAAGTTATTCGTGAAGATGCTCATTCCTTATATGGATTTAGCGATTTAGACGAAAAACAACTCTTTTTAAAACTCATTAGTGTCTCAGGGATTGGACCTAAGAGCGGGCTAGCCATTATGGCGTCAGAAGATCACGGCGGTTTGATCAATGCGATTGAAAGTGAAGATGCGGCTTATTTAACGAAATTCCCAGGAGTAGGGAAAAAAACCGCACAACAAATGATCCTTGACTTAAAAGGCAAGTTAGGCGATTTAGAAACGTCAGAAGCAGCAGTAGAAGCGATGGCGAAAACACCAAGTTCCCAATCTGTCAATCAGTCATTAACAGAAGCTTTAGAAGCCTTGAGTGCTCTTGGATACAGCGAAAAAGAAATCAAACGAATTACACCAAAACTGGAAGAATTAGGGCAACAGCCAACAGACGAATATTTACGCAACGCATTAAAATTTATGATGAAACGCTAAGGAGGACTAGCTATGACAGAAGATGAAAGATTACTTTCAGCACAAAGCGGTGAAGGGGAAGAATCGCTAGAAAAGTCACTACGTCCACAATTTCTCGAGCAATACATCGGACAAGATAAAGTCAAACAAGAACTGACAATCTATATCGAAGCTGCTCGTAATCGTGAGGAAGCCTTAGATCATACTTTGTTATATGGTCCACCAGGGTTAGGGAAGACGACGATGGCCATGGTTATCGCCAATGAAATGCACGTCAACATTCGTACAACCAGTGGACCTGCAATTGAACGAGCGGGTGATTTAGTTGCGATTTTAAATGAATTAGAACCAGGCGATGTCTTATTTATTGATGAAATCCATCGCTTGCCTCGAGTAGTGGAAGAAATGCTCTACTCTGCTATGGAAGATTTTTACGTAGATATCATGGTAGGACAAGGAACAACCGCTCATCCTGTTCATTTTCCTCTACCACCATTTACATTGATTGGAGCAACGACCAGAGCTGGGATGCTCTCAGCACCTCTTAGAGATCGCTTTGGTATTATTTCCCACATGGAATATTATGAAACACAAGATTTAAAAGAAATCGTATTGCGTTCTGCTGATATTTTTCAAACAGAAATCGTTGAAGAAGGTGCCTTTGAAATTGCCCGTCGCTCTCGTGGTACACCAAGGATTGCCAATCGTTTATTGAAGCGTGTTCGTGATTTTGCCCAAGTGCAATCCAATGGTACAATTGACCGTAGTATTGCAGATCAAGCATTGACCTTATTACAAGTTGATCATCAAGGTTTGGATTATGTGGATCAAAAATTATTAAAAACAATGATCGAATTATACGGTGGCGGACCAGTTGGGTTGAGCACATTATCTGTGAACATCAGTGAAGAAACGGAAACAGTAGAAGATATGTATGAACCTTATTTAATTCAAAAAGGGTTTATTAAGCGAACGCCTAGAGGGCGAATCGCTACGCCATTAGCTTATGAACATTTTGGCTATGAATCTTATTATCAAGAGTAAATTGAATTTCCATACAAGAGAGGCTAAGCCTCTTTTTTTGTTATTTAAAATAAAACGAGAGATTGATTACTGAGTCGAATAAGTGATTGTATAAGAAAAATCCAATCGTTTTTTTCTATTCCTTTCTAACTATTTTTAGTTATTTTTTTCTGTTTTTTAGTAAAAAAAATACTATATTATATATTTGCAATATTATACACTAAGATTGGTATTATAAAAAAAGAATATACTATTGAATTGAAGGAGAATGAGAATGAAAAAAATGAAAGCTTTAGGGGTTACGCTAGCAATGCTATTGTTAGTTTTTTGTGGGGAAAAAGCTTTAGCCTATGATCAAATCTATGAACTGAAAGAATACAAAATAGATGATAACGCTGGAACTATCATAATTGACAGACCAACAATTCCACAGACTAAAAGTGAAGAATCACGTTTAAGAAACAATTTGCCAGAAAAGTTTGATTTTAATACAGGGAATGTAAAAACAGAAACAAGAAATCAAGGAGAATTAGGTATATGCTGGGCTTATTCTGCCTCAGATAACATTACAATATCGAATAAAAAAGAATTTGGTAAAGAATATTTACTTTCGCCTAATTACTATAATTATTACTCTGCATCAAATGCTTTTACGGATAGTAACAATCCTTTTGGAACAAGGGTTTTAAATAGTGGTGGTAATTCAGAAAGTGTTTTTATGCAAAACCATTTAGGAAACGTTGGAATTCTGGAAAAGGATTTTAATACACCGACAGAAGTTCGCCTAAGTTCTCCAATAGGTATACAAGAATTTAAAAATTTACAAACAAAAAAATCTCCAGTTTCAGTCGAAGGTATAGAAATTGTTCACGGTATTTCTTATGCTGATATTACGGAAGAAGAAAAAACACGTAAGATTGATGAGATGAAGCAAGCGATATATAGGCACGGCGCAATTAGTTTTTCATATAATACAGATGCTTCGCATAGTAGTAGTTATTTTAATAATGAAAAAAAGTCTAGTTTTGTTCCTGCTAAAGATGTTGGAAAAGGAAAAGTAACAATAGTTAATGATAGAATGCTTAAAACAAATCATGGGATTGTCATAGTAGGATGGGATAATGAGTTCAATAGTGATAATTTTACTGTTAAGCCAGAATCTAATGGTGCTTTTTTAGTTAAGAACTCATGGGGAGGAGATCCTTATTTTTATATTAGCTATGAGGATATTTATATTTTGAACTCACAAAACTATGCAGTAGATACGAAAATGACATCTTACGATAAAAACAACACATACGTGAATACAAGAGCTGATCGTTATGCTACGGTAAAAAACTATAATCGCACTGTTTATCTAGGAAATGTTTATACTACTGGTCATTTAAAAGAGCAATTAAAAGCAGTTTCTTTCTATACCGAACAAAAAGAAGTTAGCTATGAGGTTTATTACTATGATAAAGCAATACGTGGTGAGAATTATGGTGATATAAGGGATATGACGAAAATTGCTCAGGGAAAGATTGATATTCCTGGAATGAAAGAAATAGCGACAGAAACAATTGAGATAGAACAAAATAAAGATTACTCGGTGATTGTTAAAATAGTTTATCCAGAAGATGTTCCGCACTTTTCTTTATTTATGCAATCTGTAAAAAATGCGAATGAAGGAAATTATCCTGAGCTTAAAGAAGGTAAATCGTTTTTGAGTAAAGAGAGTACAAACAACAATATGTATTGGCAAGGTGTTTCAAGCGGTGAAGTGTATGGACGACGAAATAACATATACTTGAATGCATACACAAATGTGGCAAAAGAAGTTCCAGTAACGGGGGTGTCTGTTTCAGATGTTACTAGAGATTTGAAAGTAGATGAACAAATTCAACTATCTGCTTCAGTTAGTCCGGAAAATGCATCTAATAAAAAAGTTAATTGGACAAGTTCAAATAATAATATAGCGACAGTTACTGCTGAAGGGCTTATAACTGCCAAAAATGAAGGGACTGTTACAATTACTGTTACAACTGTTGATGGAAAAAAATCAGCTAATTGCCAGATTAAAATTAGCGAAAAAGATCAATATGGAACAGCTCCTTGGCTATGGGATGAAAGTACTCAAACAATTACTTTTGGAGAAGGTAATTTTCCGTCGACTTCTGAAACAAATGGAGTATATGAAACTATCCAACTAAATGCTTTAAATAAAAAGCCAATAAAACATATAAAATTTACAGGAAAAGTCAAATTGAATAAAGAGTCAAGCTATCTTTTTGCTAATCTTTATCGGTTAAAATCTATTGAAAATATACATTTACTTGATACTTCTGAAGTTGTTAATATGTCAAGAATGTTCTTTTCCACAGATGAATTAATGTCGTTAGATTTATCCAGCTGGGATACGTCGCAAGTAATCGATATGTCAAGTATGTTTCATGCTTCATACATTACTTCTTTAAGCGTATTAAACTGGAATACGTCGAATGTAAACGACATGTCAAGTATGTTTTCTCACACATATAGATTGAAATCTTTAGATTTATCTAACTGGGACACTTCTAAGGTGCAAAATATGTCCTTTATGTTTGGAAGTACTACTGGTATAAACTCCTTAGATTTATCTAATTTCAATACATCCAGTGTAATGAATATGTCAGGCATGTTCTATTGTTCATTTGTAAAAGCTATTGACATCTCTAATTTCAATACATCGAATGTAAACGATATGCAAGGAATGTTTCAAAGTGCAAATAAAATAGAACAACTTACACTTGGAGAAAAAACAATTCTTAAAGAAAATTGTTCTTTAGTGAGTGGAGAATGGATCTCCCAAGATCAAACAATTGTTTATAATAATACCAAAGAATTTATTACTCAATATGATGGCTCTCATTCGGGTATTTACAATAAAAGCAAATAAATACAGATATAGCTTAAGTCTTCTAAAAGTGACAAAGAGGAAAGGTCTAGCTTCGGCTAGGCCTTTTTTTCACTATTACTTCACCAACCCTTAACTATCCCTAAAAATCCCTCAAAACCTTATATTTTCCTCCAATTTTTTGGTATGATAAACCTATCTAAAAAAAGCGAGGAAAAAAACATGAGCGAATCTCAAATAACCAAAAAAGCCATTTCATCTGCATTGATTGAATTATGTGGGCATAAATTATTCAGTAAAATCAGTGTTCAAGATGTCACCAAAGAAGTCGGGCTAAATCGTCAAACATTTTATTACCATTTCACTGATAAAAATGACCTGCTACGCTGGATATATACCCACGATGCTTTGATCTATCTAGATTCGCCAGACGTTTCTGTCGATAATTGGGAAGAGCAAGCACTAAAAATGCTTAAAGCGATACAATCAAAAAGCGATTTTTATTATAATACTGTTAGCTCCGACTCAGAGATTATAAGAACCTGTTTTTCAGCAATTACGAACAAGCTATTTATCAATCTTTTTGATCAAATGGATAAAGAAAAGCAATTACTTCCAGAAGACAAGATTTTTTATGCTCGTTTCTTTTCTTATGGTTGTAGTGGTGTTTTGATTGATTGGATTTTAGGAGGCTACAAAGAATCTCCTTTAGAAATTGCGACACAACTTTTCCGTTTAGCCAAAGATACAGAGTTCTTTTCTTATCGTTTATATGCCCAAGAAAATGAATTATTATGACAAACTGTCCAGAGTGTCTAAAAAGAAGACGCAATGGAAAGGCTATCACAAGACTTTTATGAGGAAGCAGTGTACGCTAGGTTCATATAAATGAATCGGAGGGGTTTCCCATGAAAAAAAGACACATCGGATTGGCCGCAGTCTCTGCATTAAGCGCAGCATATCTTGCTAAAAAAGTATCTGCTGAAAAGAAAGTAGAAAAAGTAGCTGAAATAGAAGAAGAGATTAATAGCCGTTATTATGGAGATAAACAGGTTTATTTAATTGGCGGCGGTATTGCTACAATGGCTGCTGCTGCTTACTTGATTCGTGATGCGAACTTTAATGGAAAGAATATCCATGTGATTGAAGGCATGAAAATTCTTGGAGGCAGCAATGACGGGATAGGCACTAACGAAAAAGGTTTTGTTGCTCGTGGCGGCCGGATGCTGAATGAAGAAACTTATGAAAATTTCTGGGAATTATTTGATAGTATTCCATCACTTGAATGGCCAAATCATAGTGTAACGGAAGAAATTTTGAATTTTGATCACCTACATCCAACCCATGCACAAGCGCGCTTAGTGACAAAAGACCAAGAAATTGTAGATGCACATACGATGGGATTTGATAATGAAGATCGGCTAGCAATGACAAAATTATTAGCGGCTTCTGAAGAAAGTTTAGATGGCGTAACCATTGAAGAATGGTTTGGTCCACACTTTTTTGAAACCAATTTTTGGTATATGTGGCAAACAACTTTTGCCTTCCAAAAATGGAGCAGTGCATTTGAACTACGTCGTTATATGAACCGAATGATCTTAGAATTTTCTCGAATTGATACACTAGAAGGTGTAACACGTACGCCATTGAATCAATACGATAGTGTGATTTTACCGCTGAAAGCATTTTTGGAAAAACATGGTGTTGATTTTACTCTAAATGAAGATGTGATTGATTTAGAATTTAAACCAGGTTCTGAAATCACGGTCACTGCGTTAAAACTAGGAAATGGTGAAACCATCGAATTAAGCGAAGATGATGTAGTGATCATGACGAATGGCACAATGACCGATAGTTCTACAGAAGGTGATTGGAGCAATCCAGCGCCAGCAGTAACAGAAGAATCACGCTCGGCTCGCTTATGGCGGAATATCGCTAAGAAAAAAGCAGGTTTAGGCAATCCCGAACCATTCTTCGGCAATGAAGCTGAAACAAATTGGGAAAGTTTCACTGTTACTTGTCGAGGTGATAAATTACTGAAACGTATCGAAGAATTTTCAGGGAACATTCCTGGATCAGGTGCGTTGATGACACTGAAAGATTCAAGTTGGTTAATGAGCACAGTTGTTGCAGCTCAACCGCATTTCAAAAATCAAGATCCGGATACAACGATTTTCTGGGGATACGGTATTTATACCGATAAAGTTGGAGATTACGTAAAAAAACCAATGCGTGAGTGTACAGGTGAAGAAATTTTATACGAATGGATCTGTCAAATGGGCTGGCAAGCGGATTGGGATGAAATCATTAAAGATATTGTCAACGTCATTCCGGCATACATGCCTTATATCGATGCACAGTTCCAACCGCGTAAAATGACAGATCGTCCTCAAGTTGTTCCAGAAAATAGTACCAATTTTGCGATGGTTAGCCAATTTGTAGAAATACCAAAAGATATGGTCTTTACAGAAGAATACTCTGTACGGGCAGCACGAATTGCAGTGTATACGCTCTTTGATATCGACAAGGAAATTATTCCAGTAACGCCGTATAATCGTGACCCAAAAGTGTTGGCAAAAGCTGCACAAACAATGTTTAGATAGTCAGCGAATGTAGTAAAAATAATCAAAAGCTTCTTATTAATCAATTGTTTTAATACATTGATTGATGAGAAGCTTTTTATCTATAATGAAGTTTTTTTGTCAAATGCTATTTGTTTTTTCATAACGTCATATAAATCGAGGAAATGTTGCAACGAAGGCAACTAGACGCATCAGAAGGAATGTATTATGATGAAGTTGATGAAACAAATTGAATTCATTACTCTACATAAATCGAATAAATAAGAACACAAAGTTATTAAGATATGGGGGAATAAATCGATGAACAAGGGGAAAGGACTTGCTTTGTTATTAGGGTGTCTTGTTATATCAAGTCTTGTATATAAACAAGTGAACTTTTCGCTGATTAAAGCGGAGAAAACAACAAGTAATCAAATAACGATGGACGAAAAACAACCAGCAACTAACTCCACACATGAAGTTGTTCAAGGGCCAGAAAATAGAGCTGTTTCTAGTAAGAGAAAAGACACTTTTTTAGATCTTTTAGAGTCAGACAAGTGGAGAAGAGAACCAGACGATGGAGAACCTGAGGAAATGTTTCGGAGAAAACAATCTTTTATGGCGAGAAGTGAGGCAAAAGAGTTAGATGTTACAGGTGCATTTGGAGGTAATTTATTTGATCAATTTGTTAGGATCGGGAATCCGAGTGGGAATCCTGGTGATACACAGTATTACTTAGGGAGTGAGATGAAACCTAATTTGCAGATGTTTTATCAAGGAATTGGGAATCAATCAAATCTTTTTGGCATTTTAGAAGAAAGCAGCGTTGGTTGGACAAAAGACAGCTTATTGAATTCATCTCCTGTCATCCTATCTCAAACAGATGCTTCAGGTACAAAAGTAATTGATGCGTTATCAATTAACGGCCATGGAAACTTAGCAGACACAACCAATCAGCCGTCACTTATAGAAAACATTCGTTTTTATGGAATCCGAGATGAGTTTTCCCTACTATACTACACAACGTATTCAAAAATGGTCTACGAAATAAGAAATAATCCTGCTGTAAGATCAGCAAATATGTTTGACTACCATTTAAGAGTAGAGTCTATCAGTGGTGTAGATCCAAATGGTGCTACTATTGTCGGAACTAGAGTGACTAATATTGGTGCAAAAAGTTTACCAGGATTATCTTTGGGCGGCAAATACCACGTAGAACCGCAAAAAGTAACAACAAGTGGTGGAGGAGAAAATATCCCACAGTCAAAACCAGTTACGTTTTTAGACTCAAACCGAGGACTTATCTTTACCACTTCAACATTGGATCCTAAACATGAAATCAAAGTCAGATTTTATTTTGATACGCCATCTAAGCCAAAAAGTTGGAGTGTTGGGCAACTGAATGATGGTGGACATTTAGAACAATTTTATGATGCTAGATATTCAGGCTTTACTGGTCCTGCATCTCCTGGACAAGAAAAAAATAATGCGGGATTTGATGCAGTTGCCTATTCGAATGAAATTCGCCAAGCAAATGGCATTAAAGAGCCTTATAAAACAGCGGTTTATGTTAAAAATGATCCAGCTGATCTAGCACCTGGTGAATCTACATTGTACAGCTATAGAGTATTATCTTCTCTTTTAATTAGCGAAACACCGGAAATTGCTTTAGATGAAGATGAAAGTTCTTATTTTGGTGGGTCACATACGATTACTGGAACAACAATGCATTACAATGATAAAAGTAAAAATATAGAAATTTTATATGCACTGAACCCAGACGGTCCTTTTACCTCTGGAACCATTGTTAAAAACGATACACCCGGAAGTGATATTCCATGGTCAGTTGTCATTCCACAAAGTGCTCTTAAGCTACAAGACCAAAAAGTTTATCTTAAGGCAGTCGCTAAAGATTTAGGAAACAAAGAGTCTGATATATTATTTCAAAATGTAGTTTATAATACGCCGCCAGTTATTACGATCCCAAATCCCAATAATTGGTATTTTAACGGATCAAGCTATACATTTTCTGGCACATGGTCTGAAGCAGAAAGAGAAACCGTTTCACTCTATTATTCACTTGATGGTGGACTTCCAGAAGCTATCGCTAAGAATCTGCCGAATCCAGGAGGGAATCAGCCATTTACCAAAGAGATTTCAGCGGCTAAATTAGGGAATGAATCACATACAATAAGTGTTTGGGCGGAAGATGCTCGTGGTGGTTTATCAAAAGAAGTAACGTGGACGATTGGGCCACATACTATGCCGGAACTTTCAGCAAGTTTAGCTATTGATAAGACAGAAATCGATGAAGGTCAAAGCGTGTTGTTCACGTCAACATTTAAAAATTCAGCGGCAGAACCTTCCGTCTGGGATCAAGTTGTATACGAAACGACAGAAGTATTTCCAGAAAATGTAGAGGTAGATACAGCCAGCGTTACATTGAATAATCAAAAAGTGACAGGCAAAGTAACGTTTGCAAATGGAAAATTGAGTGTTGAGCTTGGGAAAGTAGATCCTGGAATAGAAATGCAGTTAACTTATACGGTTGTTTCAAAAATTGGCACTCCGCCAATATCTGCACCGATAAAAGTGGATCAAGCATATAAAGTCAGCGGAATAACTGCGGATGCGACGAAGAAAGAACAAACATCAGGAGCAGTGAAGTCGTTCACGATTAATCCAAGAATCGCATCTGTAGAGATCCTTTATTTAGAAGTTGGTACAAATGAAGCATTGAAGACGGGGGCATCATTGAGTGGTCAAATTGGAGACTTAACTGATCCAATACAGTTAGAATTGATTGAAGGATATGAGCTAACACAAGTGTTTTTCGATGACAAAGAACAATTGCCGCTTCCGACTGCTCCATTCAAGGTGAATTATGGTACAGTAAAACAAGTGAAGTTTTACTATGAAGGAAGATTACGCTTCAAAACAGTACCAGACTCATTTGATTTTGGTATACAAGCAGGATTTATTGAATCAAAACGATTCAAGCCACAAATTAAAGGACAAAACCTGATTATTTCTGATACACGTAGAGAGAAACAAGGGTGGTCGTTGAAAGCCAAAATAACTGACCCATTAAAAAATGCGGAAGGTGTTTTAATGACTGATGTCATTAAATATAATAATGGTGGTAAAGAGGAATTGGTCTTAAATGAAACAGATATGGTAATTTACCAGCATAAAGATACCACGAAACACGAATACGATTTAACAAAAGAAAATTGGTTGAAAAATGATGAAGGCTTCATACTGGATGTAAAAGCTGGTGGCCTAAAAGCGCTAGGAAAATACCATGCAGAATTAGAACTAACGTTGGAAGATGCCAAGTAGATTGTTAGATTAACTATGCTCGTTTATAACGGACATCTAAACATTAAATAGGTAGGTTTGATGAGATCAGACAAAGTTAAAGTAGGAAACATCAATCCTGTATTTCTTTTCAATTGAAGGAAAAACCACACAATACGTTTCATGTATTGTGTGGTTTTTTTTAATTAATGAAGAATCTAACTTTTTATCATCTACTATTTGGGCACTATTCATCTCAAGTGGGGAAAGAGTTGCGTAAATATAAAATAAATTTATTATAAAAGAATTATCTTTTTTTGATAAAAAAAATTCTGAAAAAGAGTAAAAAAAAAGATTTAAAATATTGCATAATAAGCATCTAGATGAATAAATTTCGTTTTTTATTGGGAAAAAAGTAAAAAAAGAAATAAAAAAACAAGAATAAGAGATATTCTTATAGAGGAGCAAACCTAATTAGGAGGGGAAAATGAGAGTTTTTTTAGATGAAACTTATGATAGAAAGTTGAAAGTGTTAAGTTATATAGACAATCAAAGAAAAATAGTAAGTATAAAAAATATATCTGAAAACACAAATCTTTCTGAAAAAACAGTTTTACAAATTATTAGGCAGTTTGAACAAGAATTTTCATCATCTTCTGGTCAATTTCAAATTAGTTATGTGAATAAGACAATTAAAGGAATTATTGCAGAAAATTTAGATGTAATGTCAATTGCGGGAAAGTATTTAAAAGATTCTATCCTGTACAAGATTATTTATAATATTTTTTTATATGAAAAAGTAGATGTAAAAAAATTTTGTGAACTAGAATACATAAGTCCTTCAACTTTTTCTCGTTATCGACAACGACTAGCTTCGATTTTGAAAAAATTTGATTTAAAGCTATCTCGTGTAAATAAAATTTCTGGTGATGAATTGAAAATAAGAAACTTTTTCTTTCTATTTTTTTCACATGCATCGAACCAATGGGAATTTAAACCACAGGAATATAGAGAAATTGAAAATAATATCTATAAGAAAGTAGAATCGTGGTCTTCTATTAACAATGTAAAAAAGATCAGGATTTGTCTGCTGATTTATATAAGCAATATACGATCTTCTCAAAAACATAATTGTAAAAATGGAATTTTAGTTGACTTATCCAAAATGTCTGAATTTGACTATAAAGAAGCCTTAGTTAATTATTTTCGTTCAAAGAAAAATCGATCACAAGAGCAAATTTGGCAAGAAGTAAGTTTTATTCAATTATTTATGTATAAAGAAGACTTACTTACAGAAAAAATACAATTTGATCAATATACTTCATTTTTTAATGAAGAAAATTTTTCATTTATCAAAAGTAGCAATCTACTGACCGAAAAAATCATCAATACTTTTTTCTTGAACACTGAAGGAGAACCTGAAAAGTTATTTCTTAGGATTAGACAAGAAATAGACAAAATGCACTTGATTTTGTCTACTTGCTATATTGATGTAAGTGTCTTTAGTTATGTATATGACCCAATTAACTGTTATTACCGTGATAAAACGGAAGAAGAACTAATTGAACATATTCATCAAATACTGGAGGATTTACAGTTATCATCCACCTATAAAAGTTGGTGGAGGGATCTTAAAATAGAGAAAACATCGCTTGTTGAGTATATTTATTTGATTGTTTACATGTTATTAAACGAAATGCAAGAGTATACTTTTCCCCCAGTAAAGGTAATGGTTCAAAATTCCAAAGCATTTGCAGAAACGATTATGGCAAATAAAGTAGCGTTGGTTTTTACAGATCGAGTGCAATTAGTTGAAGGATTACAAGATCAACCAGATGTATTAATTACAGACACTCATTTACCGGAAGTATCAGATACTACCAGAATCGTCTTCACTAACTCATTTTCAAGCTTGAGTGATTTTAATAAAATAATTGATGAAATCAAGCAAGAAATTCTAAAGAAGTATAGCCATCGTACGTTTATACAGACATTTAGCAATTCCCGTTGAATAGCGTTGATTATTTAAAAAAGGTCGCATTGTGCAAGCGTGAATTGACAAATGAAGACAACTGTTTCCAAAGGTTTGGATCAAAAGGATTGTCAAAATAAAAGAAGTTATCATTAGCAATGTCGCCCTCATAACAGTCTGAAATGACAATGTCAGCTTCTGTAATAATTTTTGTAAAGCGAATGATTTTTTTCCCAAAAATAGTTAATAAACCATTTTTTATTTCATCAACAGTGTAGAGATTTTTTGAATATTGGCAAAAGATAGTTAAAGGTTCGATCTTTGTTGAACTATCTACAATGTAATACAGAAGATTGACTAGGTAATTAAGCAAACCATCGGAAAGATTTCTTTTGAAAAAAGAATCGTTTTTTAAAAACGAACGAGTGAACTCAGTAAGTTCTTTTCCTATTCTACTGAAGTCTTCAGTGTCAGTGTCTAGTAAAAATAGACGTTCTTCATACTCTTGTAATGTTTCGTAGTCGATACCAATATATTGGATATAAATTAAAGCCATCATTAAATGATAGAAAAAAAAATGAAAATCGTCTTCACTCATTAAAAGAGTATATTTTTCTTGCAATTTAGTTAGTAGTGTGTGACAGCTACTAACTAAAGGTAAATCAGAATCAATGAATAATTGAGCCGTTTGTTTTTTTATTTCTGCGGTATCAATATCGCTGATGAAAAACCTAGCTAGGAAACCGAAATAAGCTTCTTCGGTGCGGAGCTCTTCTGTAGATAGAACATTATCAAAATTTAGTGTAAAAATTGTAGGATTTCCGTTATTTAAAATAAGTAAATAAGTCAAAAAATCGCTATCGATGTTTATTTTTTCCTGCAAATATAAAATTCGCCAATAAGTAATATTTTGAAAATAACGAATTCTAGTTTGTTGAGAAGGGGATAACATCGTTGAAATTGGAACAGGTAAGTCTTTGAAATGCTTAGGTGATCGATTAAAAGGCCAAAACAATCCTTTTAATATAGACCAGTAACTAAAAAAAAGAAAAAAGCGAATATCTAATTCGTTACCATAAATATTTGTTTTTTTTGATTCATCACCAAAAGCCGTTTTAATATTGAAAGGCTTTAGTAATTTATTCAAAGAAGTTAATGTTTTATAAGTATAAGACGGACTTAAGTTCACGCTTTGGGCTAAAGATTCCAGAGAACTATAGTTTCTATCGGCAGCAGCAGAAAAAATCGTATATTCAGGAGATACAGTAATATAGTAGAACCTTAAATAATCAATCACATATGCGATGTTCATGGATTTAGGAAGAGACACATATAAAAAAGCCGATTTTTGATTCACTCGAACCACTTCATCTGGAAATGCAAGAGCTAAATCTTCATTTATTTGCTGGATATAACGATAGATAGTACTTTTAGAATCACCATTTTGATTGATGACTTCTTGAATACTAATACCGTCTGTACTAAAAATTATTTTTTTGAATAAATCAAATTTGTTTGCCTCATTTTTTTTCATAAATTTCTTATTCATTAATCTATCACTCCTTTTGGCAAATAGAAAATCTATAATAATTAAGTGATTATAGTGAAATATAACATGAATTCAATAAAATGTTAATAAATTCGTTGTGAAACCCTTGGAAAACAAGTATTTTTCAAGATTTTCTAAAAAAAAAGTATTTTTCGGAAATAAATATAGCATAAAAAATGTATAATTCTAATAGAATTAAATAATAAATAAATAGTATTTGATTTAAGAAAGGATAAACAAACATGTATAACATAGGAATCATACCGATAAATGAAACAATTACTGATACATATACAAATCAATTAAACAAAACATCTTATCAGATACATACATTTTCAGCAGAAGAGGTCTCATCGGGAGCATATCTTATGGATGCATTAATAATAGAAGAAACATCAACTTTAGGATTGAAAGGCACGTGCGAATTAATTTTGGAGTTGAGAAGAAACTTTAAAGCATTAATTTGGGTTGTTTCTCAAAATATCTCAAAAACAAGTAAAATGGTCTATCTTCAATTAGGTGCAGATGGGGTAACAGATAAAGAGGTGGAGCAAGAGGAATCCATTATACAACTATCTAACCTGTTGAAAAGAGTCAAAGAAAAAACGACAACTAATGATGAGAAAAAAAAAATAGTAGATATCAAACATTCTGAAGGTTCTTTAGATTTAATTCCGGAAAATTTGAGCGTTATGGTAGAAGGTCAAAAAGAAATTTGCTTAACCAAACTAGAATTTCAAATAATTTCTTATTTAATTAATCACAGTGGTAAGGCAGTAACATATGAAGAGATTTATGAACATGTATGGAAAGATGATTACAACAACTGTCAAGAAGGAAATAAGCAATACCGTGTTAGTAATCTTATTTTCCATTTACGCAAAAAACTAGAAAAAGACTCAGCTAAACCAAAGTACATCAAAACAATTCGCTCCAAAGGCTACATGTTGGTTTTATAAAAACAATGAGTTACTAAAAGATTCATGATTTCGGCTTGTCACATATTAAAGAATCGATAAAATGGAGGATTTTCTGTGATTAATCAAAGTATCTACTCAACATTCGTCTAGACTAGAAAGGAGGTGAAATTATAAGATGTTTCGTAATTTTAAAAAAATAACTTTTTTCTACGCTTTAGCGATTGGATTAACACTATCAATGCCTTCGCAAGCTGAAGCAATAGCTTCAGAAGACGCACCTCAAAGTGTTCCCTTAACAGATATCTTTAAAGTTCCAGCAGGAGCTCATAGTACAGTTAGGGGAAACACCGTAATTATCACAGATGCTGAGACAGAAAGAATTGGGAGTATATTCTCAACGGAAATAAACAAAGTTGATTTAAGTAAAGACTTTGAAGCTGAGATGTATATTAATTTAGAAGGTACAGCGGATGGTGTGACATTCGTTTTTCACAATGATGCAGATCGAGCTGCGAAATTTGATGGAACGAATGGTGCAACCGGTAATGCGATGGGAGCATACGCTCATGGTGTAGACTCCAATTATCTGAATCAGAAAATACTACGAAGACAGTTGAAAAGCAGTTTTGCGATTGAGTTTGACACCTATCTGAATGGTGATAACTTTGATGCGGATATTTTAAGAAATGAGGACAGGGGGCACGTAGCTTACGCATTCCCTGACCAAGTAGATTCGTATGTATTTAACTGGAATCAGTCTCTTAAAGTGAATCATCAAGGATTGCAATATCCTTCTTTCCCTTTAGGTGATGGAAAATGGCGACTTTTGAAGGTTCACTGGAAAACATGGAATGCATCGAATTATGGGGTGCTGACTTATGAATATGAAGGGTTGGATCCAGTAGAAGCGCCGATACACAAGAATACGTTTAAGTTTAGTCCTGGTGGTAGTGAAAAAGTTTATTGGGGATTTACTGGTTCAACGGGAGCTTTAACAGAAAAAGCAATGGTTGCATTCCGTTCAGTTCCTGGTTTGGTCAACTATGAAGATAGCGTAAAGCTCTTGAATGCTAAAGGGTTGCCAGCAACGACAACAAAAGCAGTTGCTCCAACTGAGGAAGTCACAGTGCAATATTCAGGTAAATATACAGGTGGAATACAAAATTTACTTTCGCCGGTCCTAAAGCTTACTTTGTCAGCAGGACAAGTATATCAACCAGGAACATTAATTGTAAATGGACAAAGTGTAACGCCAACGGTGATAGGAAACACTTTAAGTATTCCTGTAGCTGACTTGTCATTAACAAGTAGTAAACTGGACGTTGTATTTAACGTTAGAAATCCGAGCATAGGAGTAACAACTGATCAAAATATAACAAGTCAGATGGTAGGTAGTAACTATATCTCACCTGAGTTAGTAAGTTCGTATAAAGTAGATGCTATCAAACCAAAAGGAGAAGGGAAAATTTCTCTCATTGATTTGGGTGATACACAAGCAATTACTGCAGTTGCGGACTATACAAAATTTTTAAAAGATTGGTCAGATGATATTTCTGCAAAAGCAAATATCAAAGTATCGCTAAAAGCAGGGCAAGATATTGAAGGATTGGTAAATACTATTGGGCCTGATTTCTTTGTAGTAGAGTTAACGGATGAAGTTGGCAACAAGGCAGACGTTGACGTCCCAGTATTTATTAAAGATCCAAATGATGCAGTTTCTCAGGATAATAAACACTTATTGCATGGAGATGGGTTCACAGTATTTACTAAGGACTATCCAACAACTAAGGCAGCAGTTGAAACCATGATTCGAGACAAAGGAAAGCTTAATTTATGGCGAGTTGATCCGTTCCCGCCATCGATGATAGCCAATACGTCCATTAATATTGCTTCTACAACCTTACCAGTTCTTAATGGAGCTTCTACTGTTAAAGAAGGAATTTATAAAGTCACTCTAACTTACGGTACAGGCACATCACAAGTAACAAAAACGATCGATGTGAATATAAAAAACAGTGTTGGTAAAGTTACAGTTGATTTTGTCAATGAAGCAGGGGTCAGCATAGATAAGAGTCCAACAAAACTTGTTTTGGAAGGCGATATGGATACGACCATAAATTTAAGTTTAAATCCTGAAGTTAAAAAAAGAATAGCGGATATTGAGAACGATAACTATCGTCTTGTGGGTCGTCCTGCTGATGAAACAGCAGTGCTGATTGTTGGAGAAAATGTTGTTGTTGAATATGAATTCACTGGCTATCTTTCTTTAGCTACGGCACCTACTAGTTTAGACTTCAAAGTACATTCGGGATTTATTGAACAGAAACGAATCTCTGAACCCGAAGTTATAGGCTCAAATCTAGTGGTATCTGATACGCGTGTAACCAAAGAACAATGGAATTTAAAAGCGAAGATTATTACTGATTTACAAAGTGAAGATGGCACTCAGAAAATGACAGATGTCATTAAGTATAAAAATGCTAAAGATGAAGTGACATTGAATGATGCAAGTAGTGTGATCTATACGCCAGATACAATTACCGCGAATAAGTACGATATCACTGAAGATCGGTGGAAGGCTCATAAAGAAGGATTTTTCCTTGATTTTCCAGCAGGCTCTTTGAAAGCATTAGGAAAATATAAAGCGCAGTTGGAAATTACTTTAGAAAATGCAAAATAAAGAAGAGGAGGGAAACAATGAAAACAAAGGGTTGGTTGATTCGTTTTACACTGTCACTTATCTTAATGGTTATATTCTTATCATGTAGCAATGAAAGAATGTATGCTGCGGATGGTGGAGAAGCACCTACACAAGGAGAAATTACTTTAGTAGGTGACTCATCAGAACCACCTAAGCCTTCAGGAAGTAGTGAAGCGCCAAAAGCGTCTGATAGTTCAAGTGGTGCCCCTACTCCTGTTAAACCTAAAGGTAAGTTTCCTTCAACAGGTGAATTAGTAAAAGCAGGTTTATCCGTTGGTGGACTGGCATTGATTGCAGCAGTGTTTATCTTCTTCTTTATTAAAAAAGGAAAAGCAGAACATGAGAACGATGGAGGGAATAAGTGATGAGAAAGATTGCTTGGCTTTCTATTGGAGCGTTTCTAGTTTTAGCATTACTAAATAGACCGATTGCTTCATATGCTGAAGATAATACTACTGGTGATATGGATATAGATCTTAAAATTGGTGATCCGAAATTTGGAGTCATGGATCCAGAGCATCCGTCAGAAGAATTGCCTGTTCAAGAAGGCACTTACGGAAAAACAAGTGGTCCACTGAGAATTGATTATGTACCTAACCTAGGCTTTAATAGCAATAAAATTTTTTCTAAGGATATTAGCTATTCTGCTGATGCACTCCTATTTAAAGGGAAAATCGCCCCTCGTGGAAGCTTTATACAAGTTTCTGATTATCGAGGAAATGGTAATGGTTGGGCATTGCAAGTTCGCCAAGAAACACAATTTAAAAATCAGAATAAAGAGAACAGTCAATTAAATGGGGCCGTAATCTCTTTAGATAAATCTTGGATCAATACTTCAAATGGTATGGGCCAAGCTCCAGATATTTCAAAGGAAGTTATTCACTTGAATAATATAGGAGAAACTTACACACTAGCTACTGCAAAAAAAGGAACGGGAACAGGAACATGGAGCATCAGCTTTGGTGCATCACCTGACAATCAAGTTGGTCAAAATTCAACTTTAACTCCGCGATTAGATAGTGAAGGTAAACCAGTAACTAACCCTTCATTAGATAATCAGGCCGTTTACATGAATGATGCAGTTAGCTTAACTATCCCAGGAGCTACTAAAAAAGATCCTGGAACTTATTCAACGGTGTTAACTTGGATTATTTCCGAGTTGCCATAAATAAAAACATATTCTTAGGAGGAAACACAAATGAAATTAACACACAAATTATGCGGCGCAGTATTATTAGGAGCTGTAGGAGTAGCTTTAGCTATTCCAAATACTACAAAAGCTGCCGATCCAGACTCAAAAACAGGTGACATGGACATCCAATTCACACGTAAAACAAGTGGATCAGTTGACATTCCTAATTCAGAAATGTCTGGTTCAATGAGTCTATCTGTGGATTACAAAGAATTTGGAGTTGTAGCAGTTACACCTTTAAGCTTTGGTGAGCAACAAGCTACAGCAACTTCACGTTCTTACTGGGCTAAAAACTGGACACAGTCTACTGGTTCTTCAGCTAACTTTGTAGCGATTAGTGATGAACGTGCGGTAGCAGATCACAGATACACAGTAGCTGCCCAAATTACTAAACCATTAACTTCAGGTAGTAGTGTTTTAGCAGGATCAACAGTAACTTTAAGAAATATCCATCTTCAAACTCAAGCTAATATTGGTGATAACGTTAAACTTCCTGCTGGTGCAATTGTTGAACCTGGAAGTGATAGAGTAGTTACAAATGGAGAATCTACACTAATTATTAATAATACTACTCCGGGTGCTGGAATAGGAACAACTACTATCACATTTGGCCATCTTAATTCAGCTGATGAAAAGGATTCTAGCAAGTCTGTAAAACTAGATATCGGTAAAGATGATCTTATTGTTGAAGGAGACTACAGAGGCGAAATTACTTGGACTATGACTGAAGTTAAATAAAATGTAAAACAAAAAAATTCATCGATCCGCTTTTCGGAGCGGTTCGATGCTTATTTAATTGTTAAGAGAAAGGAATCAAACTATGAAACAACAATCAAAACCAGCGTTTTTTTTACTTATTTACATAATTTGTACATTATTTGTCATCCCACAAGAAACATATGCTAATGAGCAACCAAGTCCAGCAGATATTGGATTTAGCTACTATGTAAGAAAACCTGAAAATCAACATAGTGATGCTGGATATTTTGATTTGCGTATGACTCCAAGTCAAAAGCAAACGGTTAACTTAGAAGTATTTAATGACTCGGATAGAGAATTAACGATAGAACTAGCACTGAATAGTGCAAAAACAAATAGCAATGGAGTAGTTGAATATGGACCTACAGAAATTAAGAATGATCCTTCACTAAAATATGATGTAAAAGATATCGTTAAAGTGCCAAGTGAAGTTAAGGTTGCAGCGCATTCTAGTGTTATGGTTCCAGTGGAAATAACTATGCCGGCAGAACGATTCAATGGATATATTTCTGGAGGCATTCAATTAAAACAAAAAGAAACAGAAGAACAAAAAAAAGCATCTGAAAAATCAAAAGGTGTCGTAAATAAATATGCTTTTTTAGTGGGAATATTACTAAGTGAGACGGATGAAATAGTTCAGCCAGACTTATCATTCAATAAAATTTCTGCAGGGTTAACGAATTATAGAAATGCATTTCTATTGAATTTTTCTAATACTCAAATGAATTATGTCGAAAAAATGTCAGTAGATGTTAAAGTATATAAAAAAGGTTCCGACGAAGTGCTGTATGAAACCAAAAAAGCAAATTATCGAATGGCGCCAAATTCAATGATTGATTTTCCGATTAACCTAAATGGTGAACCTTTTGAAGCTGGAAACTATACAAGTCATATATTAGTGACGACTGACGATAAAAAGTGGGAATGGAAAGAAGACTTTGAAGTAACAAATGATGAAGCCGATAAATATAATGGACAAGACGTATCACTGATTCAAGAAAGAGGAGTCAATTGGAAATTGATTGCATTAATTGTCAGTGTGGTATTTATCCTGTTTATAGCAGTATTTTCATTTGTACGATATACAGCTAATAAAAAGAAGAAAAAAAATAAAAAGAAGAAAACATCTTCTAAGAAAAAAAAATAGTGAATGGGGAGGCTAGATAAGATGAGCATTTTGGAGTGGTTGTTCATTGGTAGCTTATCGTTAGCTTTTCTTGCTTTTTTGATTGTGGTCATGTATATAGTTCTGTTTTTTATTACTGGCAATCAACTGAAAGCCTTATTAAAGAAGCGTCCAAAAAATAAGACTAAGCGAAAAAAATGGGTACGTATACGCCGTCAAATGGAAAAGAGAAAAAAATCATATGTAAAGAAGATATTTTTTATTACGCTTATCGCTTTAGTTTCTTTGGGTGGAGGAATGTATGCACGTTACTACCAAATGACTAATTTAAATGCAGAGGATAGTAATGCTATTGTTCAAAGTTACTTTCTTTTAGGGGAAGTAGAAAAAAGTTTGTCAGATATTCAAAATGGTGCTGATTTTAAAAAATCAAAAGCAACATTGGCAGATCGTTCTTCTTTATTAGCTTCATATGGAACAACATCTCCTTCTGATGTCCTATCGAAGGAAGGTCAAAAGCGATTGGTGCGTTACTACAGACAAATACGCGACTTTAGTGTGAACGTGTATTCATTAACAGAAGAGGAATTGAGTGATTCTGATATTATGTTGGGGTATACAAAAGATTTAAATCAAATAAAAAAATTACAAGAAAAGATATTCAAGCAATTTAGTATAAATGAATCAGCTCTTAAACAAAAAAAGTAATTGATTGAAGGAGATTATGATGTGAGTTGGAGGGAACAAAAAAAAATTGAAAAAAAAAGTGTCCACTCTAGAAGGCTATACAAAAATAATCAAGTAAATTATGAAAAAAAGAAACAGATTAAAAAAAAGCCTTCAGATGAATGGCAAGAGCATACCATTCATCTGAAGGCTAGTAAACTAAAAAAGAAATCAGTTAAGAGAAAAAAAAAGTACATAAGAAAAAAACGATGGCGTAAACAAGTACAACAATTAATGAAAGAATTGGGAATTAGTTTTATTTTATTAGGAACTATCTTGTACATTATCTCACTATTTACTTTTTCAGTTGTAAAAATTGAAGGTTATTCCATGATGCCTACTGTAAATAATGGTGATAGGGTATTTGTTAGTAAGTTAAGTAAAGTCAAACGTTTTAGTATGATTTTATATAAAGATTCAAAAAGTAACGAATATGCTGTTCGCCGAATTATTGGTCTGCCTGAAGAACAAGTAAGTTACAGAAACGATATACTCACAATCAATAATGTTGAAGTTTATGAACGTTTTTTAGCGGAACAATTGAGTCGAGCCAAAGATAGTAAGACTACTTTTACAGAAGACTGGAAACCTAGTGGTGCTAGTATTCCAAAAGGAAAGTACCTAGTTTTAGGTGATAATAGACCTTATGCAATAGATAGCAGAACGTATGGATATATTGACGAAAAAGAAATTATTGGTGTAGTAGAGATGCGTATATTTCCGATTCATACTATTAGTCAGTTCTAAAGTTAATTAATAGAAGGAATGTATTTATGATAAAAAAAACGTAGTTAAAAATAATAAAGAAGCTAATGAATATGCATTAAATAAAGATACAGCCTTTCAGAAAGATAAGCGATCCATAGTGAGAGGGATATATTTTTTTCTTTTTATCTGTTTATGCGTCCTTTTTTTTGTAAAAATTGCCACACATAGAGTTAGCGGCGTATCAATGATGCCAACGTTAGAAAACAAAGACTATCTTTTTATAATAAAAGGGAAGAAACCAAGTCGATACTCTTTAGTAACGTTTGCACCTAAAAAACACTCAGCTGATTCATACGTAAAACGTATCCTAGGGCTACCAGGCGATAGAATTTGGTTAGATAAAAATACTGTTTATCTTAATCATCAGATGGCTCAAAGTAATCCTACTCCAGAAAATGAACTGCAGCTTTCTGGCAGTGATTTACCAGATGGAACGTTGAAAGTACGAGTGACATGGGAAGTTGCTTCTAAGCTTCAAGGATTGGAAAAAATTCCTGAAGGACAATATTTTGTCTTAGGCGATAATAGAAACCATTCCAATGATAGTAGACATCTGGGATTGATTGATCAGAAACAAATAGAAGGCGTGGTATCTTTTAGATATTACCCGCTGAATAGAATCGGTTTAATAGATTGAAGAAAGAGTAGGGTGTGAATACATAGAATGAATTTTATAAAAAAAATGGTTTAATAATTGGTTGTAGTTTTTTGCTTCCAGTATTTATTGTAGCAATCAGCTATTTTCAAATAGGTATATATCCAACGAGTAAGTTAACAATATTGTCCAGTGATGGATTTGGTCAACTTGTCAATTTTTATGCAGGTTTTAATAACGCTTTACATGGGAAACAATCGTTGCTTTATACATGGTCAGGTTCATTAGGCCTGAACTCTATTTCACTAATGAGTTACTATATCAACAGTATTTTTAGTTTTATTGTTTACTTTTTTGACAATATTAATATGCCTGAAGCGATGTATACAATTTTTTTAACAAAAATCGGAGCGATGGGCGTCTCATTTTGGATTTATGCACATAATACGTATCGCTTATCTTCATGGAAAAAACTTGTATTGAGTACCTGTTACTCACTAGGAAGCTTTGTTATAGCATATTCTATATTTCTGATGTGGATGGACGCTCTAGTTTATTTACCTTTGATTTTGTTAGGAATTCATCGATTGATGGATGATAGAAAACCAGTTTTATTGTTTGTTAGTTATTTTTTGTTGTTTGTTAGTAACTATTATATAGCGTTTATGGTAGGTATCTTCTCTTTTCTTTACTATTTTATTCGCATGTTTACAGATTACAAACGTTATAAAACTTCAGTTTTTTCTTATTTATTTACATCCTTCCTTGCAGGCGGTGCATCTATGGTGATCATTCTACCATCGATTATTGACCTACGAACCAATGGAGAAAAATTGGATACGATTAATCAATTTTTTACAGGAGATACAGGGGTGTGGGATTTAGTTGTGAAGAGCATGCCTGGTGTATATGACACGTCAAAGTATGGTAGTGCACCCTTCATATATACAGGATTACTTCCACTTATTTTTTGTATTTTTTACTTCGTAAGTACAAAAATCTCACTGAAAAATAAGCTGTTGTACGGTAGTTTACTATTGTTATTAAGTGTTAGTTTTTATGTAGAGCCATTGAACTTATTTTGGCAAGGACTTCATGCACCGAATATGTTTTTATTTCGATTTAGCTTTTTATTTTCTGCACTAGTTATTATTTTAGCTGGCTTTGGGATGGAGAAGTTTGAGAAGAAAGATATAAATTTGTTATTGAATATTGTTTTAATCTTAGGTGGTGTATATATAGCTGCCATTTTATTATCGAACAAAAAGAGATACGATTATATCACTCAAGAGACGTTAATCGTTACGTTTGTTTTATTAATTCTGTATTTATTATTGTTCTTTATCAAGTATAGCCGTAAAAAAGGCATGTGGCTGATTCCATATATTATTCTTATCGTTGTTAGTTATGAGGCTTTTTTCAACACAAATCAACTTTTTTTAGGGATAAAAAAGAATGGACCTACGCTAGCAGAGCTGCATATGAAGAACCACATAAAGATATTCAGAAGTTGGTAACAAGAACAAAAGAAGAAAATAATCAATTCTACCGTTTGGAAAATATAGATCCTATAACCAGAACGGATAGTTTTAACTATAATTATTCTGGTATAACACTATTTTCTTCTGTTCGAAATCGTCATTCTTCTCAGTATTTAGATCATTTAGGATATCGATCATTGGATACAAACTTAGTGATTATGTATGACAATAATACTTTGTTAATGGACTCTTTATTCGGAATAAAATATAACTTAGCTAAAACAGATCCAAACAAATTTGGGTTTAAAAAAATTGAAACTAAAGGGAAATATAACTTGTATGAAAATGAATATTCTTTGCCTTTAGGTATGTTGACCAATGGAAAAATCTATGAAAAAAGTAATAATCAAGTAAATTTATTTCAACACTTATCTGGACTAAAAGAGCCAATCTATCAATTTACTGGACTTAACGAAATAGCTAGAAAAAATATGCAAATTCGAGAAGAAGGCGACTTTACATTCTTTTCAGAGGAATCAAATAGAGAAGCACAATCAATAACTTGGGAAGTAAATGTTCCTGCAAGAACGCAAGCATATATTAATCTAAGTGTAGGAGCTCCAGATGGCATGAGAAATGCTGATGTAGAAGTCAAAGTTAATGGACGTACTAATTCTAACAATCTTGTTATGGCAGGTAGCTTTTACAATCTTGGCTATTATGAAAAAGAAACAAAAGTAAAAGTTACCGCAAAATTTAGTGGTCAAGCAGTTGTAAGACTAGTTCGACCATCGGTTCTACTTATGCAAGTGGATCGGTATAAAGAGGCTATAAAGCAAATGAAAGAAAAAGAAGTAGCGTTTGAAGTAAATGGACATCAAGCACAGGCTGATGTTTCGCTAACAAAGGAACAAGTAGTGTTTACATCAATTCCTTACGATAAAGGATGGAAGGCATCTATAGATGGACAACCAGTAAAGATAAAATCGCTTCAAAATGCTTTGATTGCTTTCAAGGTACCAAAAGGAAAGCACACTATTCGATTAGTTTATTATCCAGAAGGATTGAAATTGGGAAGTATATTGTTTGTAAGTTGTATATTGATATTTAGTTCGTATACTTATTGGATTCGAAAGAAATCTAGAGTAGCTAGTAAGGAGGAATATAAATGAAACAAAGAAAAATAATTGCATTAATTTTAATGGCTGTAGTCGTTCTTTTTAGTGGTTGTTCTGAAAAACTTAGTGAAACAAAAGAAACATTTGAAGGTCAAGGTGTTACGTATGAAATGCAATTACCTTCTAGCTGGAAAGTTGATAGTGAGGATAAATCAGAAAATTATGGTCTTCAAACATCTTTTAGTGCAGAGGACAAAAAAAGTAATTCGTATATGTTTGCTACAGTTACACCTGTTAACGAAGTAAAACAAAAAGGCTTTGCGGAACAAACTAGAGAGCAATTAAAAGAAAGATACGGATATAAGAAAGCTAAAGATATTTATATGAAAGAATATAAAATCAATGGCAGTCCAGTGTGTAAATATACATTGAATACAGTGTTTAAAGAAAAAGATGTCTGGGCTCATATGTATTATATGTGGACTGAAAATGGATTTGTACAAGTAACATTTTACTCGGCAGATGATAGTAACTATGAGAAACGATCTAAATTGATAGATGAATCAGTAGGAACACTTAAAGAAGTTTCATTTGATACTGAAAAATTTAATGAAGCACAAAAAAAACAAAAAGAAGATGAGGGAGATGTCGTTACACTAGAAAATAAAACTATGAAGGTTGAAATGACAGGCGTTCGTAAAGTAGTTGGAGAAAACAAAAAGAATGTGTTAGCCATTCGCTATACCTTTACAAACAACAGCTCAGAACAAGCTTCTGCAAGTGTATTTAAAGAACTGATTACTGCAAAGCAAAAAGATAAAAAATTATCTGAAGGAACATTGCCGGAAGATACTTCATTTTTAGATTTAAAAGAGTTAGTAAATAATCAATCTAAAGTGATTCCACAAGGACAAAGCATAGATAGTGTTATTTTTTATGAACTTGCTGATAACAGTATTGTTGAACTTAGTTATTCACAAGAAGCTTTTCCAGGAACAGAACCTACCAAGGCGGTGGTCCCAGAATGAAGCTAAAGATTTTTATAGCTATCACCATGTTCTGCTCGCTACTAGCAGTTACAAGTTGCTCTAATTCTAATCCGCATGCTCAGTTACCTAAAAAAGATCAACAAATTGTGTGGAGTGGAGCACGGGAAAGAAGCTTCGGAGATTCTGATTATGTAGATCTGTCATCTAAAGATGAAGCTATGAAAGTGATGAAGGATAAGTACAAATTGAGTATTCCAGATTACTATGAAAAAGCAATAAAAACGATTGATTCTAGTCTTTCGTCAGAAACAGTGAAAGCTGATAAATTACAATATTTAATATATGCCAAAAACGAAGATTTAGAGTTACGTACAATTTATCCTTTCTATGAAGGAGAAAATTTAAAATTTGTTGCTATTGTTAGTCTTAAGTATAAATTTTTGAGGGAAACAAAAAAAGCACGATTAAGAATTCAAGCTGTGGATATTAAAAATGCTTCATCTGATCAAGAGTTTCCAAAAGACAAGGTAATACTGTTAGCCAAAGAGCTTGGTTCTATTATGCGGATTGATAATTCACTTATTAAAAGTGGTATAAAAGGGTATGAGAAGCAAATCAAAGAGGCAAACAGACAATTTTCAAATGAATCTGTACCAGTTGTTTCTAATAGAACTGGGCTAGATAAAGATAAAGAGTTAGGTAAGTCCATCTCAGCATTGTATGATGGTTTTGGCAAATTAACAGATGTATATGCGGAAATTTCAGATGATACAAAATAGATTAATACTCAACGTTACTAATTAATTTATGAATGAAGAAAAATAAAAAGAGGGAGGATGGAAGGAAATGTCGGGGATGAACATGAAAGCATGGGTTAAGAAAATTCAACAACTTCCTACAATATATTTATATTTCCTATTTTTTATAGTTAGCTATATAAGTATTTATTTTACTTATATACATGGAGGAAAACTTACTGTTGGAGACGATATTTACTTCCATCTTAATCGAATAGAAGCCTTGTATAAAGCAATACTTGAGGGAGACTATTTTCCTAAGATTACTTATTTTTTTGCAAATGGGATGGGTTATGCTTCAAGTATATTTTATTCAGATGTATTTTTATATCCAGCAGCTTTGTTCCGTTTGATGGGCTTCTCAGTTGCTGTATCTTATATGTATTATATGTTATTGGTCACTTTTTTTACGTTTGTAATTGCGTATCATTCATTTTATTCAGTCAGTCAAAGCAAACAAAAAAGTCTCATTTTTGCTTTCCTGTATGGATTATCTTCTTATCGACTAGCTGATATTGTTGCTCGTGCAGCATTAGGGGAAGTATTAGCTTTTATGGTGTTGCCCGTGGTTTTCGTAGGACTAATTCAAATAGTTAGAGGAAATGAGAAAAAATTTTATATCTTATCTATTGGGATGGCAAGCTTATTTTTTGCTCATGTTTTATCTACTTTTATTTTTTGTTTATTTATTATCGGATATCTAGTATTAAATATTCCTATTTTAATTAAAGAAAAGAAAAGACTTCTTTATTTAATGTATGCCACTTTACTCACTATATTGTTGGTAGCAGTAAATTTATTTCCAACAATTGAGCAAACGATGTTTCAAGAGTTGAGAGTCCAATCAAGCCAAATATTCTTTTTGCAAAGAACTGCAGCTAATTTAGGAGAATACATAAAAGGCGCTTTTTTAAATCAAGGATTTAATAATTTAGGCTGGTTCATTTTCCTAGCGATTTTATTTTTATTGTTAAGGATAAAAAAGCTATCAATTCAAAACAGACAGTTTCTAATTTTGGGAATTCTTTTCTTGTATTTGGCTACTACTCATTTTCCGCATTACCTTTTTCATGATACTTTGTTTAATAGTATTCAATTTCCGTGGCGCTATTTCATAATTGTAACCATCTGTATCACGTGGGTGTGTGCAGATAGTTTTTCTGATGTACTTCCACAAAAGAATTATTTTTCAATTATCGTAATAACATGTTCTATCTTATTATTACTAGTTAGTGTTATCCAGTATCAATTAACAGAAAGACAAAGTTACAAATCAGGGTACGGTTCTTTTTCTAGAACAAATGGTTTCGTTTTGGGGGCTGGGATGGAGTATCTTCCTAATAGTATGGATTATGAAAAAACTGTGTTAGAGATAACGGGAGTTTTCCCACAAGAAAAAAGTGTAGAGATAAAAAATACTACTCGTGATAATGACGTAATCACATTTGATTATAAAGCGAAAGTTCCAACAAAAGTCACCTTACCTATCATTTACTATAAAGGATATGATGTTCAAGTTACTGGATCAGGTGAAGTCAGTGAAGTGAAAGAAAGCAAAGAAATAAGAGGTTTGTGTGAAGTTACAGTTACAGGCGAGGGGAAGTTGCGATTTTGGTATAAAGGAACTGTTGTTCAAAAAGTTTCTTTTGCGATAAGTTTGCTTGCTTGGCTGATTTTAGTAGGCTATGTTATACGTAAAAATAAAAGGGAAAAAGACTTAATTATATAATTTGAACGTTCAATTTCAAGACAATAAATATAGAAACTTTCATAAAAGAAGGACCAATTAGCTCAGAAAAATGAGGCTCATTATCAACTAATGTTGGTGAAGAAAATCCAAAGAATGAAATCGAATATAATGAAGGAGGATGGGACAGAAGTGTTTATTTACGAAGGGATTGCTTCTGCTCCCACCGTTTATCTGGATTCCACGTGGGTGGGATATGACTCGAAGAGTTATGTCCCACTCACTTTTTCTATTTGGTTGAAAAAGGACCGTGCCAAAGCACAAAGTAATTCGTAGGTTAAAATTATAAAAGTTCCGAAAACCATAAGCATTCCGCTTCAACACCTTGATATGGTTGTTTAAACACTCCAAAGGACCATTAGAATAAGGCAGTTCCAGTGCATGTCTAATTTCATACATATCAATCGTTGTTTGATAATAGCTAGGAAGGCAGGAATAATCATCATTCACTAACACATCAAATCGGGAAAAATCCTTTGTTTGTATGGCATACAGAAAATCTCGATAACAGGCATATCCTTTCTTCAACTCGTCATCATAAGAAAGCTAGCGATCCACAATGTCCGTTTCTGTTAAATACGTTCGGAAAGAAGAATGCCAACAACGCTTGTCAAAACCCAGCTTCGATTGATTTTTTTGAAGAAGTTTTCAGTATTTCTTCAAGTGGCGTTTTTTTTGCTTCTTCCTTTCCCGTATGGAGAAACGTATTTCATTCGTTGAATTTGTATAGGACATCTTGATTTCCTTCTTTTGATTGGTTTTAGTCGACTTAATTCTAAAGGATATCAGGGTGTTTTTTCTATTATTTTGTATAAAAAAGAGGCTGATGATTTCTCGCCAACATCAAAAAGTATAAATCCGTTTTTTATATAGCCTAAATAAAAAAGTGAAGTAACAACCGAGTTTTAGTGTTTTTATTTATTGTAGTAATAGACATAGAGGTGTAAAAAAGAATACTAACATCTCCTAAATCACGCTTAAAAGAGATGCTAGTATTCAATTTTTATAGTATGAATACGTTGAGTCATTAACTGTTTAAAGTTATTCAATAGTCACTTAATTTCTGTCCTTTGTGCAAAACGGTAATCTTAAATTCGTATGTTCCGCCTACTTTTTCAAACGATTTATCGATATAAAACCGAATCAATTTATCCTTAGGTTTATCTGAGTTGTACATAGTGCGGAAAGGTTGGTTAGGTATCTTAGGTTCTTTTGTCCCTTTGAATTGATGGAACCAAGTACCGGCGCCATTTTGGATAGAGAATTTTTCTGCTTGCCCGTTTGGTGACTCAAGCACGACAGTTTTGTCAGGCCCTTCAGGAAGTGGCATTTCAAAGACATCAATATCAGTTTCGGAGTTGATTTTACCTTTGACAATTGCACCTTCTATAATCTTGGTAGCTGTTTCACCAGTGTCGCCATGGTCATCTGTTTCATCTTGGGTAACTTCAACAATGCATCTAGATTCTTTATGACCATCTTCGGTCTGTGCTATTATTGTTACTTTTCCTAATGCCTGACCGGTTATTTCACCATTACCTGAAACTGTTGCTATTGATGGATCAGAACTGCTCCAAGTGATTTTTTTATTCGTTGCATTTTCTGGCTTTACTACAGCTGTTAATTGTTTAACTTCTTTTAATTTCAATTGAATAGTAGAGGGGGGAACGGTTATATCTGTGACTGCAACTTTCTTTGGTATGATTCTGATTTTTGCCGTTGCTTTTTTATATCCTACTGCGGTTTGTGCAGTAATTATAACCTCTCCAGCAGATATTCCTGTTACATCGCCGTTTTCTGAAACTGTTGCAATTGCAGTGTTAGAACTACTCCAGTTAACCTGTTTATTGGTTGCGTTTTCCGGTGTAATTAGAGCGTCCAGTTTTTTTGAGTCGCCCACAATTAGTTCGGCAGATTTTGGAGAAATAGCAATATCTAGATTCTCAATAACATTTCTAGTATATACATTGATCCACGTATTAAATCTTTCATTCTCTCCCCAAAGACTACCGTCAGATAGACTAAGCCAATGCCTGCTACCTGACACATTCATGTTGCTAAAAAATGAGCGACCTGCTTCTAAATGAGGAGTTTGCCCTTTACTTGCATCTTTGACCTTTTGTAAATTTATTCTAAATAATGAGACATCTCTGGGATAGGTGTATTTTACAATGATTGAATACTCAGATTCAGGTTTAAGAGAGATTTTTTTTGTCTGTATACGCTCTATACCAGAAGCATCTTTTATACCAGAAGCAATTTTCTCTAAACCTTCAAAACCAGAAAAAGTTTTATTTTTTTGAACAGCTTTATCTAAATAGTAAATTTCATAGCTTAAATGAGGTTGATCAGTTGAAATGGAAACAGCTTCTAACACTTCTTTATTCTTAGAAGTAGTATATACATTTCCTGCATAAATATCTTTTGAATCACTTTTCAAATCCATATATGAATTCATCTCTCCGGTGATATAACTGTTTACATGATCAAACTTTTCTTTAGAAGTATCTGCAGCAATATTTTCTGCTGCTAAAAGATAAGCATCTTCATAGCTCATGTAAAAATACCCTCTGTCATGAGGAAAAACTCCCCATGAATTTTTCATCTTAAAAGCACCATTATTTTTAGGTTTTTTAACAAAGTTTTCTTTAGCATAGGTATCATCCCAGCCGACAATAGTGATTCCATGGTTGGCACTCAACCATCCATCGTAAGTTGGAACTAGACCTGCTTTTGCATCTTCAATAGGTACATATGTGGCATTTGTTTTATAATTATAATAAGTGGAGTCATGGCTATATTCTGTATCATAATAGAAAGTTGATGCACCATAAGTGTACACTAATTCTTTGATAGCCATGATTTTTTTCTTGTGATCTACTTCTTCCGCCAGATAACTTACACCAGGTATTATAATAGTTTTTTCAATGTCTATAGGAAGTTTATCTTTAGTTTTGTTGTAAAAATCAGTGGATATCATAGGTTTATTTAAGTCAAGCCACATAGGTGTGGGTAGAGTATTTTCACTCACTCCAAGATTATTTAGCGCACCTTGTATAAAGATACGTGAAGCGCTACCACCATCATTTAACGTGCCGCCAACGTTGTGAGGATTTAAAATATCCGAGAAAGCATTTTTTGAAAAATAATAGTTGAAATAATTCGGTGAAATATAATATTCCTCACCAAATTCTTTTTTTGCTGAAATTCCAATTGTATCTGTTCCAGAATAAGCCCAGCACAAACCTAATTCTCCTTGGTTTTTCATTACTGTTTCAAAGTTGCCTACTGTATAATCAAATTTTTCGGGGAATTGTTTTCTTTGCTCGTTAAATAACCTAGTTTCTGGAATATCATTTGGAATTTCTATTTGTAGTGCTGATGTTGGATCCGAGGGGAAATATTCGATTTCTTTTGGCAAATCAACTGCGATGACATTTGTTGGTAATATAACTAAAGTAATAATACCTCCAAACAATGTCGTCCATTTTTTAATTGTTTTTCTCATTACTGACATCTCCTTTATTATATTTTTTGTCAAATAAAATAACGAATGATACATAATAAATATAACATAATGTTCAGTAATTTTTTTTCATATATGTCTGTAAAAAAAGTAAAAAAGGTTGTGAAGATATATTTAAGTTGAACATACAAAAAAACAACTGAAAATAAACAGTTGTTTTTTTGTTCTTTTTAAATTAGTTAAAAGCTACACCATCTACAACGTCAACTGCTCCATATTAAACGCATCTGTCATCGCTTGTGTCGCTTTGTTCATTGGTGTTACTGATTCCAGTTCTCCTTGTACGGCGATACGAGTCGTAGCGTACATATCACCACAAGTAATCAAGGTAATCATTTTTTTACCGGGCACATCATCAATCAATTCAACACGAGACGGATCGATTTTTTCTACATAAGTGATTTTATAAGTATAAATATTCGTCAAATCAGTCGTGTAAATCAATTCACCCGGTTTGGAATATTCCAAAGGTGAAAATAAAGAAATCATATCTTGTACTCGATGGCTGGCTAAAGCGTAATTGCCTTCACCCATTTTTTGGTCGGGTTTCATTGTTCCTGCACCAGTCAACAAAACAACATTATCTAAGCCTCTGAAAATCGGCAAGTTGATTTTTACATCAGGTAGAGCAACTGCACCGACAACAGGTAGGTTTTTATTTGCTAACTGTGCTTTAAGAACCGCTTCAGTACTAAGAGATTCTACTGCTTCAAAATCGAATGATGTGTCTTTTTTATTGTTTTTTTCGATCTCTTCAGGTGTTAATTTTTCTACAGCGTAAGCTTTTCCGTTTTGTTGGATAAGCATATTTCTGATTTGTGTGTTGAAAACAAGGGCTAAACCAACAATTAGTAACAAGAATAAAAATATATTAATTAGCCAATTTCGTTTTTTATTTTTCTTTTTAGGGCGTACGTTTCTTGAGGACATAAGCTCCCTCCTTCTGTATTAAGTTTATCATAAATGGATTTGAAACCCTAGATTAAAATAGTTATTTTTTTATAAAAACGGTTTGTCATATGAAACAGTTTAAAAGGTTAGTAAGTTTATTCTACTTTGGATGCTTTATTTTATATTGAAAAGTATTGTTTTTCAACTTTTTGTAACTGAATCTTAAAATAAAAGACACAAGCTTTTCTTTATAAAGTATTGTAGAATATAGGAGAAGACTATTTTGGGGGTGATTGAACAAATGTTGGATTTAATTTATGTACATATTGATATGACAAGTAATGCAGTTTTATCTAAGGGAATTACACATACAGACTTTACTCATTCCATCGTTCATCACCCTAAGAACTTACTATTGTTGAATCCTTCTGCTGAAGAGGGCGAATATGATATGCATAGTGGGTTGAAAATTATTCGGGGTCAGGAAAATGTAGATCAGTATTTTTCAACGATTTATCGTCGCAAAGTGAACGAAGAAATTAAGTGGATTGATTTTTCAGATGTTACGATGTTAAAAGAATTGACGCCGTTGGAAATTTCAGAGTTGCTTTATTTTGGTCATATGAAAACAAGTTTGCATTCACCGTTTTTTTATAAATTACAAAACGATTTTGTTTTCTTTGAATTTGTTGATCATATGACACGGGTTTATTATCGTTATATTGATGAATTTTATCGTATTTTAGCTGATAAGATTACTCGAGTTATTTTAGAGAAGGTCAATGATCGCAAGACATTCTTTAAAAGAGGGATTCCAGTCGAAAAGCTAGATGTAGAGTTGTTAAAAGAAATGAAGCCGATTTTACAAGAGGGAGTCGTTTTTTGTTTCGATCAGATGGATATTAAAGGAAAAGAATATCATATTCCTATTCATGTAGTGGAAGACTCTTTGTGGAAAACGAAAAATTTTGCTTATCGAAATGAGCCAGTGATTGCCATTTTGATATATAATACAGCGAAGCGGACATGGCGTTTGATCCAAGAAGATGAGTTTGGCTTTACTGATTTATCAAAACATGCGTAAAAAATAATAAAAAAAGGTTCTGAGAATAACACAACACGTTATCCTTCAGAATCTTTTTCTTTGTTTGTTTCCTTTTCTTTATCCTTTAAAGCATCTTCAATTTCTTTATGCAAAAAGTAAGAGATCACTGTTCGGATGACCACCAAACTTGCTAGCTTTAGGATATCTTGAAACGTAGGCTTGATGATTGATTCGATAATATCAGCGGCAATCAAAATTTCTAAACTAAGCAAAATATAACTGCCTAGAAAGCTTTTGATAAAGTTGTTTTGTCTAGCCAACAGAACACGATTTCTATCCGTACGTTCACTTTTAAGAAAATCAATTGAGGCCATGATCACGCCCCAAACCAAGACGATGATTGAAAAAATATTTAAGGCTAAGATAAACAATTCAAAGAAAGGAATCAAGTTATCCATGATCGTTTGAGCTACATTATGCATCTTGTCTTCCTCCTTGTGATATATACTTAAATGGTACTAGTTTATTTTAGTTGCTGCAATCAATAGCATCATCGGGCGACGCAATTCATGACGCATTTCATCGCTTGTCGCAAGCATTGTCGCTTCTGGCATAGGTTCAACGACATGTGTGATTTGAAAGCCATTTTTTAGTAAGCCATCTAAGTAAGTAGTTAGTGTTTTATGATACTTTATCACGGTTTCACCTAAAAAGGTCGTCTCTCGAATACTTTCGTCAAAGTAGCGATCAACGGGCCAATAAATAGGTTGACCTTCAGAATCGTAAATCCAGTCTTGTGTTCCTTGGGCGGTGAAAATGGGATGTTCTGTTGAAAAAACGAAGGAACCGCCAGGATTTAAACAATGATTGACTACTTTCTTTGCAATGGCATCAAATGATGGAAGATAATGAAAGGCCAGTGAGCTGATCACGATGTCAAACGTTTGATTTAAGTGATCGATTTCTTCCATACTCATTAAATAGTACTCGATTTTTCTTGAGTCTGTCATTTCTTTTGCTTTTTCAATCATTTTCTCGGATAGATCAATACCAATTACTTTTTTTGCACCATTTTCCACTGCGTAGCGACAATGCCAACCGTAACCGCATCCTAAATCAAGAACGGTTTTTCCTGAAAAGTCGGGGAGTAGTTTTTTTAATTCATGCCATTCACCAGCACCTTCTAGTCCTTTTTTTGAACGTTCCATTTGGCTGTATGCTTCAAAAAAGTGAGGATTATCATATTCATTTTTCATATGCTCGTCTCCTTAAGATGTTGTATTGTAAGGTGCATAAATCCGCTAGTTTATATAAAAACATGGCCATGTTGTTGTAAGACTTGAATGGCTTTGCGTTTATCAGCAGCTTTAAGTAAAAGATAGTCTGTATTATACGTGGATAAAGCGAAAATTGAAATTTGATTCTCAGCTAAAGGGGTTGCTAATTCAGCCAAGATGCCAACTAAAGAAAAGTCCAGTTCTCCCACGACTTGAATGATCACCCAACCATCGTCGACAGAAAGGGCGTACTGTGTATCTAACGTGCCAAATGGAACAACAATAGAACATTCATCTGAAGTGTATGTAATGCTTTTAAACTGGTCGATACGCTCAAAATCTGCGGGTATAGTTGTTTGGGCAGGGAATTTTATAATGGCATAATTAAGTTGATCAAGTAATGTTAACTCCATTTCTTTATCCACCTCTTTTCATCGTTTGTTTATATTCTCTTTTCCATTGGTGTAAAAAGGATACCGTCTACTTGTTGTTGGCTATCTGTTTCTTTAAAACCTAAGTGTTTGTAAGCCTCAACGGCATAAGGAGAAGAATTTAATGTAATGGTAGTAATGGTAAAATGTGCTTTACAATAGATATAAGCAGTCTCTAGAAGCTTTCGGGCAATCCCTTGTTTGTGGTACTGTTTTGCCACGAAAAGCAGTGTCACGTGATTGGGAAGGCGCATAGCCATTATCCCAGCTAATGTCTCTCCATCAAAGAATCCCCACATTACAAGAGTACCAGCTTCGAGCTGTTCCTTAATATGAGCCAACGCAATAAATGTTTTAAACTGCTCGATGCCTTCGGCGGAATAGTCTGGAGCTTCAAATTCATTAAATACAGTCCAAACGAGGGAAAGAGCATGCGTCAATTCGTCTAGGTCAGTAGCTGAAAGTTGTTTTATTCGGTGTGTCATCGGTTTTCCTCCTTCAGTCGATGTTTCTCTTAGTTTATCATGATCACTCATGTGCATTCTACTAAATAAAAAAAGAAACGCAACAAAACAACTTGTTCTGCCACGTTTCTTTTTGGGCGATTTATCTAATTTGACGTTTGTCATTTTTAGATAAAGTACTAACTTTTTTTATATGTTCAACTGTAATCATGCGAATTTGTTGAGTATCTTCTTGCAAACGCAACATGATTGAATCGGTAATTTTTTTAGAGACAATCCATCCCGAAACGGTTTCGAATTTTTGAGATGCAGGTGTTTCCTTTAGCTGTAGAACAACTAGACTTTTTTGAGCAGAGGCGACTTGTAATTTCTTAAGAATATCCTCACGTTCTTTGTCCTTACTCTGTTTATCTTTAGAGTCGTCTAAAAAAGCCGAAAAGAAATTTTGGGAAGATTGGCTGATCAATTTTGAAATGCTCTTCATTGTTGATTTATGATTATTGTCCATCCTTCTACCTCCTTTGCGAATTCGCTATTACTAAAAGACTCTGAATAATTAGATACTACCATTTTACCCAATAAAAGGAAATATTTCAAGAAAATATGTTCGCTATTATTTCTTTGTGCAGTTATTAAGACTTGCTTTTTTTCACAGTTTCAGTAATATTAAGAAGTACTGATTACTATATATGTACTTTTTTTGAAAGTAGAATTCTTTCAACTTAAACGAGGGAGACAGTCATGAAACAAAAAAAGAATGAAAAATCAAAAATTTATATTATAGCGTTATTAATCATCACTACTTTTGCAGGCGCGTTGTTAGCAAAAATAGCTCCGATGGAAGAAGGACATGGATTTTCAGCGATGTTCACTGATAAAAAGGATGTTAAAACAACAGAGACAACCACCACCTCTGAGAAAAAACAAGAAAAAGTAAAGCAGCTTACCTATGCTGAGCAAATCAATCAAGAGATGGCTCAAGGAAAGTTTGCTAACCGAATGCCGATTAAATTATTATTACAAACGGATGACCGCTGGAAGGCAACGCCTTATGGGACGGGAAATCCTAAAGGGGATACGATAGAAATTAATGGCTGCGCGATTGTATCATTAGCTATGGTATCTTCTTATTTGGATAATAAAGACTATACGCCTCAAGATATTTTAAACTGGTCCAAAAATGACTATTATATGGAAGGGGAAGGAACGGCGTGGGTAGCCTTTTCTGACTTTGCTATGATGAAAGGATACCAATTTGAAGACCTTGAAATGGACATTACTGCAGTGGAGGAACAATTAAAGCAAAATCATCCAGTGATTGTCTCGGTCAAGCCAGGCTTATTTACAGAGACAGGACATATTATGGTGCTTAGCGGAACCAATAATGGAAAATTCTGGGTGAATGATCCAAATGATTCTGAGGCAAAAGGGCATTCTAAAAAAGAGTTTACCGCTGAGGAATTAACGAATGAAGCTGTGAATTTTTGGACGATTTATAAATAAGTGATACTGCTAAGGTTATTATGTAGATAAATGTAATAGGCAATTGAAATAAAAGTGAGGGTTACTTTTTTTCAATTGTTTTTTTGTATTTTATTAATAAGGAATTACATTAGTTCGATAGGTAGTTTATAAAAACATGAAACATAAATATACTAAAAAATTTGACATGGGATGGTTCCCACATTGTACAATTAAAGTATAAAAAGGAAATGGAGTGAATGAAATGAAAGTGATTGTTGAAAAAGATTTTGAAGCGATGAGTGAGACAACCAAAAATATTTTATTAGGGCATATGAACCAAGATAAACGTGTGAATTTATCAATTACGGCTGGAAATACTCCAGTTGGTGTGTATAAAAAAATGGTAGAGATTGTAAAAGATTCACCGAATTATACAAATGTTCATTATTACAATTTTGATGAAATTCCGGTGGCTGGTCAAAATGAAGGAATCACAATCACTGATTTAAGAAAATTGTATTTAAATCCAGCAAATATTCATGAAGCAAATATTCATCCTTTGACTGTAGAAAATTACGCAGAACAAGACAAACGCTTGGCAATGGATGGTGGTTTAGATGCAATGTTGATCGGTCTAGGTGGTGATGGACATTTTTGTGGGAATATGCCTACAACAACAAGATTTGAAAATTTAACGTACAAAGTGAAAGTATCCGGAGAAGAACCATGGTTTGTCCCAGGAGAAATGGAAAAAGGCATGGAATTTGTCACTATGGGACCTGTCAGTGTTATGCGTGTGAAACATTTAATTCTGATTGTGAATGGCGAGAAAAAAGCTGAAATGGTGAAACATGTACTACAAGGGTCTGTGACAGAAAAATATCCAGCATCTATTTTACAACTTCATCCAAATCTTACTGTCATCTTAGATGAAGAAGCAGCAAGTAAATTAGATCGGTACGTGTAATTTGTGTTGATTCCTTCATATTATATAAGATCTGGGAGAAATCCCGGGTCTTTTTATACATTTACAAACATACGTTCTCGTGTTATTCTTAATTAAACAAGAAAATACGAGGGGGAGGGAATTATGGGAAAAATGCGGTGTGATTGGGCCAATACAAATGAGTTGGAAGCGAAATACCACGATGAAGAGTGGGGAACAGCAGAACATGATGATCGGAAATTGTTTGAAATGTTGGTTTTAGAAAGCATGCAGGCTGGTTTGAGTTGGTCGACAATTCTAAAAAAACGAGAGACGTTACGGCGTGCGTACGATCATTTTGATTATGTGAAAATCGCTGCCTATGATCAAGAAAAAATCGATTCTTTATTAGAAGATCCAGGTATTATTAGGAATAAATTGAAAATCAATGCAACCATCAATAATGCGCAAGTATTTATGCAAATTCAAGAAGAATATGGCAGTTTTGATCAATTTATCTGGTCATATATTGATTGTAAACCTATTCAAAATCGTTGGAAAGAAATCAAGGAAGTTCCAGCATCGACAGAGTTATCCGATAAGATTAGTAAAGACTTAAAGAAAAAAGGATTTAAATTTTTAGGAACAACAACGGTTTATGCCTTTATGCAAGCAACAGGCATGGTGAATGATCATGTACAGTACTGCTTTAAGTGTACTGAAAGTGAATAACTTATACCTAAATAGAGTAGAAAGACATCGACGGATGCCTTTCTACTCTATTTAGGTATAGGATTTATTCAAACCGCTCATTTTTTACCAAAATGATCTTCATAAACCAGCATCAATTTATCGAAGCTTTTTGCATCGGGAATGAGTGGAATTACGATAATCGGAATATTGTTAATATAGATTTCAGGAATATTCGTTATGATACAGTCATATTCTGCGGCTTCTTTTTCCAATTTCTCCAGTGAAGTCACATGTAATGGTGTGCAAGAAAAACGTCCGCGTAAGTAATATGTGATTCGTTCAGAAAGCATGTCCATATATTCTAATCCGGAGTTGAATAAAAGACAGGCATTCATGGTTGGTGTAGAGTATTCTAAACGATCAAGTAAATTTGGCCAACGGGTGAATAAAATTGAAATAGCTTCATAGACTAGATACTCTTTGTAAGGATTGGAATAAAAAATAGCTTGCAAAGAATGGATCAACTCCATAGGAAAATGCCCATAAAGGTTTTTGATCCCTGAAAGAAACTCCTTATTCTTGTCATGGAGGATAAATGTCCGTCCATGGATTTGACAGTCTAAATTATAGAGAGACATAAAAATATCATCAAAGTGGTTGCATTTGCATCCCATCTTTTTTTCAATCTCTAGAAGAAGAGTTTCAATTTTTTGATATTTTAAATGCGCTTGTCGATCGACTTTGGTCATTTTATGTAAGGTATCGATGGAATCGACGTATTGATCACTAAAAAACAAATAGAAAAAAGTGTTTATGTTCGCTGGAGATAAAGGCAATTTAAACTGACAATAAAACTCATCACATGCATAAGGATCATTAAGAATCGAAAACTCTTTTTCTGGAATATCATAAAGTTGATTTTCACTATTGTGTTTTAGTAAGTTGATAACGGTATATGTGTAAAAGCGTAATCGGTTTAAAAGAGAAAAATCTAAGGTATAAGATGGTTTATTTGGTTCAGCTTGTTTAACGATCTGAAGTCCAACTTGATCTAAGCTAATTAATTGAGCTGGTGTTAACAGGCTTTCTGCTACGCCATATTTTTCATAAAAATAATGCTGCATAAAATTACAAATACTATGTGGATCGCCGACAAGCTGCATTTTTTTCAAATTAATTGTAAAACCTTCTACTTGAAGTAGTTGATTTACTCGCAAAACGATTCGCTTAATGGTTGAAACACTTGTATAAAGATCGTCGGCTAAATCAATAATTGTAGAGAAGTTATGTAAGAATATTTTTTCGATTAATTGAAACTCAACGCTATTTTTTAAAAATTTTTGATAGATACTTGTTTTACAAAAACCAAAATTTGTTGCTAAACGAATCCCATATTTTTTAGATGCTTCGATTGTTGCTGGTGCAAGTAATGCTTCCAACTCAATAATATCTGATTTTAATGTTTTTACGGGAACATTCAACGATTCTGAAGCTAAAGCGAAGGTTACCCAATCGTGATCTGCTAAAAGTTCCATTAATTCTAATTGTCGTCTGGATCGAGAGGAGAGAATTTCTTTCATCTTATCAACACCTTTTTATGTTATTTTTATATTTGTTCATATTATAATGAACTAAATTTCAACTTCTTTTTTATTTTAACGTGAAATGATCTGTTTTGTCTATACATCAAGAGATAATAACATATGTCTTTTTAAAATAATTAAAAATATATAGGTCATATTTTTCTTTTTAACAGAAAAATATGACCCTTTATGGTTATTTTTTGGTATAACAAATGTAATATTTATATACTTTTAATTAAATATTCTTTTTATTTCCTTGTGTATAGTGGATTTGTTCAACTATGGGCATTTTGTGATCAGAAATGACCTTTTTTTTTCTTACATGGCGTTTAAACTGTAGTTAAGCCTGAAGGACAAAAGGTGAATGATTGAACGGAGGATGATTATGAAGAAAAAGTTATTAGGACTAGCATTAATGTCAACAGTCATTTTAGGAGGCGCAGGTCTACTAAACGTAGAGCAAGCAGATGCGCATGGTTATGTAGAAAAACCAGCAGCACGTGGTTATCAAGGTTCATTAGATAAAAATACAATCGGCTGGACAGCTGCAATGGAAAAATACGGAATGGTTATTACAAATCCGCAATCTTTAGAATTTGATAAAGGGTTTCCACAAGCGGGACCAGCAGACGGACGAATTGCATCAGCACAAGGTGGTAAAGGACAAATCGCTGATTTTGTGATGGATAGCACTGGGGCAGACCGTTGGACGAAACAAGATATCAACACAGGTGTTAATACATTTACTTGGCATTACACAGCACCTCATAGCACAACTAAATGGCACTACTACATGACAAAAGTTGGTTGGAATCCAGAGAAGCCTTTAGCAAGAGCTGATTTTGATTTTCTTGGTGAAGTAAAACATGATGGTTCAGCTGCTTCAAATAATAAGTCACATCAAATTACTATCCCAGAAAACCGTACAGGTTACCATGTAATTTTAGCTGTTTGGGATGTTGCAGATACAGCAAATGCTTTTTATAATGTGATTGATGTAAACGTAAAAGGTGGCACTGGAATCACTCCTCCAGTAGAAGTAGCACCAGCGACACCAAAAAATGTAAGAACATCTGACGTAACAACTTCATCACTTAAATTATCATGGGATACAGTTGCGAATGCAAAAGAATACAACGTTTACCGTGATGGTAAAAAAGTTGCTACAGTTGGGGGAACACAATTTAATGATGCAAACTTAACTGAGAACAAAACATATTCATATCAAGTAGAAGCAGTTGGTACAAATGGTAAAATCTCTGAAAAGAGTGCTACAGTAAAAGCAACAACACAATCATCAGCAGTAGAAGATAACCAAAAACCGACAGCACCAACACACGTTCACTCTATGGGAACAACAGAAAATTCAGTAGATTTAATGTGGACAAAATCAACACATTTCTTAGGCGTTAAAAACTATGAAGTTTACCGTGATGGTAAAAAAATTGCTACAACAGAAAAAACAAGCTTTAAAGATACTGGTTTAAAAGCTAATACAACATACAAGTACACAGTCAAAGCAACTAGCGTTGGCGGCAACGTTTCTGAAGCAAGTGCGGTATTTTCTGTGAAAACAAAAGAAGCACCAAGTGGTCAATCTACATGGGTTGCTGATAAAGTGTATAACACTGGCGATAAAGTTCTCTTTGATGACTTAGAATACGTAGCAAAATGGTGGGTAAAAGGTGACCGTCCAGATAAATCAGATGCGTGGAAACTTCTTTCTGATAAAGTAATGAACTGGGAAGCGAACAAAGCTTATAGCGGTGGAGACAAAGTAACTTTCCAAGGCAAAACATACAAAGCAAAATGGTGGACACAAGGGAACCAACCAGATAATTCACCAGTTTGGGAACTAGTTTAAGCTACAAATAATCCTTGTAAACATAGTAATAAATAAACCAAAACTACCACATAGTACTAAAAAAGAAGAGCTAACTCAGATGCAAGACATTTGAGTTAGCTCTTCTTTTTTAGAGGCTTTGGATATGTGTATGTTTAAAATCATCGGAGTATTTGAGGCCATATCCTAATGTGCGATCCATAAAAATATGGGCGGACCAAACGATAGCGATCGGCAATAAAAGCGTAGTGTGGGTAAGTAGGTAAATAATAGTTAACAACACAGGGAAAACTAAGTTATGTCCTAAATTGTAAATGTTAGCACCAAGCGACGAACCACCTAAGTAGCCCAACATGGTTATATCTGGTAGTAAGAGCCAAAGAAAGAAGTAAAAGACTGGGACGTTTAAGTGGATAAATAAAGCAAATGCCAAAAGAAACAGACTGCCGTTTTCTATTTGTAAAATGGTTTTATTTGTCATGTGTAAGCCCTCCTATCCTATAATCCGTAACGAGCTAATTGATCAATCATCGTGAACAACTCAGCTTGATTTTCTTCATACTTATTCTCTTCGACTGTGTTTTTTAGTTTAAGTAGTAGTTGGTACGCCATTTCGTAAAATGTGATCTTTTGTTGAATGACCGTGATTTTGTTTGTTAGAAAAGCAGTAGACTCTTTGTTGCATGCAGTAGAAATCGGTTGCCTTTTTAACGTGAGTAAATAATGGATTTCTTTTATGGAAAAATCTAATTCTTTTAAGGCTAAGATGATTTTTAGCTCTTGTTGGTCAGTTTCTGTAAATTTACGGTAACCATTTGACTGACGTTTCGGTTGTAACAAACCAGAACGTTCGTAGAAGCGGATAGCGTCTGTCGATACATTAAATTGTTGAGCGAATGCGGTGATGTTCATGGATTACTCCTCCTTGTAGAGTTAGTGTAACATTGGACATAGCTCCATGGTCAAGAAAGAAGTTTTTGAATAAAAAAGAGTAACAGAGGGCATAAAAAAGAACCAAAGAACATGAGGAAGTAATCAAGAACTTTGGTTTAATAATGAAGGTCATATTATTTTGATTTTACAACGGGGAGCCAAACTTCAAAGGTGGCGTTATCTGGGTTAGCGTCAAGATAAAGCTCGATATCGGGTCCGTTTGCATATTCATACCCTGAACTTGGCAGCCAATCTGTGACGATTCTTCTCTCTAATTCTTGGATTGCGTGAGGCATTGCTCCTCGACCAGAAAAAATTGCCCAAGTAAATGCGGGTACAGTGTATTCCTCAAGATTAGCTGGCAATTCTTGGTCACTGGCAACAGCGATATAATAAGACATTCCTTTACTGTTGGAAAAATCATTTTTGTTTTTTTGATCAGCTTCAAATCCAGTGCTGATTCCCATGATCCCGTTAGGTTCTTGAGACATTAATGGAATCAGTTTTTCTAATGTGCCATCCCTTCCAATCTGTTGCCAGAATAAAGGGACTTCTTTAAAGTTTTCTTCAATATCTGCACTCAATTGTTTTCTTGCTCCAATAACCCGAAAGGCTTCTTTTGTTTTAATCCGGTATTCCATTTCTACATCTCCTTTGATTGTGATGTGGAATTTGATTCTAGGGAAAGAAGTTAACAGACTGCCTTCTTGCTGTGCTTGTGAAGGGGTGATGTTGTGCTGGTTTTTAAATGCGCGAGCAAAAGAATTTGGTGATTCATATCCGTATTTTATGGCAACATCAATCACTTTTGCTCCTTGCTGAAGCTCCACGCCTGCTAAAGATAATTTTCTACGACGGATGTAAACAGCTAAAGGAACACCAACCATATAAGAAAAAATCCGCTGATAGTGATAGGTAGAGCAACAAGCGATTTGCGCCAAATAATCAAAATCAATTGTCTCTGTTAAATTCTTTTCGATGTAGTCTAGTGACTGTTCCAACCTAGTAACCCATTCCATAATAATCAACTCCTAAAATTAGTTTATCGTATTTAGATTAAGTGTACCTCACTTTCTCTGCCCAAAAAAGAGTGAAAAAAAATATTGCACAGGTTTGATTCTTTAGTACGACAGAATAGTTATGCAAAGAGAGAAGTAGGAGAGTGAAAGATGATCCGAGGAACGACCGGTCAGAGTTGTCTTTGTTGGCTAACATCATCTGGTTTGTTTTGTAGATATGTTATTATTAGTAAAGCAAGCGTTGTTTTGAAATGAGGAGGAGAGATATTCCATGAAATTCGAATGGCGAAAACAAGAAAAAAATCTTTATCTACCAAAAGAAAAACCAATGGAACTTCAAGTTCCATCGCAAAAATTTTATACAATCTCTGGAAAAGGTAATCCTAATGGTCCTCAGTTTGCAGAGGAGACGGCCGCTTTATATGCGATGTCTTATGGGATTCGGATGATGCCTAAAAATGGTGTTACGCCAGATGGGTATTTTGAGTATACTGTTTATCCGTTGGAGGGGATTTGGACGTTATCTGATGAAGCAATTGCAGAGGGAAGGGCGTTTGATAAGGCGGATTTGGTCTATAAAATCATGATTCGTCAACCGGATTTTGTTACTGAAGAATTAGCTTTGTCTAATCTGGAGCGAGTAGGGAAAAAGAAACCGAATCCGAATAACCAACAGGTACAATTTGAAACGATAGCAGATGGAAAATGTGTCCAAATGATGCATCTAGGTTCTTACGATGATGAATTCAGAACGTTTGAAGTGATGGATTCGTATTGCGAAGAACATCAGCTAAAAAGAACAACTTTTGCCCATAAAGAAATTTATCTTTCTGATCCAAGAAAAGTAGCGCCTGAAAAGATGAAAACAGTGTTGCGTTATTTTGTTGAGTAGAGTGAAGTTGATATGAGAATGAATAGCTCTGAGAATTAAGCAGGTGCTAATTATTCTCATACTCCGCTGTTTTTTACAGCAATAGGAAAAAGTTGTTCGGCTATTTAAGTTTTAAGGATCTGGAAGATAACTCACAGCGTTATCTTCCAGATCCTTTTCTTTCGTTTAATCCGTTATTTCTCGATAAACATGCGCTTCATAATTAGAAAGCTTCATTTGCTGTTTTAAAGGTTTTGTGCTTGTGGTAGTTAGGATTTCTTCCCAGTTGGAATAATCCCAAGAGGCAGGAAAATCAATGGTTGTCTGGTTTCGGTCGAGTTGAGCTAAAACAAGCCAACGTTCTGTCTCGGTTGTTCGTGTGTAACAAAAAACAGTTGGATGTTCAGGTGAAAGCAAGTCAAATTTACCATGAATAAGAGCTTCTGTCTGTTTACGCAAACGAATCAATGTTTGATAATAGTGAAAAACGCTAGATGTTTCAACTTCTTTTTGTACGGCGTTGATCATTCGGTAATTGTCATTGACTTTTAGCCAAGGTGTCGTTGTTGAAAAGCCCCCATGTAAAGTGTCTTCCCATTGGAATGGTGTGCGGCTGTGATCTCTAGACCAGTTTATCGCAATTTTCAAGGCATCTGTTGTTGTTTTCCCTTGTGCTAATAATGTTTGGTAAAAGTGGATCGTATCTGCTGCATCGATATCTTCAATGGATTGAAAGGGATAATTCGTCATGCCTAGTTCTTGTCCTTGATAAATAAAAGGGGTTCCTTTTAGTAATAACTGAACAGTGGCTAAGGCTTTAGCTGCTTCTGGTGAATCATCTCCATACACTGACACACTGCGAGGTGTATCATGATTTTCTAGGTAAAGAGCATTCCAGCCGTCATCTGCAAGGCTTGTTTGCCATTGTGTTAATGATTGTTTTAGGTGAGGGATAGAGCCTTTTTGACTGCCTAATTCGCCAATACGCTCACAGTGTTCCAATTCAAAAATCATGTTGAAATAACCGCTATCTCCTGTCCAATGTGTTGCTTCTTGGTGAGGAACACCGCTGGCTTCGCCAACCGTCATCACATTGTATTCGTTAAAAATAGCTTTGAGTTCTTTTAAATACGTTTCGATACCAGAGACATTCATAAATGGTGCCCATTGGTTATCTGTAATCTCAAAATCCCAAGGTTCTTTTTGGATATGGCTGATTGCGTCAATCCGAAAACCATCAATACCAAGCTCTAACCACCATCGAATCATCTGGTAAATTTCGTGGCGTACACGAGGATTTTTCCAGTTGAGATCAGGCTGTTCTTTGGCGAAAGTATGAAAATACGCCTGTTGGGTTGTGTCATCATATGTCCAAGTTGAACCACCGAAAAAAGACTGCCAATTATTTGGCGGTTGGTCTTCCGTTGCATCGACCCAATGATAATAGTCGCGATAAGGATTATTACGGGATTTTTTCGCTTCTAAGAACCATGGATGTTGATCACTGGTGTGGTTGACCACTAAATCCATAATGATTTTTAAGTCTAGCTCATGTGCTTCTTCAAGTAAGTCCTGAAAGTCTTCCATTGTGCCGAAATCTTCATGGATTGCTTGGTAATCAGAAATATCATACCCGTTATCGATATTTGGTGAAGCGTAAATTGGATTGATCCAAATAAAATCAATGCCCAGTTCTTTCAAATAAGGCAATTTTTGGCGAATGCCATTTAAATCACCGATACCATCGTGATTGCTGTCTTTAAAACTGCGAGGATAAATTTGATAACCTACAGCATTTTTCCACCAATTATTTTTTTGAGCTGTGTAGAGTGGTTTCGATTGAGTGGATAATTCAGGCATCTTTTCTTCCTCCGATGGTGACGACAAACGCTTCATAAGGTTCCAATGTTCGGTCGGAAAGTTGTTGGTATTCTTTGTTAGTGTTAGTAATAATCGTTTCTTTCGCTGATGTCTCTAATGAAAAGTGTTGTTCTTGATCAGAGAAATTACAAACGACAAGCCAACTTTCTCCTTGGTAATGGCGATAATAAGCAAAAACCTCTTCGGCCGTCTCTTTTAACAATTCGAAGCTTCCCCAAACAATCAATGGGTGTGTTTTGCGTAGGTCAATCAGCTTTTGGTATGTGTAAAATATTGAATTTTTGTCTTCTAACGCCTGTGCTACGTTGATCTCATGATAATTTTCATTAACAGCAAGCCACGGTGAACCTGTTGTGAATCCTGCGTTTTCAGTGCTATCCCATTGTATTGGTGTACGAGCGTTATCCCGTCCTTTGGCGTTGATTGAAGCGAGGATTTCTGATTTTGTGTAGCCTTTTTGGATTCGGTCGGCGTACATATTTTTACTTTCGATATCTTCGACTTCTGAGATGTCTTCGATTACTCGGTTGGTCATCCCGATTTCCTCACCTTGATAAATATAGGGAGTCCCTTTTAGCATGTGGAGTAAAATCGCCAACATTTTTCCACTTTTTATACGATAGGTCCGATCGTTTCCCCATCTTGAAATAATTCGAGGTAAGTCATGGTTATTCCAAAATAGTGAATTCCATCCTTGATTGCCGAGTTCAGTTTGCCATTTTTCGAAGACGGTTTTTAGTTCTGAGATTTGCAGCGGGCGTAGATCCCATTTGCTTTTGCCTGGTAGTTCATCTAATGCAACATGTTCAAATTGGAACACCATGGATAATTCATTTCGTTGTGGATCGGAGTATAACTTGGCGATTTCTGGTGTTGCGCCCCAAGTTTCGCCCACGGTTAGTAGGTCTTTTCCGCCGAATGTGTGGGCGTTCATTTCTTGTAAATAATCGTGGAGTTTTGGTCCGTTTCCTGTGATTTTTTGATCTGGGATTTTCCCTACAAGGTCAATTACATCCATTCGGAAACCACCAATGCCTTTGTCGATCCAAAAATTCATCATATCGTAGATGGCGTGACGAACGGTTGGGTTTTCCCAATTTAAGTCAGGTTGTTTTTTACTAAATAAGTGCAAATAATATTCGCCAGTTAATTCATCTAATTGCCAAGCAGAACCTAGGAAGGTTGATTCTAGGTCGTTTGGAGCGTGACCGTTGATGCCTTTTCGCCAAACGTAAAAATCACGATAGAGGTTTTCTTTTGATGAGCGAGATTCGATAAACCAAGGGTGTTCGTCACTAGTGTGGTTAACGACTAGATCCATAATGATTTTGATTTCTCTTTTTTGGGTTTCTTGGATTAAGTGATCCATGTCGTCCATCGTTCCAAACTCAGTCATGATTTGTTCGTAATCGCTAATGTCATAGCCGTTATCATCATTTGGTGAACGATAGACAGGGCTAAGCCAAATGGCGTTTATTCCGAGTGTTTTTAAATAATCTAGGCGTTGAATGATGCCGGCCAAATCTCCGATGCCATCTCCGTTACTATCTTGAAAGCTCCGTGGATATACTTGATAAATGACGGCTTCCTGCCACCAATGAGTGGTTGTTTGTGTGTGTGTCATTGTTATCTTTCCTTTCTATTGTATCTACTGAAACGGCAAAACCGTAAGGCGCAAGTTCGATTACCTCTTTGTCTAATAGGTGTGTTCGAGTAGAGAATAAAATGCCTTCTTTTTCAACGTAGATCGGTAGTTGGCCAGTGTTGAAAATACTGCGAATCATTTTACCTTCGTGTTCATAGGCGAAATCGATGATGCCGTTTTGTTCATCAACTTCCTGCCAGCGCAGTTTTCCTTCTGATAAAAGCGGTTGGTGCTCTTTTCTAAAAGCAATCAAGTTTTTGACAAATATATACATCTCTTGGTCTTGTTTATCTGTTTCCCACACCATGCATTTACGACAATCGGGATCGCCTCCACCATCCATGGCATATTCATCACCGTAATAGAGACAAGGAACGCCTTTTTGTAAATAAGTAAACGCTAAAACTTGTTTCATTAATTCTTTGTTATTTTTTGCAATCGTTAATAAACGAGGAGTATCGTGAGAATCTAACACGTTGAACATGATTTGGTTTGTTTGTTCACGGTAAAGCATTAATTGGTGATTCAGTTCAGAAACAAGTTTAGTTAATGGAATCGTCCGATAAACAAAATAAGACAAAATCGCATCTGTAAAAGCGTAATTCATAACGCCGTGGAATTCATCTCCTTGTAGCCAAGGTTGAGAAGAATGCCAAATTTCTCCTAGAATATAAATATCTGCTTTGGCTTCGGTGCAAACATCGTGAAATTTACGCCAGAAACGATGGTCAACTTCGTTTGCAACGTCTAGACGCCAAGCATCAATATCAAATTCTTCAATCCAGTAACGAGCGATGCTTAATAAATAATCCTGTACCTCTTCGTTCTCTGTATTGAGTTTTGGCATATGAGGTGTAAAGGCGAATGTGTCATAGGTAATATCATTTGAAAATTCAAAGTCATCAGTCGGTGTATAAGTGACTGGGAACTTGTGAATGTGAAACCATTTGGCGTAAGGAGAGTGTTCGCCGTTTTTGACCACATCTTGCCATTGGGGAGCAAAATCCCCCATATGGTTAAACACTGCATCCAACATGACGCGGATGCCTCTTTTATGACATTCGTCGATTAATTTTTTTAAAATTTGCTTGTCTCCAAAGGCCGAATCGATCTCAAAATAATCAATCGTGTCATATTTATGATTGCTAGCAGCTTGGAAAATAGGACAAAAATAAATACCGTTAATCCCTAAATCTTCGAGATGATCTAAATGATCTAAAACTCCTTGTAAATCACCACCGTAAAAATCTTCTCGACCTGGATGAGACTTGCTTGCCCAAGGGATGGTACCTTTTGGGTCGTTGGTAGGGTCGCCGTTAGCGAAACGCTCAGGAAAAATTTGATACCAAACGGTTTCTTTAACCCATTGAGGTGCCTTAAAACGATCGGCTTCGTGAAAATAAGGTAGTTTGAAATAATTGTTTGCCATTTTTAATGTACTTTCTTGATAAGGAAAGAAGCCATGATCACCATAAAAAAGCACAGTGCCATCCATTCCTTCTATTTTGAATGCATAACTCAAACGTCTGTGAGGAGCTGACGTTTCGATTATCCAATAATCATGAGTCGTTGTAGATAAATAACGTTCCATGGGAATCGTTTCTTTGAACCATTCGCTGTGTTCGAGTTGATAGGGATCACCGTTTATTAATGACACGTTTTGGATATCTCCTCTTCCTGTGCGCAGACGGATGTGCATCTTGTCAGCGGTGTATAAATAAGCAAATTCACTTTCTGGTTGGTGATGGACTGCGGCTGTGTTCATGTGCGTATTTCCTCCTGTAATCGACATTTGTTTCTTTTTTTAGCTAAATAATCTAAAAACCACCCATATTATGACACATAAGAAAAACGTTTTCAATGTTTTTATCGCAATCGATTGCATTTTGTTTTGTAAGGGTTAAGTGTAGCTGTTGTAAACAGGAAGAGAAGAAAGATAAAGTGGTAGTTGTAATTGAATCGTTTATGTAAAGGCGTTCTTAATTAATTTTGACTCTGGGGGAATAACCGTTATAAAAATAGTTTTCTAATTCTTATATATATCACTTGACAATTAACGCAAACGATTGCACAATGTAAGAGAATAGAACAGCAAAAAATTCCTAGGAGGAACAAAAGATGAAAAGAAACATGAAAAAGCTTTTGACGTTAGGGGTAACAATGACAGCAGCGGCCGTTGCGCTTGCAGCTTGTGGCGGAGGTTCATCAGAGAAAAAAACTTCTGCTGAAAATGAAAACGCTTCTATAAAATTATGGGTGGATGTAGCATTTGTTGACACCTACAAACCATTAGTAGAGCAATTTGAAAAAGAACATAAGGATTGGAAAGTGACGATTAAGCCGAGTGAGTCCGCTACGGCTCAAGAAAACTTAAAGAAAGATCCTAGTGCGGCAGCCGATGTATTTATGATGCCCCATGACCAATTAGGGCAAATGGTAGATGCAGGAATTATTTATGCTAATACTAAATATGAAGATAGTGTTAAGAAAAATAGTACAGAAAGTGCAATTGAAGCGGCTACTTATGATGGCAAGCTATACGGTTATCCATATGGAGTCGAATCACAAATTCTATATTACAACAAAGGAAAATTAGCTGAAGAAGACGTGAAGAGTTGGGAAACGTTAACGTCTAAAGGAAAATTAGGTGCAAACTTTGGAGAAGCTGGTGCGAACTATATCTTTACACCGCTATTTATGTCAAATGGTGATGAGTTATACGGAAAAAATGGCGAAGATATCAAAGGGACTAATTTTAATAATGACAAGGGTGTAGAAGTATTAAAATGGATTCGTGCACAAAAAGATAACCCAGGTGTTGTGCAATCAAATGCGGATGCACTTTCTAATTTAGGAAATGGCAAAACGGATGCGTTCTTATCTGGCCCTTGGTCTAAATTAGACGTCGAAAAAGCTTTGGGAGATAATTTTGCGGTTGCTCCGTATCCTACTGTTGATTTAGGCAATGGTTCAGTACAACAAAAAGCCTTCTTGGGTGTGAAATTGTTTGGTGTCAATGCATCAACGAAAAGCCCAGTTGCAGCGATGGCTTTAGCGGATTTCTTAACAAATAAAGAAAATCAATTAACTGTTTTTGAGAAAAATGGTACAGTTCCTGCGAACAAAGAAGCTCAGGCGGATGAAAAAGTAACATCTGATGACGTGGCTAAAGCTGTTATGACAATGAGTGATAGTGATCATTCCGTTGTTATGCCGAAACTACCAGCGATGGTTTCGTTCTGGGGACCGGCTGATGCTGTGATCAATGATACGTATAATGGCAAAATTGCTGAAGATCAATATCTACCAAAATTAGACAAATTAGTCCAAGATACGAGTAAGTCGGGTAAATAAATGATGTGCAGGGCAGAAAGAACAAAAACGATTAAATGGTTCATTTCTGCTCCTGTTGTTTATTCTACTCTTGAGGAGGTTGAGACAAAAGGCGATTAGGTTCGAGCAGTTTCGCAAAAATCGAACAATACGCTTTTGGTATTGCTCGATTTTTGCGAAATTGTCGAAGAACCTGACTTTTGGCCACCGTTTATTAGGTTTTAGGGTGCACATCAAAACTGGTTTTTAGTTTTGTCCCGCACTCTTCTTTCCTTATTTAAAGAACAGGAAGTGAATTGCTATGAAGTTAAAATCAACACCGGATGGGCAGATAACCTTTAGAGAATTGTTCGAAAAAGGCGATAAATCAGTAAAGCTTTCTTATTTTTTTATGGGAACAGCCAATATCATGAATGGACAAATCATTAAAGGTTTGGCCTTTTTAGCTATACAAATTGGATTTATAGGCTGGCTGGTCATTAATGGATTTCATGCGTTATCTATGCTGCAAACGTTGGGGACTAAATCCCAAGGTTGGGTGATGGATGAAGCATTAGGAATTGAAGTGCAACAGCCAGGGGATAATTCGATGTTGCTGTTGTTGTTTGGGATTGCTGCTATTATTCTTATTTTGTTGTTTATTTTCATGTATATCGTCAATCTTAGAAGTGCGCGAAAAATTTTTATGTTAAAACAAGCAGGGCGCGCGTTACCGACAATAAAGGAAGATTTAAATAGTTTGTTGAATGAAAATTTCTATATTACGTTGATGAGTGTTCCGTTGTTAGGTGTATTAGCATTTACGATTTTACCTTTGTTATATATGATTTCAATTGCTTTTACAAGTTATGACCATAATCATTTGCCACCGAAAAATTTATTTCACTGGGTCGGATTTGCTAATTTTAGTAATGTGATTACGGGTGATATTGCTGGAACCTTCTTTCCAGTTCTTACTTGGACCCTTATTTGGGCAGTGTTGGCGACAGCGACGACATTTTTCTTTGGTATTTTATTGGCATTGCTGATTAATGCTAAAGGGGTGAAAGGGAAGAAAGTTTGGCGGACGATTTTTGTCATTACGATGGCAGTGCCGCAATTTGTCAGCTTGCTTTTGATGGCAAATTTATTTAATGGTTCAGGACCAGTCAATGCTCTTTTGCAAAACTGGGGATTGATCGATCAGCCGATCCCGTTTTTGACGGATGGTTTACTAGCTAAAGTCACGGTTATTTTTGTAAATATGTGGGTTGGAATTCCAGTGACGATGCTGGTGGCGACAGGGATTATTACGAATTTACCTACAGATCAAATTGAGGCTGCAGAAATTGACGGCGCGAATAAATTTCAAATTTTTAAAAACATTACGTTTCCGCAAATTTTATTTGTGATGGCGCCTAGTTTGATTCAACAGTTTATTGGTAATATCAATAATTTCAATGTGATTTTCTTGCTTACAGGTGGTCAACCAGCTAATAGTAATTATCATTCGGCAGGAGAGACCGATCTTTTGGTGACGTGGTTGTATAAATTGACGGTGAATGCTGCAGATTATAATCTAGCGTCGGTCATTGGTATTATTATTTTCGTTCTATCGGCAGTCTTTTCATTAATTGCCTATACACGCAGTAGTTCATTTAAAACGGAAGGGGCGTAAGCGGTCGAATGAAATCCAAGAAGCGAAATACATTAATTGTTCATTATACATTGCTGACTATCTTGTCGATTGTGTGGATCTTTCCTATAGTATGGATTGTTTTAACTAGTTTTAGAAGTGAGGGCGGCGCATTTGTGACGTATTTTATTCCTAAACAATTTACGTTTGAAAATTATAAAATGTTGCTGACCAGCTCTACTTATCCTTTTGTACAATGGTTTTTGAATACATTATTTGTTGCGGTTTGTAGTTGTATTTTGTCCACGTTGATTACGATTGCGATGGCGTATTCTTTGAGTCGTTTGCGTTTTAGAGCGAGAAAGCCGTTTTTGAAATTGGCGTTGGTGTTGAATATGTTTCCGGGTTTTATGAGTATGATTGCTGTCTATTATATTTTAAAAGCGATGAATTTGACTGGAAGTTTACTAGCGTTGATTCTAGTCTATTCATCAGGTGCTGCATTAGGGTTTTATATTGCTAAAGGATTTTTTGATACGATTCCTATGGCGTTGGACGAGTCGGCGATGATCGATGGGGCAAGTAAATTTGAGATTTTTACCAAGATTACATTGCCGCTAAGTAAACCAATTATTGTTTATACAGCGCTGATGGCGTTTATGGCTCCATGGATGGATTTTATTTTTGCGAAAATTATTTTAGGAGATAATGTAAATAAATATACCGTGGCAATTGGTCTATTTACGATGCAGACGAAAGATAAAATCGATCAGTATTTCATGGCATTTACAGCAGGATGTGTCTTGATTGCAGTGCCGATTACATTATTGTTTATCTTTATGCAAAAATACTATGTAGAAGGAATTACTAGTGGCTCTGTGAAAGGATAAGTATTTTAGAGTGAACCGACCTCGAAATAGTTAGGACAGTCGTCCAGCTTTGTGAGGTCGGTTTTTGTTTGTGAGGTAGTTTATGGTCGTCTGTGAGTATAGGGAGATGTTTTTCCATCAATGACATTGGCGATTTCTCTTGCTAGGGCTTCTCTTGGAATAGGATCATATCCTTGGACGATTTTTCTGAGTCCAGGGATTTTATTGATTACATTGACCATATTGCCACCGATAACAGAAGAATAACGTTGTTTATCAACAACTAAGCTTGGGTAAATGATTACATGTTGAAGGGAGCACTTTTTGATTAGTTGTTCAGCTTGGCGTTTGGCTTTCATATAGTTTCGCAAAGGAAAAGGTGCGCGGTTAGCTGAGATAAATAAAAGTCGAGCAGGTTGAGGAATGTCATCCAAATAAGACAAAATTTCTCGAACAGGCGTTACGATAAATCGATCATAGGTGATGCCTTTTTTAGGGTGTTCAAAAAGAATCCCGATGGCATCGATAATCCAATCAGCCTTTTGGACGGATTGGTGCCAATGCGTGTCGTTTAAAATATCTGAATGGACCCAGTGCACTTTTTTTGTCCATGCGGCATTTAAATCGCTTGGGCAGCCGCTACGGGAAATGCTAGTGACATCGTGTCCGCGTGCGACTAATTCTTCGGCTAATTTCTGTCCGATAAAGCCGCTGCCGCCGAAAATGGTTATATTCATTTTTATCCCCGCTTTCGTAAATAGAATCTTGTCATTAGTTTAGCATTGTTTTTCAGAATGAAACAAAGAAACAGCATGCGAAAAAGAGAGTGAACTCTTTCGTATGCTGTTTCTTTAACTAGTGTATCGTTACTTCTACGCCAAAATGGTCGCTGATTATAGGCGTATTTTTTCCGTCAAAAACAATTTGATAGTTTTTGATCTCAAATTCCTGTGAAGCGAAAATATAATCGATTCTTAAGTGCTCTTGGTTATCGCCCCAGCCGTCAATTGCTTTTTCAACGGTGTGTTCCCCAATCCTTGTTGTTGCTGAGGTAAAACTGTCTTGTAGTTTTAAGGAACTGTTTAACACGAGTTGGTAACCTGGTTGCTTTGCTGAAGCTGGATTGTTAAAATCGCCCATAATCAGAAAGGGGCGTGTATGGTTTTGCAAGGCTTTTTCGGTTTGTGCCCATTCGTAGGCGAATCCGTCTGTTTCTGTCCACCAAGAATAGTGACAACTTAAAGCGGTGATATTTTTTTCGCCTAGTTTTGTTTGACCGATCAATAAGACCCTTGTGCGGTAATCAGTTGGATCATTTTTGCTGGAAATGACAACGGCTTCTGGTTGGATCGGTTGTTTTGATAGCAATGCAACGCCTTCGTGGTAGATGGAGTAACCAATATGATTGTATGCCCAACTCCAATGATAGTGACAATCGTGTTCTTTTAGGTACTGAACCAACAAGTAAGCAAAGTTATCTTCGTGAATCGGCAATTGGTTATCTGTCGGATGGAAATTTTCGATAGCCCCAACCGGCAGGCTATCGATTCGCTGGTTAACTTCTTGTAAGGCGATCACTGCGTAATCTTCTTTGATGATTTGTTCAGCTAGTTGCTTTAATTTATCTAATGGATGATCTTCTAGCCAACTGTGCGTGTTTAATGTGAGTACCTTCATGTTTTCTCCTCCTAGTGGTAAGAACAGGGTCAGGATAAAACTCATTGAGTTTTACACTAACCCTGTTTTTGTTTATTGTTGTGCTAATTTAAAGTGTGACATGTCCGATAGAGGTGCCAGGTACTTGTGTGCCTGTTTTTTCTAATTGGAAATGTTTGATCTTTTCTCCGTTTGTAAAAACAACGATCATTGTTGTTTGCTTACCAGCGTCTTTGATCTTATCTAAGTCTGCGGTTGCAATTTTTTCGCCAGCAGTTATTTTTTGTCCTTCGGTTACATGAATCGTGAAGGCGGAATCTTTCATTTCGACTGTATCAAGCCCCATATGAATCAACACCTCTAGACCTTCCTCTGTTTGGATACCTAATGCATGTTTTGATGGGAAAATACTGCTGATTGTTCCATCAATTGGTGCATAAATTGTTTCGTTTACAGGAATAACAGCGAATCCATCACCCATCATTTTTTTAGAAAAAACAGGGTCATCCACTTGCTCGATAGCAATTACTTCGCCTTCAGCGACAGATACAATGGTTTTAGTGACGCCCAGATAATCAACTGGATTAGCTGATGTGTCTACAGTCTCTGTGAGTTCAGGTGTAGGGATCGTGACACCTGAATCTAATAAATCTTGGATATCTGATTTTAAAACATCCGCTTTAGGTCCGTAAACCGCTTGGACACCATTATCTTTTACGATTAATCCCATAGCGCCTGCTTTTTTCCAAGCTTCTTCTGTTCCTACTTTTTGCTTGTCAGCAACACTTACACGTAAACGCGTCATACAAGCATCTACATCAGTGATGTTTTCTTTTCCACCTAGTAAATGAACGATTTCGATGATTTGCGGATCGATTCCGTTTGCAGATTGAACGTTAGATGTTGCGTTCTCTGCTTGAACGTCATTATTGTCGTAGTTTCCGTTTCTTCCAGGTGTAGCGAAATTGAACTTTTTGATCATGAAATTAGCGATGAAATAAGTAACTACACCAAATCCAATGACGCAAAGAACAAAGTTTAGTAAATCCATGCCTAATCCAGCTTTTAGCGCGAGAGGTGTACGGGTTAGCAGTTCGATGTTACCGAAAGAATGAACACGTAAATTGACAATATCGGCCATCGCAAAAGCAGCACCTTGGATAACAGCGTAAACCACATAAAGTGGAACGGCTGCGAACATAAACATGAACTCTAATGGCTCAGTAACACCTGTTAAAAAGACGGCTAATGCTGCTGAAAGATACATTGATTTGTAATTTGCTCGTTTATCTGCATCTACATTGCGGTACATTGCTACAGTCATGCCCATTAAAATACCAGAAGCACCAATCATTTGGCCGACTTTAAATCGTGCAGGTGTCCAATTGCTTAGTACAAAATTGTATTGAGAAGTATCTCCTGCACCTTTTAAGTTAACTAAATCCGTTGCCCAAGCTAACCATAGTGGATCTTGCCCGAATACTTGAGTACCTGCTTGTGCGCCAGATAAAATCTCGTAAGTGCCGCCTAGCTGAGTATAATTGATTGGAATCGTCAACATGTGGTGCAGTCCAAATGGTAGCAATAGACGCTCTAATGTTCCGTATAAAAAAGGAGCTAAAATGGGTGCTGTATCTTGGGATTGGGCAATCCATAATCCAAAGTTATTGATTCCAGCTTGAATATACGGCCAGATAATTGCTAAAAGAAGGGAAACGATCGTAGACCATAAAATGACAACGAATGGAACAAAACGTTTGCCGTTGAAAAAGGATAAAGCGTCAGGCAATTTTCGATAGTTATAATATTTGTTATAGGCCATCGCACCAACAAAACCGGCAATGATCCCAACAAAAACCCCCATATTCAAAGCCGGAGCTTCTAAAACGCTAGTGAAAAATCCTTTGACCATGATTTTAGTGCCGAATAAGGTGTGAGTAAACGCTTTATCATCCGCTAACATCGCACTGGTTACGCCAAAAATCGACCCTGTGATTCGATTGATTAAGATAAAAGAAAGACCAGCAGCAAATGCACCACCTGCGCGTTCTTTTGCCCAACTTCCACCGATCGCTAATGCAAATAAAAGGTGTAAGTTGCCGATAACGCCCCAACCGATATTCTCGATAACGCCGCCGGTTGTAGTTAATGCAGCCATGTCGGGATTGATCAAAGGGATTGTTTTCCCGATACTGATCATTAAACCTGCAGCAGGCATTACGGCGATTACAACCATTAATGCTTTACCAAATTTTTGCCAAAACTCGAAACTCAATAATTTTTTCATTCTTTTTCTCTCCTCTGCAATAATTTGCGCAATCGTTTTCGTTGTTTTTAGTATAAAGCAGAAAATTATTTTTGTAAACCCTTAATTAAAATCGATAACCTCTTTCTGGTATGATAATAATCATATCATCATATAGAAAGGAAAGTCGAATAATACGTTAGTAGAATAAAATAAATATTTGACAATGCAATCGGTTGCGTTTATTATGGAGTTAAGAAGCGAACCACTTACAGGAGGAGAGAAAATGAAGCACTTATTTGATATCGATCCGTGGAAAATTTCCACGCATCAATTAGAACGGAAAGAGCGTAGACTTCAAGAATCATTAACATCAATAGGTAATGGTTATATGGGGATGAGAGGGAATTTTGAAGAACAATATACAGGAGATCACCACCAAGGAACTTACTTAGCAGGGGTTTGGTATCCAGATAAAACCAGAGTCGGTTGGTGGAAAAATGGGTATCCTGAGTATTTTGGGAAAGTAATCAATGCATTGAATTTTATTGCTATGGATATTTTTGTTAATGGAAAAGCTGTTGATCTAGGAACGGAAGAACCAAAAGATTTTTATTTAGAATTAGATATGCGTAATGGGGTACTGACTAGAACTTTTATTCTAGAAACGACCGAAGCATGTGTTAAGTTTCGCTTTGAACGCTTTTTAAGTATTGTTCAACAAGAATTAGCTGTTATTCGTGTAACCGTAGAAGTGCTTGCTGGAACGGCAGATATCCAGATTTTTTCTAAAATAGATGGCGATGTTCGCAATGAAGATAGTAATTATGATGAAATGTTTTGGGAGTCTCGTCAATCAGGGTTTGAAGAAAGTATTGGTTTTTTAACTACACGTACCATTCCTAACCCCTTTGGCATTGAACAATTCAGCGTCACTGCAGCAATGAAACATGTCACTGGTGCAACAATCGACAAGACAGAAATAGAGCCGTTAAAAGTTCAACACGCTTTTCACGCTTCTTTGACTGTTGGAGAAACAGTTAGCCTAGAAAAACAAGTGATTGTTTTGACCAGTCGTGATGTTCCAGAGTCAGCACAACAAGTGAAAGCTGTACAATTACTAAAAGAAAATACGAAAACATTTGACGAATTAGTTTCAGAACAAAACGAAGCATGGGCTAAACGTTGGGCGCTTGCGGATGTGGTAATCGAAGGGGATGACGCAGCACAACAAGGGATTCGTTTTAACTTATTCCAATTATTTACCACCTATTATGGAGAAGATGAACGCTTGAACATCGGACCAAAAGGCTTTACTGGGGAGAAATATGGTGGTGCTACTTACTGGGATACAGAAGCGTATGCGGTGCCTCTATATTTGGCTTTAGCTAAACCAGAAGTCACGAAAAACCTTTTGAAATATCGTTATAATCAGTTAGAACAAGCCAAACATAATGCCCGCCAACAAGGCTTAGCAGGGGCTTTGTATCCGATGGTGACATTTACAGGTGTCGAGTGCCACAACGAATGGGAAATTACTTTTGAAGAAATCCATCGAAATGGTGCGATTGCCTATGCCATTTACAATTATGTGAATTATACGGGTGACCAAGAGTATTTAAAAAATGAAGGACTGCAGGTATTAACAGAGATTGCTCGTTTTTGGGCAGATCGCGTTCATTTTTCTAGTCGAGCGCAAAAGTATATGATTCATGGTGTGACAGGGCCGAATGAATATGAGAATAACATCAATAATAACTGGTATACAAATACGATTGCCACATGGGTATTGCAATACACCTTAGAGAATTACCATAAATACCAAACGGAAACAACAGTATCCATAACAGAAGAAGAACAAACACACTGGCAAGAGATTATTGAAAATATGTACTATCCATTTGATGAAGAACTCGGTGTTTTTGTTCAACATGACACTTTTTTAGATAAAGACTTAATGCCAAGGTCAGAACTTTCAGCAGCTGATTTGCCTTTAAATCAAAAATGGTCTTGGGATAAGATTTTACGGTCTTGTTTTATTAAGCAAGCAGATGTTTTACAAGGGATTTATTTCTTTGGTGAACGTTATTCAAGAGAGGAAAAAGAAAGAAACTTTTTATTCTATGAGCCGATGACCGTCCATGAATCTTCTTTATCACCAAGTATTCATGCTGTTTTGGCGGCTGAACTAGGGATGGAAGAAAAAGCCGTAGAAATGTATCAACGAACCGCGCGATTAGATTTGGATAACTATAATAACGATACAGAAGATGGGCTGCACATTACGTCGATGACAGGTAGTTGGCTAGCGATTGTACAAGGTTTTGCTCAAATGAAGACGGCTGACGAAACGTTAAGTTTTGCACCATTTTTACCAAGTGCTTGGACGAGTTATGCGTTCCATGTCAATTATCGTGGACGCCTGTTGTACATCACTGTAGATCAAGCCAATGTACGCTTGGAACTTGTTTCAGGGGCGGAATTGCCACTGACGTTATACGGAAATAAACTGACATTAGCTGATGAGTTAGTCGTTAAAATGGAAAAGGTGAATGAAAATGTTTAAAGGTGTGTTATTTGATTTAGACGGTGTGTTAACGGATACTGCGGAGTATCATTATCAAGCATGGCAGCGTTTAGGCAAAGAAATTGGTATTACGATCGATCGTGCTTTTAATGAAGAATTAAAAGGGGTCAGTCGGGAAGATTCACTGAAATTATTGTTGGCTCACGGCGGGCGAACGGATGATTTTACACCAGAACAATTTGCTGAATTAGCTCAACGGAAAAACGAATACTATGTAGAAATGATCCAGCAAGTAAGTCCAAAAGATGTATATCCAGGAATTTTAGAGTTGTTGAAAAGCTTAAAGAAACAAGGAATCAAAATCTCATTAGCTTCTGCGAGTAAAAATGGTCCGTTCTTATTAAAAAAAATGGCATTGATGGCTTATTTTGACGGCATCGCTGATCCCGCAGAAGTTGCAAAAGGCAAACCAGATCCTGAAATTTTCCAATTAGCAGCTAGCCAAGTTGGACTAACAGCGCCGGAATGTATGGGAGTTGAAGATGCAAAAGCGGGGATCCAAGCAATCATAGCTAGTGGTGCTGTACCAGTCGGAGTTGGACGTTCAGAAGACCTTGGAACAGAGATTGCATTAGTTGCTTCTACAGAGGCTTTAACAGTAGAATTTCTGATTTCTGTATGGGAAGCAGCGAAAAAACAAGCGTAAATGAGTACCTATCTCCACCTATTTTTTAACTTAAAAAGGACAATCTAAATTGACGATAGCAACGTACCATCAATGTGTGGTATTATTTTCTACGATAGAATGGTTTATGATTGAAAATATGATTAACCGTGAAAGGAGTGGAAGAGATGACGGTTACTGTGAAAGATGTTGCTAAGAAGGCTGGAGTCGCTACGTCTACTGTTTCCAGAGTGATTAATGATCACTCAAGTATTTCAGATGCTACAAAGAAAAAGTTTATAAAGTCATGGAAGAAATGGGCTATGTGCCGAATATTGCAGCCAGAAATCTTGGCAAACGCTCTTCTGGCGCAGTGGGTGTAATTTTGCCACCGTTGGATTCTCGTGAGCGAATGGGGAATCCATTTTATTTAGAAATCATCGAATCCATTAACGATGAAGCACGTAATCATGGGATGACAACGGCCATTGCTACAGCGCAGTCTTTTGATACCTTACTTGAAAACGTGGAATTAATGCATCGTCAAAAGCAAGTAGATGGCTTTGTCTTGCTGTATTCAGATAAGGAAGATCCAGTTATTGACTATCTAGTTAAAAATCAAGTCCCCTTTTCCTTAGTTGGGCAGCCGTATACCAATGAAGATAAAATTGTTTACGTAGATAATGATAATCAATTATTAGGGAAACATGCGACCGATTTTCTGATTGAAAATGGGCACAAGAAAATTTTATTTATTACCAATACAACACATGAAAATGTTTATTATGAGCGTTATTTCGGCTATCAAAAAGCGATGATGCTGGCGAATTTACCTGTGTTGCCTTCTGTTGATATGGAGCAACCGGAAGATTATGTTGCCTTTGAACAATTGTTGAAAGACACACAAGCGACAGCCGCAGTGGTAATTGATGATATTTTTGCGATGCGGATGATCCAACTAGCACAAATGTATGGCTATCGAGTGCCAGATGATTTCTCCGTAATCAGCTTTAATAACTCCATTTATGCAACATTGGTACATCCATATCTAACGAGTATTGATATCGATATTGCCGAGTTAGGGAAAATGGGGATGCAAAAACTGATTGAATCACTGCAAGAAAAAGAAGCGACAGGCGTTCGTATGGTGATTCCTCACCAATTAATTAAACGTGAGACGGTTCTTAAGTTAGAACAGTGAAAATGATTTTTAGTTATCAAATTTAATGTATAAAGTTACCTTATTTATATTAGATAAGGTAACTTTTTTTGTTTTTTTACGTTGGTAACAATTTTATTTCAATTGAACTATTAATTTAAGAACATATGTTGGTTAATTGTAAACTAATATGTGACTGAAATAGTATACAATAATCGAAGATGGCGAAATTGATGGATAGAGACAATGAACAAGCAAGTTTGATTTCTAATGTTTGAAAGCGTGAACAAATAAGTAGGAGGGGATAACAATGGGAGAAAATATTGGAAAAATTTATGAAACGGAAGAGTATGACAAGTTTAAATATTTAAAAGGGAATCGAAAAGTAAAAAGGAATCCTAGTCTCGAGAAATCAATTTTGAAAAAAGGGATGCTAATTCCAATTGTAGTTAATGAAAATTTTGAAATTTTAGATGGACAAAGTAGGTACGAAATTGCAAAAAAACATGGTAAGAAGCTATTTTATCGTATCAGTGAAGGTGTTGGTATTAGTGAAGTTATTGATTTGAACAACACAAAAAAAGCTTGGAATATTGATGATTATATAAACAAATATGTTGTAGATGGAAATTCAGAATATGAAAAACTCCAGAATTTATCAAAGCAGTATAAAAACATACCAAGATCTGCATTAATAGCTGCTGCTCAGGGAGAGTTAAATTTAGGGTTACAATCTGGTCAAAATATTCGTGAAGGGAAATTTAGGTTTTATAATTATCCACACTTTTGTTTATTACTAGAGAGTTATTCGGAATTTATTAAAGAGACGAGTTTGAAAAGCAGTTTGTATATTTTTTTAGGATATTTTAACCTTTATACAGTAAAAAAATTTGATAGAGAACGCTTGATAAAAAATCTAAAAGGGAAACAAGAGTCGGTGAATGGGATTATGAGTCTAGACGTAGTCGTTGAATTATTTTTGAAAGCCCATAATTATCGTTTACGAGGTAAATCCAACAAAGGTAGTGCTATTAAGTATACTTTATCTAAAAAAGAAAACCCAATTATATTGGAAGAACGTGATTTCTTGCTACTTCAGATGAATTGGAAGGAGGATTTGAGTAATGGATAAAATAGTTAGTGATATATATATAACAAGCGAATACGATCAATTTAAATTAATAAAGGGAAATAGGAAAATACGCGTAAATAGAAAATTGGAAAATTCTATTTTGGAAAAAGGAATATTAACTCCTTTAGCAGTTAACAGTTTACTTGAAATTTTAGATGGACAACATCGCTTTAATATTGCTAAGAAATATGGAATTCCAGTGCCGTATTATGTCACTATTTCTAAAAATATGGATGACATTATAGAGTTGAATAACACTGCACATAATTGGAATGTTCAGGATTTTATTAATAAGTATGTTGAAGACGGAAGGCTTTCTTATATTCAATTGAACGAGCTAATACACCGATTTAAGAAGGTTTCTGTGGGGGATCTTATTTCAGCTGCACGTGGAAACCTTAGTAAAAGTACTAAAGATATTGATGTAGTAAAAGAAGGCAATTTTGATTTTGTTAATAGAATAGAATTTGAAACAGTTTTAAGTGAGTTTGATAATTTTATATATAAAACGGATATAAAGCCAGTATCAGGAACATTTATTGCATTTTTTAATATGTTTACCATAAAAAAATTTGATTTAGACTCATTTATTGAGAAAGTGAATGAGCAAGATATAAAGACAAAAATAATAGGAATTAGAAATGGTGAACAGCTTTTAAAAAGATTTGTTAAGGCATATAATTTTAAATTAAAAGAAGGTTCTCAAAAATATATTGAATATAAAATGAAAAACAACCGGACAATCATGATTACAGATGAACGAAGAAAAAATTTGATTTGTTGAAGTGAGGATAAATGATAAAGTTAAAGAACGATAGGTATCATAAACTGATAAAAAGAGTTAATATTGATGGTTTATCCGATCGGGCTTTATCGAGTAGAAACGGAGCAAAATGGCTGTTATTTTGCTCCGTTTAAAGTTTTAGGGTGCAAAATAACAGCCGAATCTTTAAGTTGACAAATCGCTTATGCTGTTTTAATATAAAGGAGAAATGATCCGACTACAATTATAGTCGTTGTTTGGAACTGTAATAAAAAAGCGAACCAATCAAACAAAGGAGATGGAGAAAGTGGAAGCAAAAACATTTGATATAGAAGGGATGACCTGTGCTTCGTGTGCCCAAACAGTAGAAAAAGCAACAGCCAAGCTTAACGGTGTGTCAAAAGCAACAGTTAATCTGGCAACAGAAAAACTAAGCGTTGAATATGATGAAAGTCAACTATCAGAAAGTGATATTCAAAAAGCCGTAGCAGATGCTGGTTATGAAGCATTGAATAATGACCAACGAAGAACCTTTGATATAGAAGGAATGACCTGTGCTTCATGTGCTCAAACAGTGGAAAAAGCAACAAATAAGCTAAATGGTGTGTCAAAAGCTTCCGTGAACTTAGCTACAGAAAAAATGGTAGTTGATTTTGATCCTTCAACGGTGAATGTATCAGACATTACTAAAGCCGTGTCTGATGCGGGGTATGAGGCGGTTGAACAAATCGATACGGTGAATACTGTAGATAAAGATCGTGAGAAGAAACAAAAACATATCAAAGAAATGTGGCAACGCTTTTGGCTCTCGGCTGTCTTTACGGTTCCTTTATTATATGTAGCTATGGGACATATGGTGGGATTACCTTTACCAGCATTTTTAGACCCCATGATGCATCCGGAAACATTTGCAACGCTTCAATTGATTTTAACGATTCCAGTATTGTATTTGGGTAAAAGCTTTTTTACAGTCGGATTTAAAGCCTTATTTAAAGGTCATCCTAATATGGATTCTTTGGTGGCTTTAGGAACAAGTGCGGCTGTTGTTTATAGCTTGTATGGAACAGTTATGATTTTTATTGGTGATCCGCAATTTACAACAGCACTGTATTATGAATCAGCAGGTGTGATTTTAACCTTGATCACATTAGGGAAATATTTTGAAGCTGTGTCAAAAGGGAAAACCTCAGAAGCAATCAAAAAATTAATGGGCTTAGCACCAAAAAATGCCCGTGTTTTCCGTAAGGGTCAAGAAATGGAAATCCCAGTGGACAGTGTTCAATTAGAAGATATTATTGTTGTACGACCAGGAGAAAAAATTCCAGTGGATGGTGTAGTCATCGAAGGCTCTTCAGCAATTGATGAATCAATGTTGACAGGTGAAAGCATGCCTGTTGAGAAAAAAATTGGAGACAATGTTATCGGAGCAAGTATCAACAAAAACGGTAGTTTCCGTTTTAAGGCAACGAAAGTAGGGAAAGATACAGCCTTGTCTCAAATCATTAAATTAGTGGAAGATGCCCAAGGCTCAAAAGCCCCCATTGCTAAAATGGCGGATAAAATTTCTGGTGTGTTTGTACCGATCGTCATGGTTTTAGCTGTTTTAGCTGGTTTGGCATGGTATTTCTTGGGACAAGAATCGTGGGTATTTGCGTTGACGATCACTATTTCAGTATTAGTGATTGCTTGTCCATGTGCGCTAGGTTTAGCAACACCGACGGCAATTATGGTGGGAACTGGAAAAGGCGCAGAAAATGGTGTCTTAATCAAAAGTGGAGATGCACTTGAAACGACTCATAAAATCCAAACGATTGTGTTTGATAAAACAGGAACAATCACAGAAGGCAAACCTAAAGTTACAGATATTGTTACAGCGAATGGAATGACAGAAAATGAGTTATTACGTTTAGCGGCTTCTGCTGAAAAAGGTTCAGAACATCCCTTAGGTGAAGCTATTGTCAATGGAGCAGAAGAAAAAGGGCTGACAATCTCAGCTACAGAGGCATTTACGGCTATTCCAGGTCACGGAATTGAAGTGACGATCGAAAGCAGTCGTTTATTATTAGGCAATAAAAAATTGATGGATGATCGTGGAATCGCTCTAGAAGATCTAGGCAATAAATCCGATCAATTGGCAGAACAAGGAAAAACCCCAATGTACATCGCCAAAGATGACCGTATCGCTGGAATTATCGCAGTAGCGGATACGATCAAGCCAAACAGTATCCCTGCAATCAAAAAATTGCATCAAATGGGGATTGAAGTAGCGATGATTACAGGAGACAACAAACGAACGGCACAAGCAATCGCAAAACAAGTTGGGATCGATCGTGTGCTAAGTGAAGTATTACCAGAAGATAAAGCCAATGAAGTAATGAAATTACAAAAAGAAGGCAAGAAAGTCGCCATGGTTGGTGATGGAATCAACGATGCACCAGCATTAGCACAAGCAGATATTGGAATTGCTATAGGCTCTGGGACAGATGTGGCAATGGAGTCAGCGGATATTGTATTGATGCGAAGCGATTTGATGGATGTTCCAACTGCTGTTGAACTAAGCAAAGCAACAATCAAAAATATCAAAGAAAATCTATTCTGGGCATTTGCGTATAATACCTTGGGAATTCCTGTCGCAATGGGTGTTTTGTATTTGTTCGGTGGACCATTATTAAATCCAATGATTGCAGGAGCTGCAATGAGTTTTAGTTCTGTTTCTGTATTATTGAATGCGTTGAGGCTAAAAGGATTTAAACCGTCAGCTTTGAAGAAATAGACTGAAAAGTAAAAAGGAAGAACGGACCTAGCTCTTGTTTTCCAAGAAGCAGCTTTTCATTACACCGTTAATTTGACGGGTACTAGATATAGCTGTTAGGTTATCTTCTAGACCCGTCCATTCGATTTCTAAATGATTGGGACATGGCTTGTAGAGCTGTGTCTCAATCATTTTTTATTTTTTTTAGAGGTTGTGTTCGTCCATCGTAGTCTGTATAAGTTATCTTCTGAAAGTCGCCAGACTCTCTATTAGAAAAAGTGAGTGTCTCGTTGATTTTTTTTGATTTAAAAATGATTGTATCAGAGGTCAACCAGACCAAACGAAGCTTGAATTTATAAAGTACCCCATATAGTTTCGGGACAATGAAAAATAATTCGTCCTGTTGTCTGACGATGTCCACTGTTGAGAGATTATCTAATAAAAATGTTCCGACAAATTCACTGAGTGAGGGAAGGGGCTGTTTTTCTACTTGACTAATCATAGGAAAAGAGGTGGGTACTTCTTCGCCAAACCATAGTTCAGCGATATTTTTTGTAATAGTAGTAACAGGTATCACATCAAGATTACTTAAGAAGAGGATTGTTAATTCATCTGTTTCAAACTGCTTGATGGCGCTGACATAGCCACTAATATTTCCAAAATGTTGTCGGCATGTCTGTCCATTAATTGTAGTAATATCCCAGCCACAGGCGTAGCTACTTTGAGAAGGTGTGGACATCAACTGTGTTAACTGTTCCGGGATCAATAAATGGTGTCTAATTCCTTGATCCCAACGATACAAATCATGAATCGTTGAATAAAGTCCGTATGCGCCTAACGGAAAGGATAAATTTGTTTGAGGCGTTTGAATTTCTTTTTCCCAGTAGCTATAGCTAAACGCTAAATTTTCAATGATATCAGCTTCATTGGCGCAACCAGTATTCGTCATTTTAAGTGGTTCAAAAATGTGTTCTTTTAAAAAAGCGGCATACGATTGACCTGAAACAAGCTCAATAATCTTTGTCAGTAACAAATAGCCAGAACTAGAATAAGCGAACTGAGTTCCTGGTTTAAAATCAAGTGGTAGATATTTAAACAACTCAATCATATCGTCTAAAGTCCAACTAAGTCGCATTGTAACTTCCCAAAAATTTTCTAGTGCAGTAAAATCTGGAATACCTGAAGTGCACGTCATACATTGATAAATTGTTATGTTAGCTCCATTTGGATATTCAGGAAAATAAGTATCTATCGTGTCATTTATACTCAGTTTACCGTTATGGTGCAAAATCAAAATAGCCATTGAAGTAAAAGCTTTCGTCAGTGAGCCGATTTGATACTTGGTGTTATTTGTATTCTTGAGATTAAATTCAAAACAAGAAGAACCATAACTTTTTTCTAAAATAATTCCTGTACGATCAGCAATCAAAAGACTACCGTTTAAGTATCCCTGTTGTTGATAATCTGATAAATATGCGTGTATTTTCTGTTTAAAATTCATGCTCATTCTTCACCTGATAATTCTGTTGAAAGGCCACGATGCATTTTCCAAACATCTTGACCCAAATTACTCATAATCGTAATCATCAGTTCGGTGTTTTGATTATAAGAAGAAATAAATGAGATTCCAGGGTCTTGTCCTTGCATATAAGGAAAAGCGACCGCATTTTTTGTAGCAAGCCAAAAACCATAGCCATAATAATCAGAGCCTTGTGTTGTCTGCATCAAATTTACCGCATGTGTAGAAATGATTTTTCCGCTGAAAAGAGTTTGCCAAAAACGTTCAAGGTCTTTTAAGGTAGTAAAGCAGCCGCCAGCGCCAGTACCTTTGGCATCTATACTATAAATATTACTATAATACTCGTTTGATTTTGAATCAAAAATATAAGCATTGGCTGTATTAGCGGGTAGCCGATCTAAAGCATAATAACCAGTGGAACTCATGTTAGCTGGTTTGAAAAGTATTTCCTCTAGATAGCTATCGAAATCTTGGTGCGTCAATTCTTCAATAATCATCGCTAAAAGAACATATCCGGTATTGTTGTATTGAAATTTATTTCCTGGGGAATACATCATTTTTTTATGGATAAAAAGAGGAAGCAGATCACTATTTTTACGTATTTTATAATTTGGAAAATCAGTCCATAATTCAGCATAATCAGTGATGACCTCTTCGTCATAGTAGTCACCAATCCCAGAAGTATGATTGAGTAGTTGATGAATGGTCACCTGTGGATCTATATTAGGCAATGAAGCTGAAAGAAGCTCAGTAATTGGTTGATCGATTCCAAGTTGTTTTTCTTCCAGTAGTTTCATGATTGCAATAGCGATAAATGTTTTTCCGCCAGAGGCAGTGCCAAAAATCGTATCTAATTCATTTTCTATTTTATTTGGATAGTCACGATAACCGTAAGCTTTAGTAAATAATGATTTTTGCTCAGAAGTAATACTGATAAAGCCGCTAAAATCATCAGCGATAAATTGAGTTAAATCCATGTTTGATCACTCCTTTAATATAATTCATTTCCAGTGTATACGATCAGTTTATCATTAATTGTTCCTAAAGGTTATAGATTTTTAAGCAAAGTTTATACAGACATAGAATAAAATGGGATAACGTTATTCGATAAATTTAACTATTGATTCAGAAAACGATTACATATACAATTATAATAACAAACGTAATTAAATGGCGATTTATGAAAACAGATCTATAGCTACAAGTCAGTATCTCGAAAAAAGATGGCAAAAAACTTGTGTAACAGTTCAATTTAGAAGGAGGAGGAAAAAATGTCAGAGTTTAAAGAAAAATATGGTGAGTGGGGCATTATCTTTGGTGCCACTGATGGTGTTGGAAAAGCAATGGCTAAATCATTAGCTGAAAGAGGATTAAACGTTGTATTGATTGGCAGAAGAACGGAAGCATTAGAAAGTTTAGGCAAAGAATTGAAAGAAGGCTATCAAGTAGATTATCAGGTTGTAACAGAAGATTTATCTACGGATGGATCAATTGAACGAATTATTGATCAAACAAAAAAATTAGATGTTGGTTTTGTTTCTTATGTTGCTTGTTTAAGCGTATTTGGTCCGTTATACGAACAAACGTGGGAACAAGAAGAAAAAATGATCAACGTTAATATTGTGTCATTTATGAAATATTTCCATTACTATACAAAATTATTTAAGGAAAAAAATCGAGGCGGAATTATTAATGTTGGTTCAATGTCTGGCATAACTGGTGCGCCTTATATTGCTCAATATGGTGCTGGAAAGTCATTTATTATTAAAATGACCGAAGCTGTAGGTTTTGAAATGTTAGAGACCAATGTAGATGTTATGGTTCCAATTTTAGGCTCAACGATTACGCCAAGTTTCTTAGAATCTCTGCCTGATACTGAAGCTGGCAAAGCGGCCTTAGCAGCTGCAATGACCCCAGAAGAATGTATGGATGAAATCTTTGAAAACTTTGGTAAGACCCGTTCAATGATTTTAGGAGACCTTAATCGCCAAAATGCACAAGCGATGGCTGGACAGCCTTCAGATCAAACCATTGAGTTTGTGGGCAATCTATTTAAATAAAGAAAACATGCATATGTTATAATACACGTGAATGAAATATAACGAAAGAAAAGGAAGTGAACAGCTGATGGATACCTATAAATTAATATTGATCATGCTCCCGCCGCTTCCCGGAGATAGATGTTTTTTTTCACCCCTTTAATTTAATGAATTAGTGAAGTGGACTAGACTCTCGGGAAAAAGATAAAACCTGAAAGAGGCTAAAAGCGCCTCAGTCATTTTTTCCTATTTTCCATTCGAGCCTGAACGAGCCCACTTCGCTTTTAATGGTATCTAGCGAAGTGGACTAGACTCTCGGGAAAAAGATAAAACCTGAAAGAAGCTAAAAGCGCCTCAGTCATTTTTTCCTATTTTCCAAACGAGCCTGAACGAGCCCACTTCGCTTTTAATGGTATCTAGCGAAGTGGACTAGACTCTCGGGAAAAAGATAAAACCTGAAAGAGGCTAAAAGCGCCTCAGTCATTTTTTCCTATTTTCCATTCGAGTCTGAACAAGCCCACTTCGCTTTTAATTTAGGAGGAATTTTCTTGAAAAAAAGCATCAAAACTCACGTACCTTCAGTAGTATTACTGATTGTTTTAGTAGGATTTCCGCAAATTAGTGAAACGATTTTTACTCCGTCGCTTCCTGATATTGCAAGTGATTTTAATATCTCGATGTCGGCGGTGCAGTTAACATTAAGTGTTTATTTTTTAGCTTTTGCCTTTGGTGTGTTTTTCTGGGGGTGGCTATCTGATTTTATTGGACGTCGTAAGGCAATGCTTTACGGATTAGTTGTTTATGGTTTGGGAAGTTTTCTTTGTTTTAGCTCTGGGGCGATCGGTCCATTATTATTCGCTCGTTTTGTTCAAGCTTTTGGCGCAAGTACAGGATCGGTGGTAACGCAGACGATTTTACGAGAAAGCTACTCAGGAAATAAACGCCATGCTTTATTTGCTCAAATTTCTGCCGCGTTAGCGTTTACTCCAGCGATTGGTCCGTTAATTGGCGGGATTATTGATCAGTATTTAGGATTTAGATCGGTCTTTTTTGCTTTGGTTGTGATGAGTGTGTTGGTTTTCAGCTATGCATTTTTACGTTTGCCAGAGACATTTCAACCAGAGCAGCGAGTGCCGGTAAAGTTATTGCCGATTATTAAACGCTTGCTCACAAATCCTAAAGTTTTGACGTATGGCTTTTTAATTGGTGCAATCAATGGGTTACTATTTAGCTACTATGCAGAAGCGCCCTTTATATTTATTGAGTATTTTCAATTATCTACAGCAACCTACGGCTTTTTGGGAATTAGTGTTGCGGGTGCATCTATTTTTGGTGCGTTGTTGTCCAAGCGATTATTGTCTGTTTATGAGCCTGAAAGAATTATTCTTCTAGGGCTTAAAGTTGTTATTATCGGAACGATTTTTTTAGTGTTTGTTGCGATTGGAATTTTTCCGAAAACTATTCAATTTTGGACGATGTTAGTTGGAATTTTTACAGTATTAACTGGGACAGGAATGGCTTTGCCAAATTGTCTTAGTTTGGCTTTGGTGGACTTTCAAGAGGTGATCGGTTCAGCAGGAGCACTCTTTAGTTTGGGGTATTATTTGCTTGTTAGTGTGTTTACTTTTGGCATGAGTAAATTTCACAATGGTACATTGTTAGCAATGCCGCTATATTTTCTTGTAATTGCTAGTTGTATGTTTGTTTTGGCGTGGAAATATCTGATGAAAATGAACTAAGAAGCGAAAAGGATAGCTATAAAAAACATCTGCGTGTAGTTTGCGTAGATGTTTTTTTGAATGAAACCTATTACTTGTGGTACTGTTAGAAGGAGACAAGAGGAGGCACTTCGATGAAAGAGATTTTAATACAAGCGTTTGGTTTTTGCTTTATGATATTTTTAGGTTATTTGATGAAACGTATTGGTTTATTAAAAAAAGCTGACGGCGGAATGTTATCGGTTATTATAGTGAATATCACCTTACCAGCGACAGTGATTGTTAGTCTAGCGAATGCGGCTGTTTCAGGCACATTGTTTTTTTTGTTGGCAATGGGAATTATATTGAATATCGTGGTTATTTTAGTTGGCAGTCGAGTGAGTAAAAAGAGATCGAGTGTAGAACAACAATTTCAATTGTATTCGATGTCTGGTTATAATATCGGGAATTTTAGTTTGCCTTTTATACAAGGGTTCTATCCGTTAGCGGTTCCTTTTTTATTAATGTTTGATATTGGAAATAGCGTGATGTTAACTGGTGGAAGTACCTTGTTGATTGATAAAATGATCGGTTCACAAGAAGAGACGACATTAAAGAAAATTATCTTATCTTTATTTAAATCTGTCCCATTTACGGCATATATGGTCATGTTAGTGCTAGGAATTATTCAAGTGAGATTACCAAACGAATTGGTGAGTATACTAGAAATGATTGCTAAAGCCAATGGGTTTTTATCTATGTTTATGATCGGGTTATATTTTGAATTACGATTACCAAAAAAAGCATTGCAGTTAGTTAAAGAAGTCCTAGCTTGGCGTTATGTATGTGGCGGAATCTTAGCATTGCTGTTTGCTTTTGTTATCCCGTTAGATCCGATGTTGCGAATTGTTTTAGTGGTATTAAGTTTAGCACCGATGCCGACATTTTCAGTCATCAATAGTGTGAAAGCAGGGATGCCGGAAGAAACGGTTGGTTTTACTTCTTCTTTGAGCATTTTGATTAGTTTAGTTTTAATGACACTTGTGATGATTTTGATGGGATAAGTGATGGAAGAGAAAAAAGTAGTTAGCTAATTTTTGAAAAAGCTAACTACTTTAGAAATATATTTTATTGATGAATCAAGTGCTCTGCAATCACAAAATCACCTTCATAAGGTGTATCTTTGCCGCTAATTTTTTGATATAAATCAGCCCCTTTTCCGGCTAAAACAACCGCATCTTCAGGATTGCTCAGAGATAGTGCAATTTTGATGGCTTCAGCTCGATCGATTACCGTTTCTACTTGGATATCACTTGTAATGTGTGTCGCAATTTCTGCACAAATATCGGCTGGATTTTCATCGGCTGGATCGTCTGTTGTCAAAATAGCAATATCTGCAAGCTCTGATAAAACTGCTCCAAAATCTTTGCGCCGGGAAATGGCTTTGTTTCCTGTGCTGCCGATTACGACTAGTAAACGGCCATCAGGATGTTCCTCTTTGACAAACGTTAAAAGGTTCTTTAAACTGTCATAATTATGTGCATAATCTACATAGACCTTCGCACCGTTTTTATTCGTCAATAATTCCATTCTTCCAGGAACCGTGGTTTCTTTGACTCCTTGTTGACAATCTGTGTGGTCGGCACCAACTAAGGCGCTGGCAATAATGGCACTCAATGCGTTGCCTTTGTTAAAGTCTCCACCTAAGCGTAATTGATACTCCCCTGCAACCTGTAAAGAATCAGTCGTTGACTGAACAGTAAATGTAAGAGAATCATCTGTGTTTGCTTGATAGGTATAATCAATGTCTGGTTGATTTTGAGTGCCATTACCATAAGTAATATAAGGTGTTTCCAAAAATTCAGCCGTTTCTTTCAAAAGTTGGAAATAATCTGAGTTGTGATTCAAAATAATCGTTTTTGAATGGGCAATCAATTGACGTTTGCAGAAAAAATAATCATCGAATGTTGGATGCTCGATCGGGCTGATATGATCAGGTGTGATATTTAGAAAAATGCCTACATCGAAAAATAAACCATATACACGATTAGTTTTATAAGCCTGAGAAGAGACTTCCATAATAAAATGCGTCATCTGATTCTCGACTGCAGTTGCCATCATTTGATAAAGATCCAAAGATTCTGGTGTAGTCAAATGAGATTTAAAATACGTTTGTCCATCTAATGTTGAATTCATAGTAGACAACATCGCTGTTTTTTGATGGGTCGCATGATCCAGAATGAATTTTGTGAAGTAAGCCGCAGTCGTTTTCCCTTTGGTACCAGTAAAACCAATCAGCTTTAATTTTCTTTGGGGATAGTCATAAAATGCCATACTCAAAACAGCCATCGCTTTTTTGATATCAGTGACAATAATTCCAAGTTTGGCAGAAACGTCATAAGGTTCTTCCGCTATATAGACATCAAGACCAGATGCTACGGCATCTGCTAAATATTTTGCTTTGAAGTTCAATCCTTTGCAGAAAAATAGAGTGTTAGCACTAATCGTACGAGAATCGTAGGAAAGTGCGTCAAATGATTTATTGGCTAACGACTCAGGGATCGTCAAGGACCAACCTGAATCTGAAGTAAATTCTTTTAAAAGCTGTTCTTTCAGTAAACATTCACGGATTTTTTCTAAAGAAATAGTCATCATTACGCCTCCAAGTGGTAGTTAAATCTGAACGTCTGTTTTTAAATGGAAAAACTATTTAGGAATTTATCATACAATTTAAATGCTAAAACTTCAAGACGCTTGGCTAAGAGAGAAAAAAATCGTTGAACAACGAAATTCTTTTGAACAATGCGCGACCTTTTTAACTTTTATTAAAATAACAAATATATAATAGATATTTTTATTAGAAATCTGAAAAAAACGTAATAACAAGCGTTTTTTTAAGCGTTTTTCTTCTGAATATAAAAGAAAAACAAATAATTTAGAATGGAGTGTTCGCTTGGTTTTTAGATATTTAAAAAATGTGTAGTCACTGTTTTTGATGAAATCTGTAGATAAAGAATAAATTAGTGAATTTATTCGAGAAAGTCGTTGCATATACTTGATTTAACAATTAAAATAAAGGAAGCATGTTTGAAGAAAGTTGGAGGAGTTAAATGATAAATCAACCAAATCCTGCTGATCAACCAATCTTGACCAACCAAGAAAAAATGGTTAAAGGGTCAGCATGGATGACAGCTAGTAATATAATTTCTCGGTTATTGGGTGCGGTCTATATCATTCCATGGTATGCATGGATGGGAGAGCACGCCAATGAAGCAAATAGTTTATCCTCAATGGGGTATACTGTGTATGCTCTCTTTTTATTAATATCAACAGCAGGAATACCTGCGGCAATTGCGAAGCAGACCTCTTATTATAATTCATTGAATGAATATAAACTAAGCAGGCAATTGTTTTATAAAGCGCTCCAATTAATGGCTATTTTGGGTGCGATTTCTGCAATTATTATGTTTCTTGCAGCACCGCTATTGGCTAAATGGTCAGGTGGAGGCGAAGAACTGATACCGACCATGCGAGCTTTAAGTTTAGCTGTTCTGATTTTTCCTTGTATGAGCGTAGTACGTGGCTATTTCCAAGGGAATCAAGATATGATGCCATTTGCTTTGTCGCAAATTGTAGAACAAGTTGCCCGTGTTTTTTATATGTTATTAACAGCGTTCATCATTATGAAAGTGTTCAAAGGAGACTATGTTAGTGCTGTAACGCAATCAACATTAGCCGCATTTATCGGAATGTTAGCTAGCTTCGTTGTTTTATTTTTCTACATTCGTAAGCAAAAACCAATGTTTGATTATCTTGAAGCACACAGTGCCAATGAACATGAAGCTTCTACACGAGATTTGTTGACGGAAACGTTAAAAGAAGCAATACCGTTCATTATTGTAGGTTCAGGTGTGACGGTCTTTAAGTTAGTTGACCAGTTTACATTTTCTAATTTTATGAATACATTTACTACGTATTCTGGCAGTCAATTACGTACGTTGTTTGCCATTTTTAACGCTAATCCAGATAAATTAACGATGGTCGTTATTGCTTTAGCAACCTCAATATCAGCGACAGGATTACCGTTGATTACAGAAGCGATTACGTTAAAAAATTATCGTGATTTATCCAAACTAATTAGCAATAACTTGCAGTTGTTTCTGTTTGTGATGCTACCTGCAACATTTGGCATGATTGTTTTAGCTAAACCTTTATATACAATGTTTTATGCACCAGATGATTTAGGTGTATCTGTCTTGATTCAAGCCTGCTTTGCTGGTTTGTTTATGGGACTGTATATGTTATCGTCAACGATGTTGATGGGAATGTATGAAAATAAAGCGGCAATTAGATATTTTACCTTAGGGTTAGTACTTAAGTTATTAGTTCAATATCCAAGTGTGCGTCTGTTTGAAGTATACGGTCCCTTGATTGCTACGATGATAGCTTTTACATTCTCTTGCGTATTGATCATGAGGAAAATCAAAAAAGTCAGCCGCTTTAATTTTGGTTTAACCTTACGTCGGGGCTTATTGATATTTTTGATCACTCTAGTAATGATGGTAGCCGCTTTGTTGATGAGACAATTCCTATACCTATTTTTAGATCCTATGCGTAAATTCCAATCATTTTTGATTATTTTGATTGTAGGAGTATTTGGTGGAGGCGTTTATGGTTACATTACATTAAAACTCCGTCTAGCAGATAAGTTACTAGGATCAGGCGTAGTTAAGATTCGTCGCAAACTGAAAATAAAATAAAAACGTAAAGCCAGGAGCAAAAAAATTAATTTTGTCCCTGGCTTTGACTATGAATACTGTTAGGGAATGAAGATTCGTGTGGAGGATGTTTTTAATAAAGAAGATATTACAGTTATAGAAAGAGCCATTCCACGATAAAGAATGAGTGTTTTTTCTCATATTTAGTTGTGGAGAGTTATATAGCTTAGCGTCAAAAATGGTTTCTAAGCTCAGATTGATGACTGAAAAATATCGTTAAGCGCATTTTTCATTTCAAAGCTGACAGACTGTTGGCAAACCTCCATGATAATATTGTTGTTGCAAGACACTTTTATTTTAATTATCTAGCTTTGCAGGCTAGTGCTACACTTTGTTTTGACCCCATAAAATCCTAGGAGTTAAAGCTTCAAGGATTGAAAGTTTTTTGAAAAAAGATAAAGTCCAGTTGTGACAAAAAATGTCACTCTCAGATTTCCCTATTTTTCTGTCAGAACTGAACGTGCCTGCTCAGCTTTTAAAAATTAGGAGGATATTAAATGACAAACAAGTATGAATTCCCAACATCAACACTTATCGCAGTGAATGGTGTGGAGCTAGAGATTTTTGAAGCTGGACAACAAAATTATGGACGACCTATTGTTCTCTGTCACGGATGGCCCGAACATGCTTTTTCTTGGAGACATCAAGTCACGCCTCTTGTAGAAGCAGGGTATCACGTGATTATTCCTAATCAACGAGGTTACGGGGAATCTTCTTGCCCTAAAGAGGTCACAAAATATGATATTGAACATTTAACGGGTGATCTTGTAGCTCTGTTAGATTACTATCAGTACGAAAAGGCCATTTTTATGGGGCATGATTGGGGAGCAAGTGTTGTTTGGAGCATGGCGTTGCTACATCCAAAACGTGTTCATAAAATGATTAACCTATGTTTACCGTACCAAATTCGAGGTGAGAAACCTTGGATTGATTTTATGGAAGAATTTTTTGGAGATAATTACTATTTTGTTCATTTTAATAAACAACCAGGTGTTGCAGATGCTATATTGGACGAAAATGCCTCACAGTTCCTTCATAACTTATATCGAAAAAACGTACCCTCACAAGCTCCTGGTGAAGGAATGGAAATGATTAATCTAGCTAAAGCAACCAAGCCATTAGGTGAACCTGTGATGAGCGATGATGAGCTTGCTGTTTATATCAAAGCCTTCAATAAGAATGGCTTCACTCCAAGCATCAATTGGTACAGAAATTTAAATCGTAATTGGCATTTATTAGCTGAGGTATCTCCTATTCTTCATCAGCCAACATTGATGGTTTACGGCGAGAAAGATATTATTCCACCACTTCCAAACATCAAAGACTTTGTACCTAATATAGACATTAAGAGTTTAAATGTTGGTCATTGGATTCAAGAGGAAAAATCTGTTGAACTTAATCAAGTGATTTTAGAATGGTTAGAAAATGAGTGAAATCCTATTTTCAGTAATCAAATAGAACGGATTGATCGGATATTCATTCCCAAAAAGTTAGAAGAATTTAGATCGTGTTTTTTAAGAAAAAACAATGAATCAAGTCTGACTGACACATACAAAATTATAGAAGATAAAAAATATGAGGAAATTTCGTTTCCTAAAAACTTAGATCAAGGAGGACTTTATGCGTTTAGATAAATTTTTAGCGGATACCGGTGTTGGCAGCCGTAAAGAAGTCAAACAATTATTAAAAAAGAGTTTAGTCGCAGTGAATGGAACGATCGTTAAAGATGGAAAAATGCACATCAATGAAAACGAAGATACAGTGACATTTTCTGGAGAACAGCTTACCTATCAGCAATTCTACTACTACATGCTGCACAAACCTCAAGGAGTTATTTCAGCAACAAAGGACAAAAGGGATCAAACGGTGATCGACTTATTACAGGATGAAGATTTTAGAGAAGATTTATTCCCTGTGGGGCGACTTGATAAAGACACAGAAGGCTTATTACTTTTAACGAATGATGGACAATTGGCTCATCAATTACTGTCACCCAAAAAACATGTAGACAAAGAATACTTTGCAAAGGTTGCAGGAATAATGACAGAGGCAGATGTTCAACAATTTGCCGCTGGATTTGCTTTAACCAATGGAGAAGTGGTCAAACCTAGTACACTTACCATTGAGTCGGTAGATGAAATAAACGAAGAATCATCGATCCGTTTAATCATTCAAGAAGGAAAATTTCATCAAGTAAAACGCATGGTGGAAGCTGTGAATAAAAAAGTTGTGTATCTCAAGCGATTGCGTATGGGGGATTTATGGCTAGATGAGCGCCTAGAATTGGGTGAATATAGAAGCCTGACAGGAAAGGAACTTGAGCGGTTAAAAGGGAAAAAATAATGAATGAAACATGACTAGAAATGTAATCGAAGTTGTCGATTTCAAATGAAATCACAACATTCATTACATTTTTTTGACGGAATCATTCTTGTCGGGATATACTGCTAATGACAAAGCAGTTAGTAGGAGGGGTAAAATGAATGCCATTGAGCTAAAGGGTTTGACTAAGTTGTATAAAAAGCAAGCAGCGATCGACCATCTCGATTTGTCTGTTGCGCAAGGTGAAATCTATGGGTTTATTGGTCCAAATGGGGCTGGAAAATCAACAACAATAAAAACCATGCTGAATTTTATTTATCCAGATCAAGGAACAGCGACAATCCTTGGTTTAGACAGTGTAAAAGAAGCAAAAGAAATTAGAAAACGAACAGGTTATGTTTCTAGCGATGTTCGCTTTTATCCGAATATGACCACGTTGGAAGTCCTTAAATACGTGGCTGAGTTTCACCAACTTCACAATAGCAAACAACAAATTGATTATTTTATTGATTTATTTGATATTGATGTGGAGAAAAAAATGTCAGAGCTATCGTTAGGAAATAAAAAGAAGATTGCTGTGGTTGCAGGGATTTTACCTAATCCAGAATTATTGATTTTAGACGAACCAACAAATGGTTTAGACCCTTTGATGCAGCATCGCTTGTTTGAAGAACTAGAAAAATACAATAAAAAAGGCATGACGATTTTCTTATCGAGCCATGATTTAAATGAAATTCAACAATATGCTCACCGTGCCGCATTTATTCGTCAAGGACAGCTTATTACTGTTCAAGATATCACCCAAGAAAAATCATTAGGTAAGGTAATTACATTGATTGGCGATCATATTCCGTTGTCTTTGTTTGAAAAAATAGGTGCAGCGATTTTGAAACATCAAGGGAACGAAACTCGTTTATTTTATGAAGGTGATTTACATGAGGTATTGCCATTACTAAGTGATGCGTCGATCAAAGATTTTACCATCACGAATCCAGAATTGGAAGATCAATTTATGGCATTGTATGAAGGAGGGCAAACAAAATGATTACCGCTAAAATTGAAACTAGATCATTGATTAAAGGATTGATTATTTGGACGGTTCTTTTTGCAGTAATCATTTTTGGATTTAGTGCCGTCTACCCCCAAATGCATAACTCTGCAATGAAAGATCTGCTGGATGCTAAGCTTACAGGGTTGTCTCCATCCTTATTAAAAACATTCAATATTAGTGTAGATGGACAAACGAGTTTTTTAGTCTCTGTGGGCTTTTTTGCTTATTATTTTCAATATCTATTTTTAGCGGCAGCCATCTATGCGATGATGCTAGGTAGCCAAGCGCTAATTAAAGAAGAAACAGATGGAACGATTGAATTTTTATATGCTCAACCTGTCACGCGAACAGGAATCGTTACCAGTAAATTGGTGAGTAATGTACTTGTTTTAACTGTTTTTTGGCTTGTCTCATTTGGGGTTTCCTTAGGTTCGACAATATTGTATCGTCAATCGACAGATTCTACTGAAACAATTATTCGTGGAATCAGTAAACTATTTTTTCAAGAAAGTTTGATTCTGCTCTTTTTTCTAACCTTAGGATTCTTGGTTTCAACGTTTATAAAGTCAAGCAAACAAAGCACAAGTATTTCTTTAGGGATTGTGTTTGGTTTTTACTTGATTGGCGTTTTTTCTGATTTGAATGATTCCTTTAGTTGGGCTAAAAATATTTCTCCAACACATATGGGGATTCCTAGTAATTTGCTAGATAAAGGCTTAGCAACAGGACATATCGTGCTGTTAATTGTCTTGATTGCTTTATTTTTAAGTGGGACATATTTAATTTATCAACGAAAAGATTTAAATGTATAAATAAAGACGAGAGAAAATCAATAGTCGTTTCTCTCGTCTTTATTTTTTGAATGCTCAAATCGCTTCATATAAGTGGGTAAATGTTTGCTGAGCTCAGTTGGGAGAACGACATAATTTTCCTTACCCAATTCTTCTCCAATTAAGCTATGAAGATAAACTGCTGCACAGATGGCTGCTTCTTTCTCTGAGAATTGAGCCAAAAATCCAGTAATCATTCCAGCTAAAGTATCCCCCATTCCCCCTGTTGCCATTGCAGGTGTCCCTAATGGATTTTTGTAGTGTGTGTCGTTGGTATAAATTTCTGTTCGGTGACTTTTTAAGACAATCGTTGCATCTAGGCGTTTTTGACCCATTCGATTGTGTTCAACGGTTTGCTCAGCGAGACTAAATCCGCTTAATCGTTCCCATTCCATTTGGTGAGGAGTAAAAACAACTTGCTTTGGATAGTTTAGGGAATAATGATTTTGAGCAAACAATGTAATCGCAGAGCCGTCTATCACAAGCCACTGGGAAGCGTGTTGGGCGTGTAAGACATGCTTTAATATTTCCTGGCTGTGTGGATCTAAACCTAAGCCAGGACCAATCAAAATCACATCTGCTGTATTCAGTAAATCATTTAATTCATGCGTAAGCATCCAATCAAGCACCATAGCTTCAGGTAAACGAGCATGAAGTGCTGCGTGGTTTTTTCCTGCTGTCACAACGGATGTTAAACCGCAGCCAGATTTGACACAAGCTTCTGCGCTCATGATGATTGCACCGCCATAGGTATCATTTCCACCAATTAAGACCGAACGTCCGAAGGTTCCTTTATGAGCATTTTTCGGTCGAGGCTGGATGACTGCACTCAAATCTTCTTGTGTTAGTACGTTCATTTTAATCCTCTCCTTTGGTGAGTTAACTTTAGTATAAAGCTGTTTTAACGTAAGAGCAAAATATTGCAGAAAAAATTCTTCTCGCCTTTTTCTTTTACCCAAGTTAGTGGTATGATGGGAAGGTAGAATAATGAATTGGAGTGACTAAAAAATGACAATTGATTGGCAAAAAGAAGTAGACGCACGTAAAGATGCGTTATTAGAAGATTTACAAAATTTATTACGCATCAATAGTGAACGTGATGACGCAAAAGCAACGCCAGAAGCACCATTTGGACCAGGACCTGTAGCTGGTTTAAAACATATGTTGGCGTATGGCGAACGTGATGGTTTCGTCGTGAAAAATGTAGATAACTACGCTGGACATATCGAATACGGTGAAGGCGATGAAACATTAGGAATTTTTGGACATATGGACGTGGTTCCTGCTGGTGATGGCTGGGATACAGATCCTTACGAGCCTGTCATCAAAGATGGTAAAATCTTTGCACGTGGGTCAAGTGATGATAAAGGACCAAGTATGGCGGCATACTATGCGCTAAAAATCATTAAAGATTTAGGTGTACCATTGTCTAAAAAAGTTCGCTTTGTCGTTGGTAGTGACGAAGAAAGCGGCTGGGGCGATATGGAGTATTACTTCAAACACGAAGAAACACCTGACTTTGGATTCTCACCAGATGCGGAATTCCCAATCATCAATGGTGAAAAAGGAAATGTTTCTCTATATGCTCGTTTTGGTGGATCAAGCGAAGGCGATTATGTGTTAGAAAGCTTCAATGCTGGTTTACGTGAAAACATGGTTCCAGGCACGGCTACTGCTGTGATCACGGTTCCAACTGCTGAAGTGGCTGAAAAAATGCAAGGCGCATTTAGCGTTTTTGTGGATGAAGAACCAATTTCTGGCGAATTAGAAGCAAATGGTACAACAGTAACAATCAAAGTTGTCGGAAAAGGTGCACACGGCGCTAGTCCACAATCTGGGATCAATGCAGCGACATTCTTGGCCGCATTTTTAAACAGCTATGCCTTTGCTGGTGCAGCGAAAGAATTTATCCAAGTAGCAGCAACACTTGTTCACGAAGATTTCTATGGTGAAAAATTAGGCGTAGCCTTTGAAGATGCTAAAATGGGCAAATTAACAATGAATGCTGGTTTATTCGTCTTCAAGAAAGATGCTGAAGAAGGCAACTTTATGAGCTTGAATTTCCGTTACCCTAAAGGAACATCAGCAGAACAATTAGAAGCTGGTGTGAAAGCTACAGCAGGTGCAATCGGTGCAGAAATCGTTCAAGGTGGACGCAACCAAGAACCACATTATGTGCCAGCGGATGACCCATTGGTTGAAACATTATTACAAGTGTATGAAGATCACACTGGTCAAAAAGGCCATGAACAAATCATCGGTGGTGGAACATACGGACGTTTACTAAAACGTGGTGTGGCTTATGGTGCAATGTTCCCAGGTTACACAGATACAATGCATCAAGCCAATGAATTTATGGCATTGGATGATTTATTCCGTGCAACAGCTATTTATGCGGATGCGATTTATCGTTTGGCTAAATAGTAAACATCAAAGATTGTGTGAATTGTTTTTCAGTTAATCTTTATAGATAAAATTGATTACATTAAAAATAAGGTAGGATATCGCTAACGAAACTAGTGATATTCTACCTTATTTTTGGTTTAAAGAACGAAAATCTTCAGCCGATGGTCATTTTTTTGAATTTTGGGTGAAAATATGTAATCCCATAAAAATGATAGAGGTCACGTACTTATATGTTGTTAAAAAACGCTTACTTGTTGTTTTTATGTTTAGAAATCAAGGTATTATGACTAATGATATCTTGACTGAAACAGGTTGAGCTGATCAATATAAGAAACTTTTCTAATAAAAAAATTGTATGAGAGAATATTGATTTCTTCTATCTCTCCACTAAATAGTTAAAAGAAAGAAGGGCGTGTAAGATTAATGAAAAAATTTTTTCAGATTTTAAGTGTCTTCCTTTTTTAATTTCCCGAACGTACCAATCGGTACAATGCGAGCAAGTAAATTAAATAAAGTAACACCTGAACCCACAGAAGGTGCTAAAGGCTATAGTTCAGGTATTGAAGTGGCGGATATGTCTGGGTCTGCTAAGGGCTGGAATGTAAAAGTTGCTATGACAACACCACTGCAAACAACTGAAGGGAAAGAATTAAAAGGCTGGGAATTGTATATTCCAACTGAAAAAATAAAATCTGCTGGTTTAGAAACTAACGAGGTCATTGGACATGCGGTCACATTGACGAAAGAAGGAGCAACTGGAACAGTCTTTCGTGCAGTGCAGGGGAAAGGAAAAGGCCGATTTGCAAACATATTTGAATCCTATACAGAAGCAGCAGCAACAGAAGAAGGACTTACTCGTAAAAAAGGTGTCCAACTGACTGTTCAAAATGGAGCATACAAAGGGGCATACCAAGGCAAATTGACTTGGACATTACAGAATGTGCCAAATTAAACAATTTGATGAACTATTTTTAGACAAATGATTAAAACCTGACAGACAGTTGTCAGGTTTTTTTCTGTAGAATAGAAACAAGTCGTTAGATACAAATAACATTTTCAAGTATACTTATAAACATACTGAAAAATAATGAAAGATTACCTAAAGATAAATAGTATACGCATACAAGAAAAAATGAGGTGAACAAATGATTAAGTTTCAAAATGTATCTAAAAAATACCACGATCAATTGGTATTAGAAAACTTCGACATTTCAATTAAAGATGGTGAATTTTTTGTATTAGTAGGCCCGAGTGGAAGTGGAAAAACAACCACTTTAAAAATGATCAATCGGTTGATTGAACCAACGGATGGGGATATCTATTTTAATGACCGCAGACTAATTGATTACAATCTAAAAGATCTACGCTTAAAAACTGGCTACGTTTTACAGCAAATCGCACTTTTTCCTAATCTAACCGTTGCAGAAAACATCGAATTGATTCCAGAAATGAAGCGCTGGAGCAAAACGAAAAGACGGGAAAGAACAGAAGAGCTATTAAAAAAAGTCAGCTTGCCTCCAGAAGAATATCTTCACCGAAAGCCTGCTGAATTATCTGGTGGTGAACAACAACGTATTGGCATCTTACGAGCAATTGCGGCTAAACCAGATATTATCTTGATGGATGAACCATTCAGCGCGTTAGATCCAATTTCCAGAGGGCAACTCCAATTATTGATCAAAGAGTTGCATAAAGAATTAGCAAGTACCGTTGTTTTTGTAACCCATGATATGAATGAAGCCTTACTTTTAGGTGATCGAATTTGTGTGATGAAAGAAGGAAAAATCGTTCAAACAGATACGCCAGAAGCAATCAAGAATCACCCTGCTAATGAGTTTGTAGCACAATTCTTCCAACATGAACACACTAATTTGGCGAATTATTGTGTAGAAAACTTAGTAGAATCTGGATTGATAGAAGATGGGCAAGTAGCTAGTGAGACCACCGTGAATTTAGGTACGGATTTACCAAGTGTGATTCGTTTACTTATAGAGGGGAAAACGGTTGTACTAGTTGACGAATCTGGTCCAGTTGGTGAAATTACAGAGCGAATGATTTTACGTTTTATAGAGACGAAGATAGAAAAAGGTGATCAATAATATGGGAAAACTGATCGAAACATTTGCGGCCCGTAAAGAAGAGTTTATTCAAGCGGTTGTAGAGCATATCCAATTGTCTTTACTGTCCTTGCTGATTGCAATTCTTATCGCAATTCCGTTAGCTATTTTACTAACGAATTATAAAAAAGTGGCTGAATTTGTCTTACAAATCACAGGGATTTTCCAAACGATTCCGTCACTAGCATTATTAGGATTATTGATTCCATTAATCGGTATCGGCAGTCCACCAGCCATTGTGGCTTTAGTGATTTATGCGTTATTTCCCATTTTACAAAATACCTATACAGGCTTGACCGAAATTGATCCTTCACTGGAAGAAGCGGCCGAAGCTTTTGGGATGAACAAACGGGAAAAGCTAATCAAATTTGAATTGCAGTTGGCGTTGCCGTATATCATTTCAGGCATTCGCACAGCAACAGTGATGATCATTGGAACAGCTACCCTTGCGGCATTGATCGGCGCAGGTGGTTTGGGAACGTTTATTTTACTGGGAATCGACCGAAACAATGTGTACCTGATTTTGATTGGGGCCATTTCTTCTGCTGTCTTGGCTGTCCTGTTTAATTTTGGGATTCACTTATTAGAAAAAGCCACGGTTAGACGAATCATAGCAGCCTTCATGGTCTTACTTGCCTTATTAGTGGGTTCATTTGTTTACACGCATCAAGAAGCAGAAAAAAAAGAGATCACCGTTGCAGGGAAATTAGGCGCAGAACCGGATATCTTGATCAACATGTATAAAGAATTGATCGAAGCAAATAGTGACATCCATGTAAACTTAAAATCAAACTTCGGAAAAACCAGTTTCTTATTCAATGCCTTAAAATCGGGTGAAATCGATGTCTATCCTGAGTTTTCGGGAACCGTTCTTGAAACCTTCTTAAAGGACAATAAGAACACCTCCCACGATCCAAAAGAAGTCTACGAATATGCACGAAATCAAATCAAAAAACAAGAAAATATGGATTATTTAGAACCAATGCGTTATCAAAATACCTATGCTGTTGCGGTGAAACGATCATTTGCAGAAGAAAATGGACTGAAAACGATTGAGGATTTGAAAAAAGTTGAGACTCAGTTAAAAGCTGGCTTCACGCTAGAATTTATCGACCGTGAAGACGGGTATAAAGGGTTGCAAAAATTGTATAACTTGAATTTTGATGTGAAGTCGATGGAACCATCCTTGCGTTATCAAGCCATCAATAATGGGGATGTTAATGTAGTGGACGCTTATTCGACAGATAGTGAATTGAAGCAATATGATTTGGTGATTTTAGAAGATAACAAAGAACTCTTTCCACCGTATCAAGGAGCGCCATTGTTGAAAGCTGAGACACTTAAGAAATATCCGGAATTAAAAGAATTATTGCAACCATTAGTTGGTAAAATCACGGAAGAAGAAATGAGTGAGATGAATTACCAAGTGAATGTGGAGCAAAAAGATCCAGCGACTGTTGCACATGATTATTTAGTGGAGCATAAAATGTTGGAAAAATAGTAATTGATAAAAGAGCAGATATAACGAGGGAGGTGAATCGCTATCTTCCTCGTTGTATCTGTTCTGACTATCATAAGTTGTTTTTTGTATGCTTTATAAGGTATAATAAAAAAGAAGGTAATCATTTTTATGATGATTACAAAAAAAGTCAGTGCGGAAACACTGACTCTTTAGTTGAATTTTGGCTAAAGCTCGAAAGTGTAATACATTGCCACTATCTTACTTTAGCGGGTCAGATAGTGGCCTTTTTTTACCTGAAAATCAAAGTGATAAAGATTTTAATCACTTCAACTATATAGTGAGCCACTAGCGTGACAACTATTTTTGAAGCGATATCTTTTAACAAATCTTTCAAGGACCGCTTTTCCAATGCACTAAAGCAGGACAAAAGCGATAAAGACATATCTTTATGGCATCAACTCCTTTTTCAGAGCTTCAGCCGTTATTCAACTAGTTATAGTATATCAAAAAATGTATCGATAGTGTATTAAATATTTTACAAAAATTAGTATGATAAGTTGCTTTCTAAAGACTTTATAAGGTATAATTAATGAGAAGGTAATCGATAATTATTACGATTACAAAAAAGCCAGTGCTGATAACACTGACTCTTTAGTTGAATATTGACTAAAGCTCGATAAGACGAATTGCCACTATCTTACTTTAGCGTGGAAGATAGTGGTCTTTTTTTACTCAAAAATAGAAATGATAAAGATTTTAATCCCTTCGACAATATAGTAAGTCACTAGCGTGACAACTATTTTCGAAGCGATATCTTTTAACAAATCTTTCAAGGACCGCTTTTCCAATGTACTAAAGCAGGACAAAAGCGATAAAGACATATCTTTATGGCATCAACTCCTTTTTCAGAGCCTCAGCCGTTATTCAACTAGTTATAGTATATCAAAAAATGTATCAATAGTGTATTAAATATTTTACAAAAATTAGTATGATAAGTTGCTTTCCAGAGACTTTATAAGGTATAATTGACAAGAGAGTAATCGATAATTATTACGATTACAAAAAAGCCAGTGCTGATAACACTGACTCTTTAGTTGAGTTCTGACTAAAGCCCGATTGTTTAATGTTGCCACTATCTTACTTTAGTCGAGCAGATAGTGGTCTTTTTTTACCTAAAAATCAAAGTGACAAAGATTTTAATCCCTTCGACAATATAGTAAGCCACTAGCGTGACAACTATTTTTGAAGCGATATCTTTTAACAAATCTTTCAAGGACCGCTTTTCCTATGCACTAAAGCAGGACAAAAGCGATAAAGACATATCTTTATGGCATCAACTCCTTTTTCAGAGCCTCAGCCATTATTCAACTAATTATAGTATATCAAAGATTACATCAGAAATGTACTGAATATTTGACAATGATGTTAGTAAATAGGGTTGATTTTGCAAGTGAAAAATGGAATAATAACGAGGAAACAGTCAGCCTTTGATAATAAAGCTCTGATCGAATGCTATGTAATAATCTGGTAGATAGCATTCCTTTTATGCATTGACTCGGGCAACTTGATTGTTCAGTGTATGCTGATTATATTCGGCTTCAAAAAGGTTGGTTACTGCCTAGCCTTTTGAGGTGTCGGCTGTTTCCTCGTTATCATCGTGCTGAAACGATCTGTCACAACATGAAATGGCTTGCCTCGTCAAAGTAAGCACAAACACACAGACGTTTACAGCAGTTTCTAAAGATGAGCAAAACGTCAAACGTGCTTCCATCCTTAGAGATAGAACGAAAAAAAACGGTTTCGGACACCTGCCGAAACCGCGCTAAGTACAATTAAGAAGCATTGAACTGTTTTTGTCGTTAAACTCAGAACATCAGAAAAAACACTAGTAATTTCATGAAATATTGAGTAAAATAAAAACAGTCAATGAAAATTGACTAAGGGCAACTTGTACGATCAGGTCGTGCTGATTGTATAAGGCTCTGTGGGATGACGACCAATCTTCCTGCAGAGTGCCTTTTTATTTTGTCTAGCTGAACGAAGTTCGTTTGGCTAGATTTTTTTCGTTCTATCTCATTCCATTTTAATTTAAGTGAGGTGGAGAGTCAATGGGGGAATGTAAGTTTGTGTGAATAAATTTTGTTTTAGAAATAATATAAGTTTATTTGGGATGTAATATATAACTTTTCGTTTGTTTTTGATATAATGATGAAGAGTTTATCATTGGATGGTGATAATAAATGATAAAACGAACAATAACAGCACTTCTTTGTTTCAGCATCATTTTAACTGCTTGCAACAATACCTCTTCAAAAAAAACCGAAGTCAAAGAAGCTCCTACAGAAAAAAGCGAAGCAAAAGTCACAACTGAAAAAGAAAAAACACCAGAAGTCAAAAAAGAAAAATACTATTCCTACCTAGACGAAGTTGATCGTTCCAACGTACAATCATCAACAGTAGAATCATTTCTAATGTACGATAATACCAACCCAAGAAGCCTTCAAGAAAACACAAACACTATTTTCTTAGCGCGGGTAACGTCTATTGATAAAGCAGATGTAGACGCCGATCTTGCTGAAACTGACAGTAACAGCATATTACCTGATACGTACGGAAAGCTAGAAGTATTGAAAAATATCGAAGGAACAACAGAAAAAGAAGTAGCATTTATCCGTTCAGGCGGTGTTATCAAAGAAAAAGATCGCTTTAAAAATGCCGAAAAAGAAGAAGTAGACAAACACAATCGTTTGAGAGCAGATTCAGGTCGACCTCCTATTACTCAAAGTGAAGATTGGGTGGAAGTAAGAGAAGGTGGCGATATCGAACTTCAAGCAGGCGAGGTATATTTGTTCTTTGCAACATATAGTGAAGAAAGAAAAGCTTATATTTTAGAAGGTTATCAATATGGTGCTTTGCTATTAGAAGACCAAGAACAACCAATTACAAGAACACATTCTCTCCCTAATGAGATTGGAAAAACATGGAAAATCAAGAATGTTTCTACAGGTGAGGAACAAGATTTAGGCGGGTATTTAAAAAATGAGTTAGGAATTGAGATGAAGGAAAACTAAGTCAACAAAAATAAAAAGGAATGAGATAAGAACAGGAGTGTTTAAGTCTGAGAAGCAAGACGAAATTGTTTCTTTTCTCACAGTGCATTCATTTTTTAGGTGGTTGGGATATTGACTCATAGAGTGATGGCCCAACCACCTCTTTATCTTTAATCTATCAACCGATTGATTTCGCTAATAAAAGATTTTGAAAGAGCATGAGTTTTAGGTTTTTGTTTCACTTCGACAATAAAATCATTCGCTTTTAAAAATTCCATAGCTGTATTTATTTTTTTTCTGCCTACTTCACAAATATCAAGAAAGTCTTTATCTTTAATATTATCACCTGCGGCAGAAAATAAATAATCTTGGGAAAGGATGAATAAAATATTATATTGAAGTTCATTTAGTTCTAAGGTATCTAAGTAGGCAATGATTGTCTTTAAAGAATTGATTCCTAAAACTAAGTTATCAATAATATTTTCTTGTCCTTTTGATAAGAGTTCAAACATTTCAATGATGAAAAGTGTCAATTCACCATGATTACGTGGATGTGATACTTCAGAAAATGCGGTACCATAAACGCCTTTTTGTTTTTTTATTGAACTACTAAAACTTATTGCTGAAAGAAAATCTAGTTTTCTAGATAAATAAGAACAAGCAATGAAACGTCCTAATCTACCATTCCCATCGTAAAATGGATGGATGTATTCTAAATAATAATGAGAGGTTATGCATTTTTCAAGAGATGGAACTTCATGATTATTCATGAAATTAACAAGGTTTTGGAGAGCATTAGATATGTCTACTTCGGTTGTATTTTGATTTCCTATACCTTCATGTACATGTTTGCCGTTTTTACTTATATATACTTTATTTGTTCTGAACAATTTTCCATCTGGTAAATCATTTTTGTCTATTTCGGCATCGAGAAGAGCATCATAAATCGTGCGGATATCTTCGATTGTTTTAATCTCGCTATATTCACTATCTTGGAATTTCATATATAAATTTACTAAACCATGAAATCTTTTGTTCTTTGTTAGGTTTTCTTCAACTTCAGCAATCGCTTCTCCGATTTCCTTTCGAGTACTGTGTATTCCTTCTATATCATTTGTTGCTTTGATTTCTTCAATCAAATTGTTAAAGAAAACCTTTTTTTGAGCAACAGGGGGAAGATTTCCCATTAAACTGGTTATCTTTTTAGAATTTTCGTATAATTTTTCTCTGAGAAAACTGATTTCTTTTATAGGAAGATAAAACAGTTGGAAATTTTTGTCGTATTGTTTTTGCTCCCTTGAAAAAGGATTAATATGAAACGGAAGCTTTACTGCAACAAAATTATTAGTACGTTTCATAACTTCATCGGAATATTTAACGGGGTCATCATAACTATATTTCCTTAGGTGTTTATAAGTCATAATAAATCTCCTTTTTTCGTTCTGTATTTTAACAAACTATATCAAAAGTAGAAATACAAGTCAATATTTCTTTGATAATAAGTATATCAAAATAAAAAATCATAAAACGCCCAATATTCTCCTTAAATTCTGTCAAATTTTCAGAAAGTCTAAGTGCTTGGTATTTAGGGGTAGGAAAAACAGATTTCTAATTTGAATAAATTAGCGCTAAAAAATGATGATACTTCTATAATAAATTTAGCTTTAAGTAATCAGGATTTTGTTTTTTATAATGGATGCAAAAGTGGTGATAACACTTTTCTCATAATAAAGTAATTTTTACCAAAAAGAAATGCAAAATCTGCCAACTTTCGCTATAATAAAGAAAATAACCAAAACAGGAAGTGGAACCATGAAAAAAACAGATCGACAACGGTTAATCAAACAACTAATCACAGAAAATGAAATAGAAACCCAAGACGACCTGATTGCACTTCTTGAACAATCAGGTGTCAAAGCAACTCAAGCGACTGTCTCAAGAGACGTTCGTGAAATGAGCATCGTTAAAACCCATGGGTCAGATGGTCGAGTGAAATACGCCTTATTCTCGCAACAACAAGCTTCTAGCAGTGAAGACAAACTAAAAGAATCTGTCAAAGATTCAGTGATTCGTATGGAACGTGTCCAGTTTATGGTGATTGTCCATACCGATATGGGAGCAGCCGATGTGGTGACGAACTTTTTAGACGAAGTCAGCTACGAAGAAATTGCAGGAACTGTTGCAGGAGTCGATACAATCATTATCATTGCTCGCTCAGAAGAAGACGCAAAAGCGGTCGTTGCACGTTTTGAAGCGATGATGGATTAAGTATAGCCAATCAAAAAATGAAGGGAGATTTGGTTACATGGATTTGAAAGCGTTACAAAATGGGTCGGATATCAGAGGAATAGCGGTAGATCATGAGGGAAAAACAGCGAATTTAACCTCAACACAAGTCGGGAAAATCGCAGTAGGGATGGTTTATTGGCTTCGTGATGAAAAGAAGTTAGTTGAAAAGCATCAATCAGGAAAATTAAAAATCGGTATCGGTCATGATAGCCGTATTTCAGCAGATAGCCTAAAACAAGCATTGCTCGACAGCTTCGTTGAGCAAAATATCGAAGTGTTGGATTTTGGTTTAGCCACAACGCCAGCCATGTTTATGTCCACTCAGTTTCCTCAATATGATTGCGATGCGGCGATCATGATTACAGCGAGTCATTTGCCTTATTATTTTAATGGATTGAAGCTATTCACAAAATCTGGTGGTGCAGAAAAAGCGGATATTGCGTATATTTTAGCACATGCTGACGAGCCGGCACTTAAAGCGAAAGGAACTGTAACCAAAACCTCGATTTTAGAAGATTACTCCGCTGATTTAACTGAGAAAATTCGTAAAGGGATGAAAACGACAGAAGAAAAACCTTTATCTGGTTTTCATATTATCGTAGATGCAGGAAACGGGGCGGGCGGTTTCTTTGCAGAAAAAGTCTTAGCCCAACTTGGCGCGGACATCACAGGTTCTCAATTTTTAGACCCTGATGGCATGTTCCCCAATCATATTCCCAATCCTGATAATAAAGAAGCGATGGAAAGTATTCAACAAGCTGTTTTGAGCAATAAGGCCGATTTAGGTGTGATCTTTGATACAGATGTGGATCGTTCTGCGGTGGTGGATGCCTCTGGTGAAGTGATCAACCGAAACAACCTGATTGCTGTTTTAGCAACGATTGTTTTGGCTGAATATCCAGACAGCAGCATTGTGACAAATTCTCCAACATCAAGTCATTTAAAAGCCTTTATCGAATCTCTAGGCGGCAAACAAGTGCGCTATATTTCTGGCTATCGGAATGTCATCAATAAAATGATTGAACTTAATGATGAAGGAATCAACACGCCGCTAGCAATCGAAACAAGTGGACATGCGGCTTTTAAAGAGAATTACTATTTAGATGATGGAGCGTATGTTATTGCGAAAATTCTGATGCTACTTCCTAAACTAAGAAAAGAAGGATCAACGCTTGGTGAGTTGATTAGTTCCTTAAAACAACCAGCAGAAACCCAAGAATTACGTTTTGAGATTTTAGCAGATCATGTTCGTGAGTATGGGGAGCAAGTGATCCGAGAGTTAAATGCTTTTGTGACAAGTCATAGCGGTATGAATGTCGACCCAGAAAATCATGAAGGAATTCGAGTAAATGTTTTTGATGAATATGGTAGTGGTTGGTTTTTACTGAGAATGAGTTTGCACGAACCGCTGTTAGTCTTGCAAGTCGAAAATGATCAAGTTGGAATGAATCAAGCCGTTTTCAAAGAATTAGCGGGTTTCTTTAAAAACTATAAACAGTTAGACTTAGCGAAATTAAATGAAGTATTGAATAAATAATAAAGAGGTTGAGACCAAAGTCGATTAGGTTCGAGCAATTGGAGTAAAAATCGAACAATACGCTTCTTGTATTGCTCGAATTTTGCGAAATTGCCGAAGAACCTGGCTTTTGTCCACCGTTTATTAGGATTTAGAGTGTGAAACAAAACTGATTTTTAGTTTTGTTCCACACTCTTTTCGTTACCACAGACTTGGCTCAGCGACGGCCATAATTGTTTCCCCAGTAAATGGGTGTGTCAGGTGTAGTTCATAAGCATGAAGCATCAAGCGACCATTAGGTTTTGGATGATATAAAGGATCACCCATGATCGGATGTCCAATACTTGCTAAGTGCACGCGGATTTGATGGGTTCGACCCGTTTCAAGCACACAGTAAACGTTGGTATGGTTCATTTGGTCATCAAAAGATTCAACTTCAATATGGGTAACGGCCATATCACCACGGCGTTCATCAATCACTCGTTTTCGACGATCATGTCGGTCACGACCAATTTTTTTCCGAATGGTCAACGACTCTTTTAGATTGCCTGAAATGACTGCTTGATAGCGCCGATAGATTTGTTTACTTTCCAATAAGCGACCTAAAATCGGTAACACAAAAGGATTCTTAGCAAATAAAATCGCGCCGCTAGTTTCTTTATCTAACCGATGAACCACATAGGGAGTTTGTTTTTTAGGTGCTAAGTAAGCGGCTAAGTGGTTCAGTAGTGTATCCTCTTCATCAGGTTGATTAGGGTGGGTTTTCATACCTATCGGTTTATTCAGAATAATCAAGTGTTCATCTTCAAAGAGTACCTCAACCTTAGCCTCATTGCCTAAAAGAAGGGCAGGAGTGGGATAGTCTTCTGACTCAAACTGCAAAGTAATGATATCCCCACTTTTTACAGGAAAATGGAATAAAGCAGGCTCTCCATTGATCGAAACATTTTTTCGAGTGCGCAAAAAGTGACGTACTTTACGTGGAACGAGCCACTCTTCTTCAAGTAATTCTCGAACGGTTTGTTCTTTAAAATTCTTCGGTAACTGGATGGATAAGTCCATTTGTGTTCCACCTTTTCATTAGCATAATAAAGTAAAAGAAAAAATATCAGTCTAAATAAATATAATGAGCAGATAAGTGTTTATAAATAGCCGATTGAAGTTGTTCAAGTTGATAAGACATCAGGTTTTGCTTAAGGATGAGCAAAACGGTTGATGAATTAATGAATAATCCAATTGCTACATCTGTTTCAACGACTTCAATAAAACTTGGCCATGCGTAAACGGAAGAAGTGAACTCAGAAGTAATCTCAATCGTTTCATCGGTAATCGTATAGTGTCTGTCGATAAAAATAGATGCATTTTTAGGATTTCTCAAAAATCTTTTCATCATAAAATCAAGTTGAAAGCGATAGAGAACAAAAAATTCAATTGCAAGAAGTAAAAAAATCATTGACGCCCAAAAATAGATAGGGCAATAGAGAAGTAAATTATGTAAATTTATTTCAAAGAACATGTTGACTGGTTGTTGAAAAATTCTCCAGATATTAAAAAGTGAAAAGAGTAAAAATAGTACAGAAAGGACACCCAAGGTAAACAAGAGTCGTTTTCTCTTTTTAAATTTATAATTGTAATATTTTTTATTAAAGTTCGTCCAATTTTCTTTGGTTATTGCTTGACTAAAAGTTATATTCATTCATTTCACCTCATGAGTAGTATACAACGAATGTCTATTTTATTAAAATAGATTTTTTATTGATCGTGAAAAATAAAAAGAGAAATGCCAAGCAAAAAAACACCCGTCCTTTGGGGAAGGACGGGAAAGGAGTTAAAATGAAAAAGTGTTTTGTTAGGGTTGTTTGTTGGTATACATATATAATACAAATCAAATATGAAGTTTTTGTGTATTAATTTATTGAAAACTGTAAAATTTTTCTAAAGTAGTGTTTAAGTTGTACTCACTTTTGCATTGTGTTAAATGAAAGTTTGGGCCAATCCTGATCTTCTGGGAATTTAGTGTGATTGGATGTGTACAAGTATTTATAGATGAACACGGACGAAAAAAAAGAACCCACTCTTGGGGAAGAGTGGGGAAAAGGAGTTAAAAATGAAAAAGTGTTTTGTTAGGGTTGTTTGTTGGTATACTTATATAATAAAGGCAAGGTATGAATTTTTTATGATCAAATATATCTTAAATTAGCATTTTTTTTTAACGAAAATAAGAACGTAGGTTGAAAAGAATGATAGAAACAAGGAAAATGACTGATTTCTTGATGGATTCTTAAGTTTTTCTATACAAAAATAAAAGAAAACCATGGTAAAATAAGCAAAACTAAATAGATATATATTATTCATGCTAAAGCCCTATGAATAGAATCAATTTTCTGTGGTAAAATGGCTTAGAAACTTTTATATAAGAGGGAGTATTATGGACGTTAAAACAATTATAGAGAAAATCAAAGCAGGTCTTAAACGCTTTTGGATTTGGATCAAACCATACCTTATTCGGTTTCATCAATGGAGAAAGCGGATATGGAAAAAATATCAAATCAATAAAATCATTTTATTACTAGGGTTAGTTGCCGTTTTAGTGACGAGCATTTATTTATTTACGTTAGCGAAATCAGCGAATGTAGGAGCTTTAAAGAAAGGGCTAGAAGAATCCACGGTGATTTATGATAAAAATGGGGATGAAGCAGGAAAGCTCTTTGGGCAAAAAGGAACCTTTGTCACGATTGATCAGATTTCTCCTTATGTCAAGGATGCCTTGATTTCAACTGAGGATCGAAACTTTGAAACCCATCATGGGTACGATATTAAAGGGCTGCTTCGTGCAGTCGTGGGGAAACTAAGTTTTGGAAAAATCGGCGGTGGTGGCGGAGGAAGTACGATTACGCAGCAATTAGCCAAAAATGCCTATCTCACACAGGAACAGACAATGACGCGTAAAGCACGAGAATTGTTTTTAGCAATCGAAATTGAGAAAAAATATGATAAACAGCAAATTTTAGAAATGTATTTGAATAATTCATACTTCGGTAATGGTGTGTGGGGGATTGAAGATGCCTCTCACAAGTATTTTGCGGTAAGTGCGAATGAATTATCCGTTGGTCAAGCAGCGACATTAGTCGGTATGTTAAAAGGACCAGGGATTTATAACCCAATTGATTATGTAGAGAACGCTGTGAATCGACGGAATACAGTCTTACAGTTAATGGTAGACAATGGTAAATTATCCCAAGGTGAAGCAGACGGGCAAGCAAGTGTAGATATGGGTGCAATGTTAGTTGATAATTATTCGGATCAAAACTCAGATTATCGATACCCGTATTATTTTGATGCAGTTATTGATGAAGCAGTTAATAAGTATGGCTTAAAAGAAGAAGACTTATTAAATAAAGGCTACAAAATTTATACAGCCTTAGACCAAAATTATCAACAATCAATGGAACAAACCTATGCCAATGATGCGTTATTCCCACCAAATGCAGAAGATGGAGCAATGGTTCAAAGTGGTTCTGTTGCGTTAAATCCAAAAACAGGTGGCGTACAAGGTGTGGTCGGCGGTCGTGGGGAACACGTTTATCGTGGATTTAACTTCGCTACTCAAACCAAACGTTCGCCAGGTTCATCATTAAAACCAATTTCAGTTTATACGCCTGCCTTAGAATCTGGGATGAAACCAAACAGTATCTTAGAAGATAAGCCGCAAGACTATTATCCGGCAGAAAATTATAGTCGAACAAATGCAGGTGAAGTACCAATGTATCAAGCATTAGGCGAAAGCTTGAACTTGCCGGCAGTCTGGACGTTGCATAAAATTGGTTTGGATCGAGGATTTGAAAAAACACAAAAATTCGGCATTCCGTTAGCCAAAGAAGATAAATATTATGGCTTGGCTTTAGGTGGTTTGAAAACAGGAGTCTCTCCTTTAACGATGGCAAATGCTTATAGTCCTTTTGCGACAGGTGGTTCTCAATCAGAGGCGCATTTGATCACAAAAATTGTTGATTCAACAGGGGCTGTGATAGAAGATAAGACGACTGTAAAAAGCAAACAAATCATCACTAAAGATGTAGCCGATCAAATGACTAGTATGCTTTTAGGTGTTTTTAGTTCAGGAACAGGAATTAATGCTGATCCGCCAGGGTATGTGATGGCTGGAAAAACTGGAACAACTGAAACGAATTTTGATACTGACAAAACCAATGACCAGTGGGTAGTTGGGTTTACGCCAGATGTTGTGATTGCAACATGGCTTGGTTTTGAACAAACAAGTGAAAGTCATTATCTACAAGGAAGTAGTGCCACACACGCGTCAACAGTCTTTAGTAGTCAAGCACAAGGGATTATGGCCAATACACCGCAAACACCATTTACAGTGGCAGATGCATATGCAACAGGCGGAGAAGTGATGCCGGCAGGACAAACACCCTCTGAAAACAACAATAATGAAGCATGGAAAGACAGTGTGAAAGAAGGAGCAAAAGATATCGGTGGTAAGCTAAAGGAAGGTGCCTCTGATATCGGCGGTAAAATCAAAGAAGGCTGGGATAAAACGAAAAATGGATTGAAAGATCTCTTTGGTGGCTTGGCGGGAGAATAATCGGTTTGAAAACAAATAAAAGAATGGTACAATCAAAGAGAAGAAATTACAGAAACGAGGGAAATAAAATGAGCAATATCTATGATACAGCCAATCAAGTAGAACGTGAGATTCGTGAATTAGCAGAATTCAAAGCGCTAGAACAAGCGTATGATGAAGTGAAAGCTGACGAAGAAGCCTACAAATTATTTAAAGAATTCCAAACATTCCAACAAAGCTTACAAGAAAAACAAATGCGTGGAGAAGAATTTTCGGAAGAAGATGCTGAAAAAGCACAAACTTTAGCAACAGAAGTTCAAAAAGCAACAGTCATCAATCAATTAATGGAAAAAGAACAAGCATTTAGCTTAATTGTGAATGATTTGAATCGTATTATCATGACACCAATTCGTGATTTGTATAATGATTAAGAAGTAAGAACAAATGATTTGCTGAATAAAATGTCCTTTAAAGGGAGGTGAGAGAGAAAACTTTTTCATTAAACTTTAAAGGACATTTTCTGTTGAGGCATGGAAATGATAAAGGGATTTAGCAGTAAAGTTAATTAAAAAAAATGAGATGAATCTTAAAATTTCTTCTAATTCTCTCTATTTTAATGGTATAGTAGTATTAAACGAAAAAAGAATTGAGGAACAAAAGGTATGATTGGTATTTATGATTACACGGTAATACTGACTTATGGAAATGCAGTTTTTTCTATAGTTGGGATGTATTTAGCACTTACACAACATATTGTTGAAGCTATTTTTTGTTTAGTGTTTTCTGGCATTTGTGATATGTTTGATGGATTTGTTGCGAATCTCAAAGACCGTAATAAAAGTGAGATGAATTATGGAATTCAGATTGATTCCTTAGCGGATTTAATTAGTTTTGGTGTTTTTCCTACAGTACTTGGTTATGCATCTGGTTTGACGCAAGCTATTTATTTGCCCTTATTCGTATTTTATATTCTAGCAGCGTTAATTCGTTTGGCTCATTATAATGTGACTGAGATGGAACGAAAAGAACAGTCAGATACATGTAGAGAATATTATGAAGGATTACCGGTAACGAGCAGTGCAGCGTTGATACCGATTTTATTCTTTATTGCCGGTCGTTTTCAAATTGCAATTTCATTGGTCTATCCAGCGACATTGTTGATTATTGGTTTTTTATTTATTTCCAAAGTAAAAATCAAAAAGGTTGATCCTAGAAAATTGATTTTCGGCGCCTTTTTAGGAGCTATTCTAGCTTTTATTATTCGTTAAAGAGGTTAGGAGGAGACGATGGATAAACAGTTCAAAACAATCCCTATAACGGAAAACGATAGTCGATCTTTGAATTTTTTATATAAAAATAGGCTAGGTCGTTTCTTCTTGAAAGGGATGATCCAAGCACCTCTTACAAAGCTTGCAGGTGTCTATTTAAATAGTTCGTTTTCAAAAAGTATGATTAAAAACTTTATCAAAAAGAATAATCTCCAAATGGAAGACTACCAAAAGACAACCTATCGCTCATTCAATCATTTTTTTATGCGGGAAATCAAGCCAGATGCACGTCCTTTATCAGAGACTGTCAATTTGGTGCCAGCTCCTTGTGACGCGAAAGTGACCGTTTATCCAATTAATGAACAAAGTATTTTTCGAGTGAAGCATTCTGATTATAATCTTTCTGAATTACTTGATAGCAAAAGCCTTGCTGAGTCGTGGCATGGCGGCAGTGCTGTCATTTTTCGTCTAACCCCAGATGACTATCATCATTATTACTTTATTGATGAAGGAAAGATTCTGGAACATCGAGACATTGCAGGGATTTTTCATACAGTTCAACCAATAGCAACGCATAATGAACCGGTATTTTCTAGAAATGCAAGAGAAGTAACAATTATCAAAACGAAGCATTTTGGCAAAATTGCTCAAATTGAAGTTGGTGCCTTAATGGTTGGTAAAATCAAAAATGTAAAAAATTCTGGTACGTGCCAGCGATTTGAAAAAAAAGGTTGGTTTGAATTTGGGGGATCAACTGTGATTCTATTGTTTCAAAAAGATACAGTTACGATAGATCCTGAAATTAGTCAAAATACCAAAAATAATCAAGAAACAATCGTAAAATTCGGACAAGTTGTTGGTCAAGCTATAGGAGAGATGGATGAATAAATTCGCATTTTTGGTTATTGTCTTGTTATTCTTTTTGGGAAATGTTTACATTGGTCGCAAAGTTCTTTTTGTATTGGAATCATTTCGCTTTTTTAAGCAACCGATTATTTTATGGTTAGTGATTGGTTTATTGACAGTTGCATCAATGGTGACATTACTTTTATCCAAGACAAACGTTGGTGGACTTGTGGGTAAAATTGGCAGTTATTGGCTTTCTATATGGTTTCTTTCATTAGTTATTTTTGGGTTGACTGATCTGGTTTTAATGATTATCCGTAAGAGCGCAACTATCTCAGCTAAAGGGAGTTTATTGATTTGGGTTGGAGCTGTCATGGTAGTCTTTGGTTTGTTTTGTTATGGTTCTTGGCAGGCTCAGCAATTGAATACCGTGAAGTATCAGGTGACAATAGATGGGGCTGGTAAGTCTGACAAGAAGAAATTAAAAGCCGTTTTAATCAGTGACGTACATCTAGGGTATATCAATGATGCGAAAAAACTAGAAAAAATTGTTACTAAAATTAACCAAATTCAGCCAGATTTTGTTTTAATTTCTGGGGATTTATTTGATGGGAATTTTAAAGCACTTCAAGAGCCAGAACAGATCAAAAAACAATTCAATCGTCTTTCTTCTACTTACGGAACGTATATGTGTTGGGGGAATCATGACGCTGGAGCAACATTTGACCAGATGAAAGACCTTGTTGAAGCCTCAAATATCACCTTACTGGAGGATGAAGTAACCGTTGTTGATGAATCAATCATTATTGCTGGAAGAAAAGACAGTCGTCCGATAGGCTCTCAAGATGGTAAGAGAAAGAATATCAATGAACAACTTAAGAAATCAGATAAGCATTTACCGAGGATCATTTTAGATCATCAACCATCGACTATTAAGGAGTACAGAGAGTCGAATGAATTGATTCTCTCTGGTCACACACATAAGGGGCAGATTTTTCCATTTAGTTTAGTAACAAAGGCTTACTTTACGGTAGATTATGGTTATTATCGTAAAGATAAGAAGCAACCACAAGTGATTGTCTCTTCTGGTGTAGGAACATGGGGACCGCCGATGCGGATCGGAACTCAAAGTGAAATTGTTCAGATTGATCTTACAATAGAATAGCTTAAGGAGGAAATCGTTGCTTTTGCTCCTACTGTCTATTCTGAGTGTATGTGACTGGGATATGACTCGCAGAGTTATGAACCAGTTTTTTTTATTTTTATGATCGCAAAAAAATAAAAAACGAACAAATTTTCGTATATTTTTACTGACCGATTCTTCATAAAATGATATGATTAACTAAATGAATTAGGATGAATAGGAGGAGCAAATGAAAGTATTACATACAGCGGATTTACATTTGGATCGGTCTTTTGAAGGGTTGAAAATAATACCCAAACAAATTCATGAGCGATTACAGCAGGCAAACCAAAAAGTACTGGCAGCAATTGTCGATATAGCTATCAAAAATCAAGTAGATGCAGTGATTTTGGCGGGTGATACCTTTCATCAAAGTCGGACCTCAATTCGGACGCAAGCCTATTTTATCGACGAAATGAAACGATTGGAGCAAGTGAAGATACCTGTAATTATGACCTTCGGAAACCATGATTACTACATGGAGCAGAGATATTGGTTTGATTTTCCGGCGAATATGTTTCTTTTTAAAAAAGAACAAGTTGAGACGCATTATTTTATGACGAAAAATCAAGAAAAAGTGGCCATAACAGGGTTTAGTTATGAACATCCTTGGATCAACGAGAATAAATTAGATCAATTTCCGCTAAAAGACCAAACCGTAGATATCCATATTGGGATTTATCATGGTGATACTTCAAATAATGGACAGCAAAATTATGCACCGTTTTCGTTTAGCCAAATGAAATCAAAAGGATACGATTATTGGGCTTTGGGACATATCCATCAGCCTCAAGTGGTTAGTGCGAATCCTTTGATCGTGTATCCTGGAACCCCTCAAGGTCATACTAAAAAAGAACGAACAGTTCAAGGTGGCGCGATTGTATCTATACAGCCAGGTCACGCAACGGTTCGTTTTCAACAAACAGAGCAAATTAAGTGGCAATCACAAGAATGTTCATTAAGACAGGCTAAAAGCTTACAAGAGGCATTAGTCCTTCTTCTAGAAACGATTTTGGCAGAGAACAAAGAACAGGGGGAGCTTACGCTAAAAGAAATTCAGTTAGTAGAAACCGAACAGCTTGGAGAAGAATTTCGAACATCTTTTGAAAGTGGAGAATTACTTCAATACTTGCAAGAAAGGTTGTTGTTAGAATCTAGCCAGGCATTATTAGTCTATCAATTAGACGTAAAAGATCGGACGACGGATATAAAAAGCGAAATTTTTGCCGATCCTGAATTGCTAAAACAACTAGAAAAAAACTATCTACAACCTGAAATTTTTTCAGATACGTTGCAAGAGTTACTTCAGAACCCATTATTTTCAACAGTTGTTCATGTGAATGAACAATGGCGAAAACGTAGTATTGAAGCGGCAGATCAAAGAATCAATCAAGATTTTGTCATTCGGGAGGATCAATCATGAAACTCATTGCAATAGAACTTGTCGGCTTTGGTAAATGGCAACAGAAAAAAATTGATTTTCTACCCAGCAATCAACTGCTATTTGGTGAGAATGAAGTAGGCAAATCAACCATTTATCAATTTATTCAAGCAATGCTTTTTGGCTTTCCAGCGAAAGGAAAAAGAAAAAAAGATTATCAACCAAAAAATGGTGCGGCGTTTGGCGGACGTCTTTGGTTTTCACATCCTGTTTATGGTGAGGTCCAAGTAGAACGTTTTAAAGCGCAAAATAAAGGGCAGGCTAAAGTTTATTTTAATGGTCAAATTGGGGATGAAGGGACATTGGAAAAGATATTGCATCCACTAACAAAAGAGTTATTTCAATCGGTTTTTACCTTTCAACAAGAACAACTCAGCCAATTAGATAAATTGAACGAGGAAGAATTACAGACGTCATTACTTTCATTAGGATTATCAGGAAGTCAGCAGTTATTATTGAATAGAGAGGCTTATTTTAAACATGCACAGACGATCTACAAAGGGAAAGGAAGTCAACCGCCGTTAAATCAAAAATTACTTGAATATCAAAAATTACAAAAGCGAATCAATGAAAAAGAGCAACAAGAGCGTCCGTATCAACAGCTAGTTGCTGATTTGTCAGACACAGAACGCAAAATAACGGAAAGCCGTTTATCCCTCCAAGAAATCAAACAACAACAAGTTTTAATTGAAAAGCAAGTAATGAATTTACCATTGTATGAAGAACTGCAAAATATAGAACAATCAAAAGCAACGGCCGTGATCAGTAATGACGAACAAGAAACGCTACGTTCAATATATCAGCAATATCATTTTTTAAGTGAAGAACTAACACGTTTCAATCAAAATCTGGCGGTACAAAGTGAGAGTGAAGATCTATCGAAGGAGTATGCCTTTTATCTAGAAGAAGAAGATAATATTCAGCAATTACTAAATAAACGCTATGAGATTGATAAACTACTTTCAGAAATTGATTGGATGAGCCAATCATTCCAGCAAAATTTACAAGAAATGCATCCGTTAGAAAAACAATGGGGTTGGACGGCAGCCCAACCGCCTCAATTGCCCTTTGAAGAGCAGGAAGTTAACGAGATGCGAGAAACGCTAGTAGCTCGTACGGTCAAACTTCAAAAAGCACAAACGGATTTACGCTTACTTGAAGAAGAAATTGCGACGCGGGAAGAAAATTTGAGTACCTTTGAAACGCTAAATAAAGAGATGTTTCGAAAAAATCACCGTCAAAAAAACAAAAAAGTTAATCCATTTCTTTGCGGTGTCGCTGTTATTGTTTTTGGATTGAGTTTTTTCATATCTGTACCGATTAGATATGTGGCGTTTATCCTCAGCATAGGTTTGATGAGTATCGCTGTGTTACCACTGTTTTATCAACCAAAGGATACGTACAAAAATGAAAAACGACAATGGCAAGAGAAGCTTTCACAACTAGATTATTTGAATGATCAATTAATCAAAATAAAGTCTGATATTAAAAAAATCACTGAAGAAGAAAATCAAACCGCCCATTTAATTACTCAAAAGGTCAAAGAAAATCATTTAGGCAGGATGGATCGAGTAGAATTTTGGTTGAACCATCGTGCAGATATTACACGATATTTGATTTTGATCAAAACAAATCAAGAACTGGAACATCAATTAAAAGAAGATCAACAGCGCGTGGCTGATATGTCTCAACAAACTGACAGATTCACGGCTATACTGCCTATTGCAGGAACGTCACTAGCTGATAGAATCCGAGTAATCAGTGAATTTGCGGATAGAATGGAAAAAGTTCGCTTTGCTCAAGAATATCAAGCGGATGCCTATACACGTCAGATGATCCGCGAATTAAAAGATAAGCAACAACAGGTAATAGAACAAGGACAGCCATTAATGCGTCGCTTTCAAATTGAGTCAATCAATGAAATTCCTATCAGATTGCGGGTCTATCAAGAAGCGTTTGACAATCATAAGAGGAAAGATGAACTTCAAAAGATGTTAGCTGGTTTGTATACTGAATCAATTGAGCCAAAACAATTAGTAATCAAACAGCAAGAATTAGTCGAAACAATCAAAGAGTTGGAAGAAGCCCTCCATCAATTACAGAAAAAAGAGCAAAAGTTACTTTATCAACGGCAACAAATGTTATCTGATGGGACATTAGACGAACTTTACCAAGAACAAGCAATGTTAAAAGCCGAAATTGAAGAGTTGGCCTTAAACTGGTCGGCCAATCAATTGGCAGGACAGCTTTTGATCGATCTTTTGACAGAGTTATCAGAACAGCAATTGCCTAATTTATTGAAAAAGGCAACGGATTATTTTTCACTATTAACAGCTCAGACCTATCGCTCAATTGAATTGCATGAAGGGCAATTGGTTGTTATTCGTGAAGAGCAGCAACGTTTTATGTTACATGAGCTATCCACAGGAACAAGGGATCAAGTGATTATGGCTGTTCGTTTTGCTTTTCTTTATTTACAGGAACAACGTAGCGTCTGTCCGATTATAGTAGATGATGGCTGGCTTCATTACGATAGTCCACGAAAAAAACAGTTAGCTCAATTATTTGCTGTTTTTTCCCAACACCAACAAGTCATCTGTTTTTCTTCTGATAAAGAAATGGTAAGCTATTATAAAGAACTGAAACAACCGATTATAGAATTAGAAGGAGTGTAAGTATGAAAAAAATCCGTGAATTAACAGTAGATGAAACGTTTGAACTATTTCTATTGATCAAAAATGCAGATGTGCGTGTAGCAAAAAATGGAAAAAAATTCATTGCATTCACATTTCAAGATACATCAGGTACAATCGATGGAAAATATTGGGATGCATCAGAAGAAGAAATCAGTCGTTTTTTGGCGGGGAATGTGATTTTATTAAATGGCAAAAGAGAGGTTTACCAAGGGAATCCACAAGTCAAAATTATTCATATGCGTTTAGCGCGACCAGAAGAACCTAATCAACCAGCTTTATATATGGAACGAGCGCCATTAAAACGAGAAGACATGGTTGAAGAGATTAATCAAACGGTATTTGAAATCACCAATGCTCATTGGCAACGAATTGTTCGCTACCTGTTAACACAGTACCAAAAAGAGTTTTTTGATTATCCTGCAGCGAAGAGAAATCACCATGCGTTTGCAAATGGCTTGGCTTACCATACTGTTTCTATGTTGCGTTTAGGAAAATCAATCTGTAAAGAATACAATGAATTAAATGCAGCGTTGCTTTATTCTGGGATTATTTTACATGATTTAGGTAAAGTCAAAGAACTTTCTGGAGCTATGACAACAGAATATACGCTAGCAGGAAATTTGATTGGGCATTTAGTTCTTGTAGATGAAGAGATCACAAAAGCCTGCATTGCTCTGAAGATTGATGAAAATGATGAAGATGTTATTGTTTTACGTCACATGGTTTTAGCTCATCATGGTTTATTAGAGTATGGTTCTCCCGTTCGTCCACGAATTATGGAAGCAGAAGTGTTGCATCAAATAGATAATATGGATGCATCAATTCAAATGATGTTAGGATCTATTCGTCAAACTGAGCCAGGAGAATACACCGATCGAATTTTTGGATTAGATAATCGAAGTTTTTATGTTCCAAAAAATATTTAACTGGAATAGGAGAGCGAAATGAATCAATCTGCAATTAGCCTATGGGAACGATTTAAAAAAGAACAGTCAATGACTCATGATAAGTATGGAGTTTGGGCGTTTGGAAACTCACCAGAAATGGCAGATGAATTATTGGCTCATGTTCTTAGTGGAGAAAAGACAGGAACCTCTTCTTTACATCTGCTATATAAACGAGCGTTTGAAAATGAGAAGCTTCCAGAAGTTGGTGATTACAGTATAATTCTTGATGGGGAAGAACAGGCGCAAGCAATTATTTGTACAAAAGTCGTAGATATCTTGCCTTATTCTGATATTTCAGAGGTACATGGTTATCTTGAAGGAGAAGGTGCGAGGACCTTGGCTTATTGGCGCAGTGTTCATCAGCCATTTTTTGAGCAAGAGTTAGCAAAGTATCAAGTACCTTTTTCAGAAGAGTTGTTAGTTGTTTACGAACTCTTTGAGCTAGTATTTAAAAACTAACCAAATAAAAAAGAGAGGGAAACCTCTCTTTTTTGTTTACTATTTAGAAGATTCTTCTGTTTTACTTGATGAATCTTCAGTTTTGCTTGAAGAATCTTTAGATTTTTTAGAGTCTTTTTCTTTAGAGTCTTTTTTAGCAGAATCGCTTGATTTAGCAGAGTCTTCAGTTTGGATCAAACCAGCTAAGACATCTTTAAATGCGTCGTCTTTGATTTTAACATTTGCTTCTTTTAATTCGTCAGAAATTACTTTGTTTCTGAATTCTTGATCGTTTTGTTTGTTTGTTTCAGCAACTTTTTTCAACTCTTTTTTGTAAGGAGCCATGTCATTGCCTTTTTCTTTGTTTTTAACCATTTTTACGATAGAGAATGTTGTTTGGTAACCAGTCGCATCTGTTGCTTGGATTGGTTCAGAAACTTCACCGTCTTTTAATTTGAAGGCTGCTTCTTTTACTTGTGCTGAAACAGTTTCTGTTTGAGAATCAAACTTGATTTTGCCACCGTCATCTTTAGTCGCAGCATCTGTTGATTTTTCTTTAGCGATTTTAGAGAAGTCGCCACCGTCAGTTAATTGTTTTTTAATATCTTTTGCTTCATCTTCAGTTCCAACTTGAATGATTTGTGCTTCTACCTCTGGGTGGAATGTTTCCCAAGCAGCTTTCAAATCTTTGTCAGTAATTTTGATATGTGCATTGATACCAGCTATAAATGCAAGGTTTTGCTTGATTACTTCTTTGTAGCTTTTTTCTGTAAAACCAGATGCTTTTAATTGCTCATCAAAATTTTGACCTTGTTCTTTTACACTTTTTTTCGATTCGTCAAATTTTTCTTGAACTTCTTTAGCTGAAACATCTTTTCCGTATTTTTCTTCAAATACTTTATAGATGATCATGTTTTTCACATCTTGTTGGCTTTGTTGGCTAGCTTTTACTTGGTTGTAAAAATCATCAACAGTGATTGTGCCGCCTTTCATTGATGCGATGTCTTTTGAGCCGCCAGTACATGCTGCTAATGCAAAAATACTAAATACGCCTGCTGCAGCTAAGATTAATTTTTTCTTCATTCTTTTAAGCACTCCTAGGATTATTTTATTTTTATTATGTAGAAATTAATTCTCACGATTATAACTATACCACATTATCTTTCAGAAAAGAAACACCCAAATCATAGTTTCAATAAATTTTCGAATTTAGGACACACTTTCATCTATAAGTGTGGGAATTTTAGCTAAAATCTATAGTTATAGATTTTAAAATAAAATTAAATGAGGAAATAGACAATAAGAGAGTATTAAAAATAATAAAATTTTATCTATTTTAAGGATTTTCCAATACGTTCTTTCTTATATAGAAGTTAATCAAGTAACTATTAAACTATTTCTGGTATTTCAGGTAATTCAGATTGAATTTGTTCAGCTTGCTCTTGGATTTGAGCTAGTCTTGGTTCAGCTTGAAACTTGAAGTTTTCGATATCTTTATTGATTCCTTCAATAAAAGGTTCAATGTATAAATCAGCTGTTTTTTGTAATGCAGCGGCTGATTTTTTGACTTGTTCTAACTTATCAGTAAAATCTTCTTTTAAGTCAGTCCATTCATCTAATTCATCTACAATTTTTTGACGTGTATCTTTCCCACTTCTTGGTGCAAAAAGTAATCCGCCAATAGTTCCTGCGACAGCTCCAAATAAAAGACCTTTAGAAAATTTACTCATGATTGTTCCACCTGCTTTACAATTTTTGTTGCAATGTCTTGCATGTCTTCAGAAGAATAGTCTTCTTGATTGTTGCCAAAGTGAATGGAGAAATCATCCGTTTTTCCATAACGAGGAATAAGATGGATATGAGAGTGAAAAACAGATTGATAAGCCAATTCTTTATTATTGTTAATAATATTTAAACCTTCCATCTCTGGAAATGCTTTTTCTAAGGCACGGGCAACGAGAGGTACACGAGCAAAAACGTCACCAGCGAGAGTTGGTTCATAGTCAAAAATATCTGTGACGTGTTCTTTAGGAATCAACAAAGTATGACCTTTAGTCACTTGTGTGATATCTAAAAATGCATAAACTTTATCATCTTCGTAAACTTTATAGCTAGGAATTTCTTGGTTAATAATCTTACAAAAAATACAATCTGTCATAGTTTCCCTTCTTTCATTTAACTGTTATGTTTACTTTAACATATCTTGAATTCTATTTGGGAGAAAAAGTTCATGAAACCTTCAAAAAGTTCGTGGTATAATAGATTCACGATAAAATTAGTTGGAGGTATATGAATGAGTTTAGTAATTGAACATTTAACTGGGGGCTATGGCCATATTCCTGTTTTAAAAGATATTAACTTTGAAGTGAAATCTGGTGAGATGGTCGGTTTGATTGGATTGAACGGCGCAGGTAAAAGTACTACGATCAAAAATGTAATTGGTTTATTGACTCCGCAAAAAGGAAAAGTTTCTATTGATGGTGAAACACTGAAGCAGCAGCCAGAAAGCTATCGAAAAAAAATTGGCTATATTCCAGAAACACCGTCTTTATATGAAGAATTGACACTAAGAGAGCATATTGAAATCACGGCAATGGCGTATGATATTCCCACCGAAGAAGCATTTAAACGCGCGGCTACTTTGCTAAAAACATTTCGTTTAGAAAATAAATTAGATTGGTTCCCTGCAAATTTTTCAAAAGGGATGAAACAAAAGGTGATGGTTCTATGTGCCTTTTTAATTGAGCCGAGTTTGTATATCATTGATGAACCATTTTTAGGCTTAGATCCGTTGGCGATTCATGCGTTATTAGAGTTGATGGACGAAATGCGTAATCAAGGCGCTGCAATTTTGATGTCTACTCATATTCTTGCAACTGCAGAAAGATATTGTGATCGTTTTGTAGTATTACATGAAGGTGAAGTTCGGGCAATGGGCTCAATGGAGGAGCTACAAAAAGAATTCAATTTACCAGGATCATCCTTGGACGATATTTATATCGCATTAACAAAAGAAGAAAAGGTGGGGTAGTATGTCTGGATTTTATGGCATTCGTTTAGCACGTCATCTTAGAAAAATGATGAAATACATGCGGTATGTTTTTAACGATCATTTTATATTGGTGTGTGTCTTTTTGTTGGGCGGTCTAGGTTTTTATTATTCACAAGTATTAAAAACACTACCTGTACATTTTGTATGGGGAAGACCACTCGTTTTACTTTTATGGCTGGCGATCATACAGATTGGTCGTATTGCGACATTAGCAGAAGAGGCAGATAAAGTCTTTATCCTACCCAAAGAACCCGAAATGGATAGTTACTTAAATAGAGCCTTGCGTTATTCTTTTTGGGTGCCCTTAGTAGCACTATTCTTGCTTGGTGGTATGTCAATGCCGCTAGTCGTTGTATCTACAGGTTGGGCATTTTCAACATTTTTCTATTTCATCGTGATGTTAGGAAGTTTAAAAGCGAGTCACTTGAGAGTGCAAAAATATGAATTATATCAAATTTCTTCAAAAGAGTATGTGCAGTGGTTTGTATTATGGTTGATCACCAGTCTACTGGCGATCGTTTGTAGTCTATATATAATGCCAGTGGTAGGGCTGTTGATAGCTATCCTTCAATTTGTGTTCTTTTGTTTAGCGTTAAAGAAAAAAGAGCAATCTGTTTCTTTAGATTGGGAAAAGATGATCCGACAAGAAAAAAATCGAATGCATCGAATCTATCAGTTTATCCATTTGTTTACCGATGTACCAGAAATATCTAGTAGTGTTAAACGTCGGAAATATCTGGATCCATTATTAAGTAGAATCAAGGCAACAACTACAAATACCTATTTATATCTCTATGCCCGCAGTTTTTTAAGAGGTTCTGAATATAGTGGATTATTTATTAGACTGGTACTAGTTGGAGGCGTGATTTTATTTTTCCTTAAAGAATTTTGGATTTCAATGGGCGTGTCGGTCCTGTTTATTTATTTAATTGGTTTTCAATTGATTCCAATTTATACACAGTTCGATTATATGGTGATGACACATTTATATCCTGTGCCAGTGGGACAAAAGAAGCAGGCTGTTAGTAAGTTAGTAACTGTCTTGTTGTTTGTAGCAGCGATTTTGTTCAGCGGCTTTGTTTTAATTGCTTTGCCTGATTTTACAGAGGGGTTGATGGTTGTCATCGTGTTACTTGTGGAAGTTGTCCTGTTTGCAAAATTGTATGTTCCGTATCGTTTGAAGAAAATGGAGGCTTAAAAAATGCATGTTTTATGGAATGATCAGATTGTTAAACGTGATGAAGTAAAAATAGATATCGAAGATCGAGGGTATCAATATGGCGACGGGCTGTATGAAGTCGTACGTGTTTATAATGGACATCTTTATATGTTAGAAGCTCATTTGGAGCGTTTGTGGAATGGGGCTGAAAAAATCAACATGCATTTGCCCTTTTCAAAAGAGGAACTGACAGCAAATTTGAATAAGTTAGTGGAAATTGAAGCAATTAAAGAAGGTAAATTATATTTTCAAGTAACGCGCGGTATTGATTCGCCAAGAAACCATGCACTACCTGATCCAAAGAAAGTTAAAGGAGTATTAACAGCTAATATCTTGCCCTATCAAAGACCCACGCAAAAAATGGAAACAGGGATCAGTGTTGCTGTTGTACCAGATACACGCTGGTTGCATTGTGACATCAAGTCATTGAGTTTAATGGGGAACATTTTGTCCTTAGATGAGGCTAGACAAAAAGGATTTGACGATGCGGTACTGATTCGTGAGGATAAGGTAACCGAAACTTCAGCAGCAAACTTTTGGGTGGTCAAAGATGGAATAGTATACACACATCCAGATGGACATTTAATTTTGCCAGGAATTACCAAAAAGAAAATCTTAGAACTGGCAAATGAGTTGGACATTCCTGTGAAAGAAGAAGCTGTATATGAAGAAGAGTTATTTACAGCAGACGAATGTTTTGTTTCAGGTTCGCTTACTGAAATTGTCCCTGTAGTTAAAATAAATGATCATGTTGTTGGTACTGGAAAGCCCGGAGAAATCACGAAAAAATTGTTGAATGCGTATATTGCCAGCGTTAATAAGATATGCGGAAGCGCAGAAAAATAGGATGTCTGCTAAAAGTACAAGAGTGATGCTTGACGTTGAACGCTATGGAAGCTAAAATGATAGGTACTGTAAATAATGAAGATTTCTAAATTCACAGGTTAGGGCTGTACTCTACTTCAACATCAAAGGAAATACTTAAGGTTGAAGTTCTTTAGAAATAGACAAAAGATGAACGAGAGAAAATATCTCTCAGACATTTTAGGGAGAGACTGGATGATTCCGTTATGCGTTCATTTAAATTGTGTTAAGATAGGAGATAAATTCCATGGCATTTCAGTTGGATAAGGAGTGGCGCTTGCAGCCAATAAAAGGCGCAACTGGCCAAACTTTCATGGGTATACGTGCGACTGAAAGAGTATTTATTAAACGAAATACTTCTCCTCTTTTGGCTGCCTTGTCTAAAGAAGGGATTGCCCCTAAGTTGGTTTGGACTAAACGAACAGTGACAGGTGATATTTTAACAGCGCAAGAATGGCTGGATGGGCAAGTGTTGAAAGCACAAGAAATTGGACAAAGAAATGATGTTGTAGATGTGTTGTATCATTTACATCATTCGCATATGCTGAAAAGTATGCTTGAAAAAATCGGTGGGCAAATCAAAACACCTGCTATGATGCTTCAAGAATATGATCAGAAATTGCCAACTGAATTGCGAAATAACACGTATCTTGCTAGGGTGTATCACTATCTACAGGAGCATATTCCAAACTACTCTGTACATAATTATATGGTGGTTCATGGTGATGTTAATCATCGTAATTGGATTGTATCAAATAATTACCTCTATTTAGTTGATTGGGATTCTGTGATGGTTGCTGATCCGGCGCTGGATTTAGGAATGCTGTTGGGACATTATGTTCCACGGGCAAGCTGGAATAAATGGCTGTTGTCCTACGGGATGCGTCCAAGTGAAGAGGCGTTAATGAGAATCAAATGGTATGCGTTATTTAATTTCTTACAAGAAATTCTCCGTCATTATCAGTCAGGAGAAAAACGTGAAATGAACGCAGAAATTTTGAAATTAAAACAAGCATTTGGTTATTAGTGAGGACAAGGACAACAATTGCTGTTTCTCACTGCTTACTTGAATATCAGAGGGCAGCACAAAACGTCAGTTTTGTTCTACCCTCTTAAAATTTGTTACAGAGGAGATAGATACATGCGAATGAGAAAAAGACCAGGAGCTGCAGAATTATTGGCGAGTCATCCTGAATTGGTCGTAGATGAACCGTCTAAATGGCAAGGACGCTGGGAAGAGCGTTTTGGGAATAATCACCCGATTCACATTGAAATTGGTTCTGGTAAGGGACAATTTGTGGTAGGAATGGCCAAAGCAAACCCAGATATTAATTATATTGGGATCGATATGCAATTGAGTGTTCTTTCAATCGCTCTAGAAAAAGCATTAGAAGAAGAATTGCCTAATTTACAATTACTTCATGTAAATGGAGAAGAACTAACACAATACTTTGCTGAAAATGAAATAGATCAAATTTATTTAAACTTTTCTGATCCTTGGCCAAAAACAAGACATGAAAAACGTCGTTTAACGTTTAAAACATTTTTAGCAACCGATGAAGAAATTCTAAAATCAAATGGCGAAATTCACTTTAAAACGGATAATCGAGGTTTATTTGAATATTCATTAAGCAGTTTTTCTAAATATGGGATGATTTTAGAACAAGTTTGGCTGGATCTACATGCCAGCGATTATGAAGGCAATATTATGACAGAGTACGAACAGAAATTCTCGGCAAAAGGACAGCCTATTTATCGTGTGGAAGCAAGGTTTCAATCTGAGAATAAACAAATATAGAAAATAGGGTTTGACAACGCTTTCACCTTGTGGTATATTTTAGCCATAAAACACAGGGTGTAACTATTAGATTAGGCACGACCTAAGAAAAGTTTCTTTTCTTAGGTCGTTTTTGCGTAAAAAAGTTACTTCATTTGGCCATTTCCTGAGATTAACGCGTTAGTAATAATATGGAAAGGAGCGATTAAATAGAATAAAATCAGCAGTAAAAATTTATTTTGCCTTTCAGGAGAAGGGATTGTTAATGAATATGCGTATCGTGAAAAAAATCAATCACAACGTCGTTTTAGTGAATGATAATGGGGTAGAAAAAATTGCTATGGGTAAAGGGATTGGGTTTTCAGCAGTTGTAAATGAAGTGTTCGATGAAAGGGTAGCGGATAAATTTTTTGTCTTAGATTCCAAAGAAAAAACAAAAATGTTTAGTGAGATGGCTGCACAAATTCCACTTGAATTTATTGAGTTTTCAGAAGAAATTATTCATTTTATTCAGTCGGAGATCAAAGCCACATTGGATTCGAATATTTATATTGCTTTGACAGATCATATCTATTTTGCGATTCAACGAAGAAAAGAAGATAGTCAGGTTACAGCGATCATGTTGCCTGAGATGAAGTTGTTATATCCAGAAGAATATCAGACAGCTGTTGAGGTTGTCCGATTGATCAATAAACGTTATGAGACAGAATTAGGTGCCAATGAAGTTGGATTTATTACTATGCATATCATTAATGCAGAGCTAGGCGAAAAAAACAGTTTAAATAGTTTAAAAATTCTTGAGATGACAACTGAGATTTTGCAGTTGTTAGAAAAGAAGTATTTTGGGAAATTGGATCATGAGTCTCTAACCTATCATCGTTTGATGATCCATGTGAAATTTTTAGTGAAACGCTTGATTTATCAAGAAAAGGTGCCGGAAGAAGATTTTTCTTTTTTCAATGACTCGTTTCATCAGAGTGTTCCTTATAGCATCGCAACGTTTATAACAACTAGCATAGAAGAGAAATACGGGATCACCATTCAAGAAAATGAGACGGTTTATCTAGCGGTTCATTTGGCAAGAATTAAATAAAATAACAGTTAGGGTGTAACTATTCGGTAGGCGTAACCTAATAAGAGATCATTCAGTGTAGTGCTGAGGAGATCCTTATTAGATTGCGTCTTTTTTAGTGTCAATCAAAAAGAAAAGAGGAAGAAAATGGGAAAAGTAATTATAAACTCAGATGATTTCGGGTATAGTCGGGGCGTGAATTATGGAATTATAGATGCTTATCGCGAAGGCATTTTGACGTCAACTACGATAATGGCTAATATGCCCGGATTTGAACATGGAGTAAAGTTAAAGAAAGAATTTCCTGATTTGGGCGTAGGTGTTCATTTAACATTGACTTGTGGGAAACCGATACTGAATAATGTAACAACTTTAATAGATGAAAATCATGCATTTAAGAAATTAGCTTTTTATGAGCAACCTTTTCAAATCGATTTGGATGAATTATACCAAGAATGGAATGCGCAAATCCAGAAAGTCTTTCGGGCGGGGATTATACCAACACATTTAGATAGCCATCACCACACCCATACTTTTGGGCAAAATCAGGAAGTAGTGATTGCTTTGGCAAAAAAATATGACTTACCTGTTCGTGGCAATTTTGAACGCAAAGCAGAAGTACGCCATGTCGCAAACTTTGAACGCTTTTTTGATGATGTCGGTGTGGAGGATCCGAAAAAGCGTCAGATCAGTCAATCGCTGGATAGCTATTTAGCAGAATTGATGGAGCGTTTAAAGGAAGAGGAAACCACAGAAATCATGTGTCATACAGCGTACATTGATCAAATGCTATATGAAGGTTCTGGTTTTGTTTTTCCAAGGATCAATCAGGTGGAGTTTTTGATTCATTCTGAATTTGCGAAAAGTGTGAGGCAGGATAAGACTATCGAGTTAGTCAATTATGGGGTTATTTAGGGGCGTATTTAAACAGTTGGTTCAATCAAGACTAAGGAAACCGTTACGTTTTTATATTAAGGAGGAAAAAAATGTCGAATTTTAAAGCAAATATACAAAAATTAGGACGAGCGATGCTTTTACCTGTAGCAGCGATGCCTTTGGCTGGGCTGATCATGCGTTTATCTGCGGATGATATGTTGAATATTCCAGTGATTGGTGCTGCTGGGAATGCTGTTTTTGGAAATTTGGATATTTTGTTTGCAATTGGTGTAACGATTGGTTTTGCCAAGACGAAGGATAAGGGGATTCCTGCATTAACAGGATTTCTGGCAATCGCAACCTTAAAACAAGGCTTAGCGATCATGAATCCAGATGTAAGTATGGGGATTTTTGGCGGGATCATTTCTGGTTTAGTTGCTGCTTGGACATATAATCGTTTTAAAAACCAAAAATTACCAATGGTTTTCTCTTATTTTGCAGGAGAGAAATTTCCATTGACGATGGTGATGCTGTTACAAACAGTTACAGCAGTTGTTTTTGGTATTATTTGGCCGATTATTCAAACGGGGATCGATAATTTTGCGAAGTTACTAGTAGATATGGGTGCTTTTGGTGTGGGAATCTTTATGTTCTTGAACCGTTTATTGATTCCATTTGGACTTCATCATGTACTGAATACCTATGTTTACTATGATTTAGGGAGTTATACAGCGCCAAACGGTGAAGTGTTCCGAGGAGAAATGACCCGCTTCATTAATGGTGACCCTCAAGCAGGACTGTTCTTATCAGGATTTTTTGTGGTGATGATGTTTGGGATTCCTGCGATTTGTTTAGCGATTTATCGTGCAGCATTTAAAGAAAATAAAGAAATGGTTAAAGGAATCATGGGAAGTGGAGCGGCAACTTCTTTTATTGCGAATATCACTGAACCTGTTGAGTTTAGTTTTATGTTTATTTCACCGATGCTATACGTGGTTCATGCATTTTTTGCAGGTTTAGCAGGGTTCGTGTGCTATTTATTTAATATCCGGATTGGGTTTACTTTTGGGGCTTGTATTGTGGATTATTTGATCAATTTTAGGATCGCAACCAATGCGATTTTGATTCTCCCAATCGGCTTGGTCTTTTTCGCTCTGTATTATTTCACGTTTTATTATCTGATTACTAAACGAAATATTCCGACATTAGGGCGAGAAGTTGCAACTGAATTTGGTACAGAAGTTGAAGCAGAAGAAAAAGAGTTAAGTTTAGCAAGCAAAAATTATGAGTATATGGCTAAAAAGTTGCTTGCCGCTTTTGGTGGTAAAGAAAATATTGCTGATGCGTATAGCTGTAATACACGTTTGAGAGTGGAAGTGCTGGATAACACGATTGTCGATGAACAAAGAATCAAGCAGCTAGGGGTAAGTGGACTGATTAAACCAACGGAAAAAAATTATCAAGTGATTATTGGTTTAGAAGTGACCTATATTATGGCTGAGTTTGATAAATTATTAGAAAGTGAAGGATAGGTGGAAAAAATGACAAAAAAACAAATTATCACGATAGCTGGAGGCGGAAGTACCTATACGCCAGGAATCATTCAAGCTGTTTTAAATAATGCAGATAGATTACCAATTGCGGAAATCCGTTTATACGATATCGATAAAAAAAGAAATGATGATATGTACTTGATTATCGAGTTTATGCTGGCTAAAGATGGGTATGACGAAATACAGCTATCTTCAACAGAAGATCCGAAAACGGCCTTTACTGGTTGTGATTTTATTTTTTCTCAAATACGTGTCGGCGGTATGAAAATGCGGGAGAAAGACGAAAAAATCGCCTTAAAACATGATTTGGTAGGACAAGAAACATGTGGTTTAGGTGGTTTTGCCTATGGTATGCGCTCAATGGGTGGGTTATTAGAAATCGTAGGTTATGTACAGGAATTTGCCCCTAATGCGTGGATTTTAAATTATACGAACCCTGAATCGATTGTTTCAGAAGCTGTTCGTAGGACTTATCCTAAAGCGAAAATGATTAATGCTTGTGATATGACAATTTCTATAGAAGAAACGATTGCAGTGAATTACGGATATGATCGGAAAAACTGGATTCCAACTTATTATGGCTTAAATCATTTTGGCTGGTATACAGCAATTTATGATAAATCATTAGGTCGGGATATAATGCCGGAAATCATTGAAAAACTAACCAGCCAGGAAATGAATGTTGCAGATTTCAATGCAGGAGATAAAACTTGGCAGGAAGCATTCAAAATGATGTCTGTCATTACCAAAAATTTTCCCACCCACATTCCTAATAACTATTTGGAATACTATTTATACCCTGACATGGTGGTTGAACATAGCGATAAACAATATACTCGAGCAAATATGGTAATGGATGGGCGTGAAAAAAATACTAGAGAAATGGCACAGAAAATTCGCGATGGATTGACGGAAGATGTCCTGAATTTCAATTTTGGGGAACATGGACAATATATCGTTGATATGGCTACATCATTGTTAAACGATGAACGTCGTCGCTTTATGTTGATCGTCCCTAACCAAGGCGCGATTCCTAACTTACGAGCGGATGCCGTAGTTGAAGTGCCAGCATATGTAGGAGCGACAGGTGTTGAGCCAATCTCATTAAGACAGCCAATCAATGATTTTCATAAGGGACTGATGGAAGCACAGGTAGCGGCTGAAAAATTATTAGTGGATGCTTATTTTGAAGGATCTTATCAAAAAGCGTTACAAGCATTTACTCTAAATCAATCCGTTCCTAATGCAAGAGTTGCAAAACTTGTTTTAGACGAAATGATTGAAGCAAATAAAGAGTATTGGCCAACATTGGCTTAAATGGAGGTGGAAAATGAACTTTTTCAAAAAGAAACGAGTATTAAAAGCTGTTACATCTGGGCAGTTGATTTCCTTAGCAGACGTTAATGATGCTGTTTTTTCAGCAAATATGATGGGAGAAGGCTATGCAATTGCTGATCATTCGGGTCAAATTTTTTCTCCAGTGACAGGACAAGTGGTCAGTATTTTTCCTACCCTTCATGCCATTACACTTAAAAGTAAAACAGGTGATACGGTACTGATTCATATGGGACTAGATACGGTTGAATTAAAAGGTACGCCATTTTCGATCCATGTCACAGAAGGTCAGCATGTAACAACGCATACACTTCTTGCACAAATGAATCTACCACTCCTTGCTGAAGAAGGAAAAGATGAGATCGTTATCGTTGTTTTACCAGAAGTTGCTGAAGGGCAATTACTAAAAGGAAACAGCCAAGTGGTGTTGGAAGAGGATGTCTTTCAATTTTAACTTCTGATAGAGGTTAGCAGTATTCAAAAACAAATGAGAAATGATAAGAGAGAAACAGTCGTTAAAGTGGCTACCTTCTCTCTTTTTATTACAAAAGCTTAAGGAGTGAAAGATGTTTATTTTCTATTTTTTACCAGCGGTTGGTTGGGGCTTGATGCCAGTGATTGCGGCTTTAACGAAAGCAAAACCAATCAATCAGCTAATAGGTACAGCAATTATGGCATTTGTCTTTAGTTTGTTATTTTTTTTAGTAACGAAGCCTCCATTTGATTGGTCGATCATGTTGTTTCCTTTTTTGTCAGGCTGTTTTTGGGCGATAGGACAATATTTTCAATTTTATGCCTTTCAATTACTACCAGTTTCAGAGGCAATGCCAATATCAAATGGGACACAATTGATTGGCACAACGTTGATTGCTGCTTTATGTTTTAAAGAATGGACCTCTATACAGGCGTTTATTATTGGAATAAGCGGTATTGTGGTCATTATTCTCGGTATTATTTGTACATCGTATAAAGAACAGACACAAAGACCGATGTCTTTTGAAAAGCAAAAACGGGCAATTACTTGGTTATTAGTTTCCTCCGCGGCTTTAACTATATATGTGATTCTACCAAGATTACGCCAAACGCCTGCTGCCGCAGTTATTTTCCCCCAATCGCTTGGAATGGTGTCCATGGTTTTTATATTAAGCATAAAAGAGAAAAAGCAATTGGTCATAAGAGATATTTCAACTAATCTCTTTACAGGGCTTGCTTGGAGTAGTGCAAATCTGAGTTTATTTTCACTGATGCCGATCATGGGCGTAGCGAAAAGTTTTACTTTTTCCCAATTATCTGTGTTGATTTCGATCGCTGGTGGTTTGCTTTTTTTTAATGTCAAGAAAACGCCAAAAGAAAAAGGGAGGATTTTATTCGGTGCATTATTAATGTTAATGGGAATATTTTTAATTGGTTCGATAAAAAGATAAAAGGTATCAGTAGTAGGGAATAGGAAGGAGTGAAATTTGCTTGATGGACAATAGAATAATCTGTCTCTCTCATCCGATACCTCTTATGACCAAAGGATAGTAGACAAAAAAACAATTGAAACAATACGTGTATTAACGTACGGTTTCAATTGTTCTTCTTATTACTCTTTTTACTCTTTAATTCGTTTTACATCAATCACAGTACCCGTAAAGGCATCGGCAGTGAACGCATACTGTACCATCACACCATCTTCCAAACGAGAAATTCCGCCAGTATATGTTTTTGAATGAATAGCAAATTTTCGCAATGGTTTTTTCTCAAATTCAATCCAAGAACCCTCAATCGGTCCTTCCTTTAAAAACGCAGCTTTCACATTTTCTAAAACTAAATCAGCATCTAATGTCCGTTTTTTTTGATACCATAATGTAGAAGCAATGCCGCTTATAATACCTAGACTGACACCGATTGCCAGGCCGCCTTTAAAATAACTTAGTTCATTTTCTTCATTCATGGGGAATAACCTCCGAGTATTTTCAAATGTTTGCTAAAAGACTTCAGCTTTAACTCTATTCTAACACATTGTATAAAAATATCGAAAAACAAAAAACGTGGGCAATTGAAAAAATTTGCGTTATAATGAATGTGAAATCATATGAAAGGAGTATCTGCCGTTTTTGCTTGAATGTACTGTTATTTTTTAGCAAAAAGAGTGGGGGGATCCTGAGTAGGAGAACTGGCAGATAATACAACAATGGAAGAAAAAACATTTCAACGCATTAAAGAACTGACAGAATTACAAGGAACAAGCGGATTTGAAGATGATATTCGTGCCTATATGAAAAGAAATATGACACCATTAGTAGACGAGATTCAATATGATGGGCTGGGCGGTATTTTCGGCTTGAAAAGAGCAAAAGAGCAAGATGCACCGCGTGTAATGGTTGCTGCTCACATGGATGAAGTTGGCTTTATGTTAACACAAATTAAAGATAATGGGTTATTCCAAGTGGTTCCTTTGGGTGGCTGGAATCCTTATGTCGTCTCTGCTCAACGTTTTACGCTAAAAACAAGTAAAGGGAACTACCCTTGTATCTCATCTTCTGTGCCACCGCATTTATTACGTGGAACAAGTGGTCAAAAACAGTTAGAAGTAACAGATATTTTATTTGATGCTGGTTTTGAGTCAAAAGAAGAAGCTGAAAGTTTTGGTGTAAGACCAGGGGATTCAATCGTACCGCAAACAGAAACAATCAAAACAGCGAATGGCAAAAACATTATCAGTAAATCATGGGATAACCGTTATGGCTGTACTTTAGTATTAGAAGCGCTAGAAGCATTGCAAAATGAACAATTAGGTCACACATTGATTGCTGGTGCGAATGTTCAAGAAGAAGTTGGGTTACGTGGTTCTAAACCTTCAGTGCATAAATTCAATCCAGATTTATTCTTTGCAGTAGATTGTTCCGCGGCAGATGATATCCAAACGAAAAAAGGGACGTATGGACATCTTGGCGAAGGAACATTACTACGTATCTATGATCCTGGTATGATTACATTACCTCGTGTCCGTGAATATTTATTAGATACAGCGGCAACACATAACATTCCTTACCAATACTTTGTATCAAAAGGGGGAACAGATGCTGGTGCGGCTCATACAACAAATAATGGTGTACCAAGTACTGTTATTGGCGTTTGTGGGCGCTATATTCATACGCATCAAACAATGTTCAATATCAAAGACTTTGAAGCAGCTCGTGAAATGTTGATTCAAGTATTAAAAGGTTTAGACAAGACCACAGTCAACACGATCATTTATGGAAAGTAGGAGATAGTTTATGATTATTCCAACTTCTTATGAAGAGCTGGCAAGTTATGTGTCAGAGGGGAAAAGTGTGTTCTTCTTTACAGCTGATTGGTGCGGTGATTGTCTCTTCATCAAGCCGGTCATGCCTGAAATCGAAGCTTCTTTTCCAGATTTTCGTTTTATTGAAGTCGATCGAGATAAATTTATGGAGCTTGCTTCTGAGTGGACTATTTTTGGGATTCCAAGTTTTGTTGTGACTGAACAAGGAAAAGAGTTAGGGCGTTTAGTGAATAAAAATCGCAAAACCAAAGAAGAAATTACGTCATTTTTGAACAGTATTAGTTGATTTTATAAGTGGAAAAGACAAAATACATCAATCAGGAGATGAATACTGTGCTAACACAAACGTACAAGACGATTTTAGTTGGTGTCGATGGTAGTGAACAAGCCGATTTAGCATACAAACAAGCAATCGAAGTAGCTAGAAGAAATAATGGACGAGTAATCGTTGCCCATGTTATAGAAAATCAAGTGTATACGATGATGGGGTATTCTTCTTTAAACGATAGTTTATTGGATCAAGAAACAGAAAACGCCAAAGAAATTTTGAATGAATGTGAACAGTACGCCAAAAGTGTAGACTTTACTCAAGTAGAAACAATGATTACTTATGGTGCGGTAAAAGAAGTGATGTGTAAAACATTACCAGAAAAATATGATGTAGACCTAATCATGGTCGGACAATCTGGATTAAACGCAGTTGAACGCTTTATGATCGGTAGTGTCAGCAGTTATATTATTCGCCATGCGCCATGTGATGTATTGATTGTTCATCCTGATAAAGAAAAATAAATAAGCCCAATGTATAAAATAGGTGAAGCAAGGCGTTAACCGTTTTGTTTCACTTATTTTTCTTGGAAAAAACTAAAATGTCATGCAGTCAGACTCTTTTTTTGTTAAGATAGGACAGGGACATAGGTTTAGCCAATAGATTGGAAAATAAAATTGAAAAGAGGGAATAAAATGATTTTTTCATATAATAAAGAACATGTCGGTGATGTTTTGATGATCATCGTATCTGATGATAAAGGACAAGAGAACCGTGTTGAGCGTAAAGACAACGTGGCACGAGTAAGTGTAGCTGAAAATAATCAAGTTGTTGCTTGGAATATTTTTGATGCGTCTACACTTTTAGGGCGAATTGAAGGCAACGGTCAAGTTGAGCTGACAAACGAACAGTTAATCAAAGTAAATGAGGAACTTGCCAAAGCCGGTTTTTCTGAAACGTTAGTTGAAGATAATGAACCTAAAATCGTTATCGGTTTTGTAAAATCTTGTAAAAAACATCAAGACTCAGATCATTTATCGATTACACAAACAGAAGTTGATAATGGTAAAGTGTTACAAATCGTTTGTGGTGCACCAAACATCAAAGCTGGGCAAAAAGTTGTTGTAGCTAAGCCTGGTGCAATGATGCCAGATGGTTTGATGATTTGGCCAGGTGTTTTACGTGGCGTAGAAAGTTTCGGGATGATTTGCTCGGCAGGCGAGTTACGTTTGCCAGATGCACCTGCGAAAAAAGGGATATTAGAGCTACCTTTTGATGCAGTTGTTGGAGAAGCCTTTCCTGTAGGAAAATAAGAAATGAAATAAGGCTGCAACAAAACTATTGGTAGTTTTGTTGCAGCCTTACTTTATTTTTAGTGTAATTATTCGTTTGTTTGTTTCCCTGATTTTAGCGCTGACTGATCAATTGTCAAATCAACATTTACACTTTGTTCTTTACCATCACGGTAGAAGGTAACTTTCATTTTGTCACCGACTTTTTTCTTGTAAAGAGCACTTTGTAGGTCTGTCACAGAATCGATTTCTTTATCATCGATTTTAGTGATAACATCATATCTTTCAATGCCAGCTTTGTCCGCAGGTGTAGCAGTTTGAACGGTACGTACAAGAACACCCATTTGAACTGATTCAGGAAGTTTCAAGATTTCTTTTCGTTGTTGAGTTGAAACGTTTGTTAGTTCATCCATTGAAATACCTAGTGCAGGACGTGTTACTTTTCCTTCTTTTTCCAATTGGTTGATGATATTCACTACATCGTTACTTGGAATCGCAAATCCCATTCCTTCAACACTTACTTGGCTTTCAGATTGAACGATTTTAACGGAGTTGATTCCGATAACTTGTCCTTCGATATTGACTAATGGACCGCCTGAATTTCCTGGGTTGATCGCTGCATCGGTTTGGATTGCGTTGATATTGATTGCTTGACCATTGTTTTCATTTTGAATGTTTCTATTTAACGAAGAAATAATCCCTTGCGTTACTGAGTTAGCATAAGCTGAGCCTAATGGAGAACCCATAGCTAGCGCTGGCTCGCCAATTTTCAGATTATCAGAATTTCCAAATTCTGCGACTGCATCAACTTTATCAGATGAAATTTTGATTACAGCAAGGTCAGTATAGGAATCAGTTCCTACTAACTCACCTTGGACTTTGGTCCCGTCATGTAAAACCACTTCTAGTCCTTTTGCTTTATCCACTACGTGATTATTGGTAACAACGTAGGCTGTTTTCCCATCTTTTTTATAAATTACGCCACTACCTTCACTAGCTGCTTGTAAATCACTGCCGTCTGATTGCCCGTCCGATTGGCTATCTTCGTTTCCACCAAATAAACCGCCAAAGCCGCTCATATCGCTATTTTGGCTAGGACTTTGTAGGTTAATAACTGAAACAACAGAATCTTTCACTTTATCAACAGCTTTTGTGACATTACTGTTTACGTCTAAATTAACATTTGTTATTTTAGTATTTCCTTTATTATCTTTTACTGAATTTGTTGTTGTAGATGAATTAGATGATGCTGGTGTGTTTTGTCCAATAATAGCGTAGGCACCACCAAAAGCAAGTGCACCACCAAGTAACCCTCCAACTAAACCAATCCCAAATTTTTTGAACAATCCATTTTTTTTATTATCTGAATCAGGTGTAACATCTTTTCTTTGCATACAAGCAACCTCCTAATTAATTTCATTATATATTATAGTAAGTATAGTCTTTCAAGACAAGATTAGTCTACCGAATAGCTTTGAATTTTTTATGAACAAGTTAGGGAGAAAAACAGATACAATTGATGAAAAATGTTTTTATCCAAAAACTTATACACAACATAGTGTGAAAAACTTGTAAAAAATAGAGGAAAACACCTGTTAAAAAGTTATCCACAAAATGTGGATAATGTGGATAAATAAACGGGAATAGGTGTTTGTATCTCAAAATACTATAAAATAAAGGATAATAAGCCAATGTTCTGTGGATAAGTCTGTGCATATGTGCATAACTTTGTGGGAAAGTATGTGGAAGAGTAAATATATTCATGATAAAATTGTTAACAACTACAAGAACAGAAAAAGAAAGAGACGTGAAACCAGTGAAAATAAAAATTATTACCGTAGGAAAACTTAAAGAGAAATACTTAGTTCAAGGAATCAATGAATATATGAAACGTCTGCAAAGCTATGCCAAAATAGAAATTATTGAAGTTGCTGATGAAAAAGCCCCAGAAAATTTAAGTGACGCAGAGATGTTGCAAGTAAAAGGTAAAGAAGGCGAGCGCATTTTAGCCAAAATTTCAGATCAGGATCATGTCTTTGTTTTAGCAATCAATGGGAAACAATTCAGCAGTGAAGAATTTTCAAAAGAGATTGAGCAATTAGGCATCAATGGAAAGAGTCAAGTGGCTTTTGTGATTGGTGGTTCGTTGGGATTGAGTGATGAGGTGTTGAAGAGAAGTCAGCAACAGATGTCATTTGGGAAGCTGACGTATCCACATCAGTTGATGCGATTGGTTTTGGTGGAACAGATTTATCGTGGGTTTCGGATTATGCGGGGGGAACCGTATCATAAGTAGGGAGATAAAGAAAATGCGAAATAAATCATACCTGATTTGTTGGGTATGGTCTATTTTTGTTGAAAGATCAAGATTAATGAACTAATAGAATTTTATATATTGTTTAATTCATCACGTTTTCCAGATATTTCAAGTATTTATTTGGGGGCGTAACAGCTAGAAAGTCTAGTTTTCTTACGAAAGCATATGAAATTGATATTAAAAGGATAAGGCTGGTGTGCTCAATATTTTGCTTTTTTGATGTAATATAATAACTATTAATTTGTTTACAGACACGTTTTTTATATACTGCATGACGATGTCTGCATTATTTTTATCTAAAGAGCTAACTACTTAGTCAAAAATATAAACTTCAGCATTTTTTTAAATCGCCCTAGCTATACAAAGCCCCTGAGATTGTCCTCAATAGGGATATATTGTTATAGGTTTGTGATTAGGAGGATTAGCGGTGATCCATATATTATTATTGCTAGCTGGATAAGTAGCTGAGTAAATAAGTCTTCAAAAAGAAACCAGAAATAAATGAAGATTTCTTTTTGAAGGCAGAGAAATTGAAAATTAACCAGCTATTTTATCAATAAATTCTTCTGATTTTAAGATAGTTGCATCTTTTAAGGGTCTGGTTTTAAAACAGTAATTTAATGTACCTTCCCAAAATTCTTCTGATATTTTATTGTTTGAAGGTGTCCAATAGAATATTTGATCATTAGAAGCAATGTTTAAATCGATTGTATTTTTTTTAGTTACAATTAAATCGAATTCAATTCGGCTATTCATAAAATATCGAATAATTTCTTCAAGTGTATTAAAAGAAGTAGTCTCTATTTTTTGAGTAGGAAAACTGGATGTAAATGTAATTGATTTACTTAATTGATTTTCAGTCCAAGTCCACAATGTGTACATAGCTTTTTTTTCAACAAGAGTCACTTCTTGCAACAAGTTTTCTATTTCACTGGTAACCTGTTCCAAAGAAGCTGAGTGAATGTCTATAGAAGCAATTTCTTTTGCTATTTTTTTCCATTTTTTTTGAGCAATCTTATATAAACTAATAATCTCTTTAAGGATCGTGGCTTCTTCCGGGTAAAGAGACGTTACTTTTTTTAAAAATTTTATATAGTCTCTTCTATAAAGGCCGCCATTTCCAGCAAGAATACAGAAGTAATAGAAGAGCTTTTTATTTTTTTCCAGATGTTCTTTTTCAGACAAGATAAGTGACAGTTCTTGAGACATGTGATTAAGACCATTTAGACCTTTACTTTCCCAATTAGACAGAAGAAAGAGCTCAGCTGTGTGGTGGATAGCTTCTAAGATTGTTTGTTTAGACAACTGATCTAAGTTCCTTTGTTTAGTCCGATCATAGTAAAAAATTCGACCTTCAGAGGGATAAAAGACATTGGTGCCTTTTGGATAGACTGCACAAAGAAAATCTGAAATGGATAATTTTCTTATTTTGAAACTGAAATTATCATAAAAGAAAACAAAATCTGAATCTATTTTATGAACCGTTACATAGTGGTTTACATTGCTTTCTTTTATATATGAAAATAATTCTTCACTTTGAGGATCTTTCATATAATCTCTTACAGAGATTTCAATAATTGCAGACGAGTGTTCTTTGATAATATTTGATAAAGTTGCAAGGTAGCTTTCTTCATCGACCAAAATAATACTGATCTCCCTGTTTAGCAACGTAGAGAGTGTGTATATTCCTTGGTGGGTTGAACCTATTGTCGAAAAGGTCCATCCTGATTGAGGCAGGTTGGTGTAATTATACATGAAACTAAAACTTTGGCTGATTCCAAAGAGAAGTTCATCTGTGATTGATAGATCGTTTTGAGCAAGAAGATTACTGAATGATGCAGTATAGCATGAACTATGCATTGAGTGTTTCATTAAATGACCTCCATTTATTCTTGATATTGATAGATTTCTTTATTGTCTAGCGATAAAATATGATTGGCAGCTCGGATACCTTCTTTCACTGCTCCATATGTACCGCCTGCGATCGAGGTCCATTGGCTGCAGAAAAATAGATTTTTAATGCTTGTATTGGTAGTTTCATGTCTTTGACTACTGATGACAAATTCTTGTTTTTTTTCAAAACCATACATGGAACCTTTTCGATTATGAGTATAGCGCTCATAGGTTAACGGTGTCGCAGAAGCTTTACAGATAACTTTAGTTTCATCAATAATTGGAAAATGCTCTTTTAGAAGAGCGATGAAAAGCGCCTCGATTTCTTTTTTTACATCTTTATAAATGCCGCGAGTCTGACATTCTTTCATAAAATCAAAATTCATAGCAAAACCTAAACATAGCTGTGACTTATTTTCAGGTGTACTTTTTGGATCTTTGGAATATAGGAAAGATACCATTAAAAATTCTGTTTCTACCGGAATTTTTTTCTGAGCAACTTCACTGTAAAAAGTCCGATCACCAATGTAAATGCTGTGATAAGTTTGACTGATTCCTAGTGAGTCAAAAGGCTGGTCAAGTCCTAACCAGATAGCAAAACTAGAACTGGAAGGAATAAAATCATTTCTAAGTTTTGGGTCCCAATATTGTTCATTATTTAAACGATAAAAATTGTTATAGTCGTTCGCCCAAACCACATAATCAAAATTCGAATACGCTTCTCCATTTTTAAATTGAAGTTCCGTCAATGATCCATCATCTATCCGTGTGGCACCCACTTCTTTTCTCCGATGGATGGTCCCTTCAAACTTCAAAAATAATGTTTCTAAATCTGCAATTACTTGTTTTCCCCCGCCAAAGACCATCTTATTTTCAGGAGTATCCTTTCCGACACAAAGAGTTGCGGGGATTGTGATTGCTGACATATCTGCGGTTAAATCAAATAAGGCATAAAAAACATTTGCGAATAGAGCATCTTCTCCAAAGAATTCAATAAGAACAGTTTCGATTGTTTGTTTTGTGAATGTCAGGTATTCTTTCAAACGTTCCACTGAAATAGATAAAATATTTCCGCCAGATTGATCAATTTCATTGAGAATATCTAATACATCATCCATTTTTTCTTTGAATCGTTCTACATTGATACGTTGGTGAGGGAACTCTCTTATGAGGACATTCAACAGGTCATCATCAATTAGAATTTTGCGATCATTAATATGGTACTGCATATAATAATATAAGAAATTGTCATAGGTTAAATCCAATACTTGATCGAGGATCGTATAGACAGTGGAAGGAAAACGATAAACAGAAGTATGAAAAGTAAAGCCTTTTTTCTCAAACCCATCACCATATCCGCCAAGAACAGAATGTTTTTCAAATAATTCTACGTTGTATCCTTGTTTTGCCAGTAATGTAGCACAGGTCAATCCAGAATACCCACTACCAATAACAGCTATTTTTTTCATTTATAAATAACCTTCTTTCGTTTGCTGTTTATAGAAATAGTATCTATGAAAGTGAAATAGAATGTTTCGATAAATCATAAAACATGGTTTTCTGATCAAATTTGAGTCTATTTTATGCTATTCAAACGGATATGACAGAGTTATTGTGAATGAAGGACTTTGAGGACAGAAGTTGTTCATAGCGAAAAAATGATTCGTTTGTTAGTTACTTATAATAGGTAAAAATTTTTTTGCCCCTATCTTAGGGGTATTTTTTGTATCAGAGACTTTATCGAAGTGTTACAAGGAAGTCTTGAAGTAAACTTGCTATTTTTTGGAAACTTTTTTCTATTTATTCATTCGTTTGATGAGTGCTAGTGCAAGTTTTTTTACTTTTATATAGCTTCAATGAGCTGCTTGGTAAAGGAAACGACGAATAAGATGGCAAAAGTGCGGTTGTTCGTGAAGAATAAAAGCAAAAATGTATGATTTGGACGATTGTATGAAAAATCGCATTGTAGTGATTCATTTGGCGATATAGTTAATGCAACAAATACATGGCATTAACCATTATTTGAAAAAATGGATTTATTGGAGGAATTTGAGATGACAGAACAAAACGTAAAGGTAGCAAAAGAAAGCTTGGAAATGAAAGTATTAGAAATGATTATTGACAAATTGGATCTTGATGATGTAGATGTAGAAAATTTTGATTTTGAGGCTCCGATTTTTGAATCTTATTCTGATGAAGAAATTGGTTTAGGTTTGGATTCAGTTGATGCTTTGGAATTAGTAGTGGGATTGAATGAAGTATTTGAATTGAAAGTAAGCGATGAAGACATGGCGATTTTCCGAAGTGTTCAAAGTATTGCTGATTACGTAAGAGAAGAAAAAGGAATGGAATAATATGACGAAACATCGAGTAGTTGTAACCGGAATCGGCGTTATTTGCGCAAATGGTAATAATAAAGATGAATTTTTTGAAAATACTATAAATGGTGTAAGTGGATTGAAGGAATGTTCATTATTTGATGGTTCAAAGCTTAGTACGTCCTTTGTAGGTGAAATTGAACGAGAGATGCCCTATCTTACTACAAGTTCTGATGAACCTGAAAGAATTGATCATATCGTTAAAAATTCTGTAGAAGAGTTGCTGGAAGACAGTGGATTAACGAAAGAAAATATTCAGCAAATGGAAGATCGAGCGTGTCTTTCATTTGCCACTTCTTTGGCATCGAATGGCCGGATTCTTGGGTATGTGAATGACAAAGAAAATGGCAAGAAAAATGCAGACTGGTTAGTCAAGATTCCTCAATTTGTTTCTACGATCAAAGAAGAAACAGGTGTAGAAGGTGGCTGTTATACAACCATGTCAGCTTGTGCAGCAGGAACAACAGCAGCTGGGATCGCTTTTGATTTAATACAACAAGAAAATGCTGAGTTGGTCATTGTTGGTGGAGCAGATCCAATGACGGAGTTTTCTAATTATGGTTTTCATGCATTACGTTCGTTGAGTAATAACCAATGTCGCCCATTCGATAAACAGCGAGATGGTATCAATATTGGTGAAGGCGGAGCGTTTTTCACTTTTGAGACATTAGAACATGCGAAAAAAAGAGGCGCTAAAATTTATGGTGAAGTTTTAGGCTATGGAATTAACAATGATGCGTATCATATTACTAGTCCAGATCCTAAGGGAGTGGGAGCTACGGCTTCTATGAATATGGCGGTAAAAGATCATCCACATGTGCTGGATAAAATTAATTATGTGAATGCTCACGGTACAGGAACAAAATTGAATGATGTGATGGAAGCTGGAGCCATTGATCGATTTTTCGAAAAATCTCAAAAACAGCCGTATGTATCATCAAATAAATCAATGATTGGTCATTGTTTAGCTGCCGCTGGTGCATTGGAATTGGCGTCGACGATGTTATCGATCCATCATCAAATCGTACCACCGACGATTCGATTGGAAGACAAACTGGATGAGTGTGGAGCGAATCACTTCAACACTTCTAAGGAAGAACTGGTTGTAGACTATGCACTCTCTAATTCATTTGCTTTTGCCGGCAATACAGCAAGTATCTTTGTAGGAAGACTTCATGAATAAGCGCATCGGAATTATTGGCAATAGTCTGTCAGGTGATTTAGCTGCGTCATTGTTGAAGAAGAAATATAAGGTTTATCGCTTTACTGACAAGACAGAGGATGTATCTGTGTACCCTTTTTTTGGAAATGATTTAAAAACAGGAATCATGAAACAGTTTTTTGAAGACACAGTTGAGGACTCATTAGAAATAAGAAAAAACGCTGTTCAGCTATCCATTGTATTAGATAAAGAAGAATATGTATATGAGATGAACATTCAGAGTTTTCAAAAAAAATTAGAAAACGATTTTCCGGAAGAGGTAGATGGTATTAACTATTTCTTTTCAGAAATTGAAAGAATAGGAGTTGAGTGGTCAGATTTTATTACAGGTAGATTTGATGGAAAGAAAGTAAAATTTTCCGCTTCTGCAAAATATTACAATAAAAATGTTGAGGATGTAATTGAGCATATTGGTATTCAAGATCGGACATTGATCAGGATTATAAAAACGATTATACCAGTTAAAGAAATTGCTTTTTCTGTTTTTGCAGGATATCTCTATACTCAATTCTTTGATGTTTGTGCGTTGCCATTTGATGCTTTGACTTATTGTCAGAAAGTAGGTAAACAATCCGCTGAGCAAAGAATGATTCATGATATATCAAGGTTTAAGATAGAAAAGTGTTCAAATGATACGGCTGAATTTGCAGAAACTATGGATGCCGTTATTGATTTGAGACAGACTATGAAAAGTAGTGGAAATTCAATCAAAGTCGGATCTTTATCCTCTCAGATAGAGTTGTCTTCGGATACGTTATATCTGATAAATCAAGGAGATCAAATCATCACGAAGGTATGGAACAGACAACTACTAAATTACAATGCTCCATCTCAATGGTGTTTTGAAGCAGTCTCTTATGCTCAAGAAACTATTTCCATGGGTCAAGTAGAAGAATGTTTGACACCTTTTGTGACAAGCAGCAGCGAAACTGGAGTCGTAGACGATTTAAAAATAAATCAAAAGTTTGACGTAGTCAATGGTGCAGGATACGCATGGGCCTTTAGTAAAAAAGAATCGCTCAAAGATCCTACTAATTTAATTAGAAAACATACTTCTACAGATTTTGGCTGTACTCATTGGGGATTTGCTTGGTTTTCAGCGGCTTATCACATTTTGAATGTTGTGGATAATCAAATGAATTTTACATCTGATAGATATAAAATCAGTGAAATGAGGTGAAAAGGATGAATTATGAATATAGAAATCAAGTTCGTTTCAGAGATACTGATGGTTATGGGATTGTTCATCACAGTAACTATTTCTGCTATTTTGAAGAAGCTAGAATGGCTTTTTCGAGAAACATATTAGGATTTAGTGGCAATATGTTGAATGGACGAGCGTTAAAATTTCCGGTAATCGAAGCCACATGTAAGTATCGTCAGGCGGTCCAGTATAATTTTGAGGAAACACTGATTCAATTGGAGTTTTCTATTATCAATAATTGCAAAGTCCGATTTACCTATAAGATGAAATCAGCTTCTGGGAAAGTCATCGCAACAGGTGAAACGATTCATGCCATGGTAGACGATCAAGAACAGCTACTTTTAAGTGTTCCAAAATGGATAATGGAAAGAATCGAAGCTTATGAAAGAGGTGAAATTGGTGAAAAGATGTTTTCCACGTTTAAGTAAGTTTTGGATTAAAAGACGCGATTTAGAGTTGAGCACCTATTTCAATGTATTGAAATATGCAGGTTCTTCCGTTGATCAGGATATATTATATCTAACTTATGGTGGCTTTCTTGTGAAAAACGGAGAGCATCAGGAATGTAGAATCGGTAAAGAAGCCAGTATGGCATACAGCTTGGGACTTTACTTGGAGAGTTTTCATCACGATGATCCGAAATTATTTATGGAGAATGTAAAAAAGAATATCAAGATGAGATTAGCGCCACCGATTGTTTTTGTAAAAGGAGAACTATTTGATGAATCAATACAGCAAGTCCCAGTTGTTTGTTGTGGTTACTCGGAGGATGCCTTGCTGATTGTTAATCCTAAAACTGGAGAGGAACAATGTATAACTATCGAAAGCTGTATAAGAACAAACGGACAATGGGAAATGATCATGTTGAACGTTCCCGGAATGAGTAAGATCACAGATGTTTCGATAAAATTTTCCGTTCAGTCAGCGGTGTCTTATTACTTAAAACGATTTAATGCAGCTATGGTTACTAAGAAACAAGAACAACTATTAAAAAATATTTATATGAGTCAAGGAAATTTGCAGCAGTTGAAATGGCTGGAAATCGCTGAAGCTTATCAAGAGCTTTTAACGAAAGAAACAAGAACACAGTTGCAGGCAATGGCAATCTATTATGAAACTGTGACCAGAATGAAAGGAGAGATAGTCGTTTGAGTATGTTGACAGTTGATGTAGCAAATACACATACACCAGGATCAAATTGTGGTACCAATGCTTCAAAGGTGCTGCTTCAGGCACAAGGCTATCCTTTTTCTGAAGCAATGATCTTCGGCTGTGGTTCTGGTTTAGGTTTCATTTATCAATATTACAAAGAATCAGATGAATGCTTTTTATCAGGAAAAAATGAGAGTTTGGAATTGAATTTAGCTACATTATTAGGTGGAGAGTATGTTAGTGGCAACTTTGACGATCCTGATAAAGCCTTTAGTACAATCCTTACAATGGTGGATGAAGGAATTCCAGTTATTTTAGACCTATCGATCAAACATTTGCCATACTTTAAACCTTATTTGGCCAGTTTGAATAATATCGGTTTTGGGCTACATAATGCAATTGTTACAGACTGTGATCGAAAGAATCAAACCGTGACATTATTGGATCATCGTTGGGCAGAACCAAAAGTTATTGCTATCGAAGACCTCAAATTGGCAATGGGGGCAACGGAAAGCGGAGTAAATCCAAGAAGCAATTATAGAAGTATTATTTTACCATTTTATTCAGGTAGTCATCATCAAGAAATTGTTCAAGCGGTAGAATTAAATATTCATAGATTGAAGTATCCGTTTGCCTTCAAAATGGGTTTGAAAGGACTTAGTGCATTCCGTAAAGAACTACTAACGATCGTATCAAATAATGAGCTTTATGAGGAAAAACAAGAAACTATAGCAACCTTCGGTATTTTAATGGAAAAATTAGGAACTGGCGGTGGCAATTTTAGACGTATTTATGGGCGCTTTTTACAAGAAGCGGCAGAAATTACTGGAGATAAGCGATTTTTAGAATCTGCAATTCATTATAAAGAAGCTGCCAAAGAATGGAAACTACTTTCAAAGCTTTTGACAGGTTCAATGATGAATCAAGAAGAACAACAACAGTTAGACCGTTGTTTGTCAAAAATCATAGAGATAGAAAATCAGGGAATCCAATTATTAGAGTGGATAGTAAAGGAGTAAAAGGATGGAGTACAGCAAAATTTTAGAAACCTTACCTCACAGATATCCAATGCTGTTTGTTGATGATATTCAGGAAATAGATTTTGGAAAATATGTAAGAGGAATTAAATGCGTCAGTGTAAACGAGCCTTGGGCACAAGGTCACTTTCCAGATGAGCCGGTTTTCCCCGGTGTGTTATTGATTGAAACGATGGCCCAAATTGGTGGCTTTATGTTTTACAGTGATGATGAACGTTCTTTAAAAGCCTATTTATCAAAAATTGAAGATGTTAAATTTCTTAAAAAAATTCGTCCTGGTGATCAAGTCATTGTTGAAGCAGAATTTGTACAAAAAGTATCAAAATTTGTTCGAGTGAAATGTAAAGCAAAAGTTGATGGGAAGATTGCTGCTAAAGGAATTATTACCTACTATTTTGATACTAATTTTGAATTGGAGTGAACACATTGGAAAATATAAAAGTAATGGGAATTGGTGTTATCAGTAAGCTTGGAAATAATCTTGATGAGATTTGGGCGAATTTAGATATGAGAGCTGAGTCAGCAGATAGTCACGGCAAAATCGACTTTGAATCTGTCGTTCCTAAGAAGAAAAGACGGAGAATGAACCGTTATTCAGAAATGACGGTTTACACAACACATAAAGCATTGGAATCGAGCCGAATTGATACGGAATCTTTAGACAAAACTAAAGTAGGAACAATTTTTTCAACAGGATATGGTCCCATGGTTTCTAACTTAGCTTTTGCTGAAATGGTTCATGAAGGAGATCAGGATTTATGCAGTCCAACTGTTTTTGCAAATACAGTTTCTAATACCTGTGTAGGACATGTATGTATGGAATATGGTTTCCAAGGTGTGAGCACGATTTTGATGGGCAGCAATAACATTGCTTATTCCAGCTCGTTATTGAAAAAAGATGTTGCAGATCATATTGTTACTGGATCGGTTGAGGAGTATTGTGAAGAACTTTATGAAGCTTTCAATCAAAAAGAGATTACGAAAGCTGTTCCTGTTCAAGAAGCCTCTGTTACCTTCGTTTTAAAGAAATCAGATAAATCAAACAAAGGATACTGTGAAATTATTGAAACGAAAGATTGTAATTTAGGAATCTATCCATTGATTGAAAAAGTGAACGAAGCAAGAGTAAAGCAAAATCTCACGAAACTTTTGAAGCAAGTGAATGGAGGAAATCACTCTGAAATTGATTTGATTATTGATTCCAGTAATGGCTCATACTTTGATGCATTAGAAAGTGGTATTTTGACGGATATCTTTGGAACGCAAATCTCTCGCATCGACAATGTGAAGCAGTTATTCGGTGAAACGTTAGGCTCTTCGTGTAATGTTGGACTCTTAGTAGGAGCATTGATTTTGAAGAACGGATATGTCCCATCAAAATTGGGGGGGAATATCAAAACAGACCATTTAAAAACTATTCTGGTCACTGGATATGATGTTTCAGGAAATTATACAGCAACGGTTATTACAAAGGAGAGATCATGAGATTAGATGGTAAGAAAGTCATTGTTACTGGCGGATGCCGCGGAATAGGCAAACACATTACAAAAAAGTGTTTGGAACTAGGCGCAACGGTTGCTGTTACATATGTACATTCAAAACAACATGCAGACCAGTTAAAAAAAGAATTGCCTGAATTTGAGAAAAAACTGCACATTTTTCAATTAGATGTTTCTAAAAAGGATGTTGTGAAAGCTCAGGTAAAAGAAATGATTGAAACCCTAGACGGAGTCGACTGCTTGGTGAATAATGCAGGAATTACAAAAGACAAACTGTTTTTCATGATGACAGACGAGGAATGGGAAACTGTTATTGAGACAAATTTAAATGGAAGTTTTTACATGTCCAAACAGGTGATTATGGAAATGGTTAGAAATAAATCTGGCTCGATTATTAATATGAGCTCAGTCAGCGGTGTTATCGGAGTTGCTGGTCAAGCCAATTACTGCGCCTCTAAATTTGGAGTAAATGGTTTAACGAAGTCTTTATCAAAAGAGCTTGCAGCAAAAAATATTCGAGTGAATGCTATTGCTCCAGGATATATTGATACGGAGATGGTGCAGCAAATTCCAGAGAAGAAGCTTAAAGAATTAAAAGGATCCATTCCCATGAAACGATTGGGAACGCCGGAAGAAGTGGCAGATTTGGTTGCGTTTCTTTGCAGTGATCATTCAAGCTATATTACTGGACAAACATTGGTGATTGATGGTGGTTTGACATAAAAGGGATGGGATAACTGAAATGAAAAAAAAGATACTTATTTTCGGCGGTTCTGGCGGGATTGGCTCAGAAATTGTTGTAAATCTGACTGAGAAATATGAGGTTATCGTTTTTGATAAGAATGAAAAAAAGCATTTAGCGTATCAGCGTGCGGGCATTAAAAGCTTTCTGGTTGATTTAACAGAAGAAGCATCAAAAAAGGTGGTGTTGGATTATGCTCATCAAGCTAGTGAACTATACGGAGTGATATTTGCCAGCGGATTGATGATTCCAGGAAGTGTCACCGAACTTTCGAAAGAAGAATGGCTGATGACAATGAACGTCAACTTAAATCTAGTGTTTGAATATTCTCAATTACTATTACCTTACTTAACGAAACATACACACGCCCATATTATTGCTTTAGCATCTCACTTAGGTGTTGTTGGCACCTATAATATGAGTGCGTATTCGGTATCGAAAGCAGCTGTAATCGAATTGGTTAAATGCATGGCGTTAGACTATGGAGATCAAGGTGTGTTGGTAAATGCTGTTAGCCCGGGTTTCGTAAAGACAAACATGCTGTCGAATGCAATGAAGCAGCTTACAAAGAATAAGAAATGGATGTTTACAACAGGCGGTCTCCCAAAACAATACATTCAAAACAGTGATATTGCCCAAGCAATTACCTTTATTTTAAAACAAACGAGCATGACTGGAGAGAATATTGTGATCGATGGCGGTTATACAGCTAGATAAGCAGTATAGAAAGGAGAAATAATGAAAAAACGATATAAGAAAGAACAAGGAAAAGCGGTTTGGAATTCATTTAAACAAATGAAATCATACTTAGATAAAAATTTTCAAGTATTAATAGAAGTTGATGAGGAAAATAATTTTATCAATCAAGATGGCAAAAAGATTTATGATGGGGTTTCCAATCTCTTAAGTGCAAATGTGGGTCACAAAAATCCACGCGTTATCAAAAGTATTGTAGACCAGCTGCATACGTTAGATAATTCTACGCTGTATACAACGACAAATGATCGAGCTATTGAATTTTCTGAAAAAATGAAGGAATTGACAGATCAACATTTTCATAGCTGTTTTTTTACAAACAGCGGATCAGAAGCATGTGATACAGCTATTAAGATTGTTAGAAAATATCGATATAACCAACAGAGTCGCAAAACAGGGATTCTCGCATTAAATGGTGGATTTCATGGTGCAACGATTGCTGCTCAAATGGTCGCACAGGATTGCTATAACAATGAAGAATATGCACTTTCACCTCAAGGCTTCTTTCAAGTAGAGCCACCCATCCTTTCATGTAATGATTCTGAGTCAGAAAAAGCGCAGAAGATTACAGAAGCTGTCAAACGTTTTGAGGCATATATAAAAAGAGAAGATGCTGCAATAGGTGCGTTTATTTTTGAATTGATACAGTTGTCAAATGCAGTTAATGTGTTGCCGCAAGACTATGTTGAGCAAGTATTCTCTATTTGTAAAGAAAATGATGTGCTAATTATTGTTGATGAAGTAGCCACAGGATTTGGTCGCACAGGTAAGATGTTTGCTTCACAGCAATACGAGGTATACGGAGATCTAATGATGACTGCTAAAGGGATGACTTCGGGTTATATACCGATGGGGTGTGTCATGGTTACCGAAAAGATTTTCAATGGATTTTGGAGTGACTCAGAAGGTGCAATGTTGGATCACGGCTATACTTCTGGAGGTCATCCGGTTGCTTGTGCTGCTGCGTTAGCCACAATTACTGAATTAGTAGATCAGAAGCTTTCTAAAAACTCGGAGAAAATGGGGAGCTATTTAACAGAAAAGTTGACGTCTGAATTGAAAAATAACTCTTTATTAGAAGAAGTAAAAGGCAGCGGTTTGATGATTGCGTTGATTTTTAAAGAAATTCCTATGAAGGGAATGAGTCAATGGGGAATTGCTGAAATTGCATCTAAATTTATGTTAAACAAAGGATTGATGCTTTATCCAGACGATACGAATGTCTTGATCGTAGCACCACCGTTAACAATCACTAAAGAAGCTTGCGATCAAATGGTAGCGATCATTACTGAAACATTGAAAAAAATTGAATTATTTGCAGAGACTTAGCATTAGGAAAGGAAGTCAATAGTATGAAGAAGAAAATCAGCGTCATCGGAGGTGGAATATCCGGTTTAATAGCGGCAGCGCTAATGTCCAAGGGAAATGAAGTGATTGTTCTTGAAAAAAGTGAGTCTCTAGGTGGATTATGTCAGACAATCACTTCTGGAACAACGAACTATTATCTAGGCGCTCACCATCTAGGTGGAATATCTAAATCTGGACCCATTGGAAAAATTCTTAATCAGTTGGCTATTGATTACGATGCAACATTCACTGAAACAGAATATTTGACGATCCTTCTTGCTGGAAAATCATACCAGTTACCGGTCAAACTTTCAGAGCTATCCATTTATATTAGAGCAAATTTTCCAGATGAGACAGCAGTTGAAGCGTTTATTCAAAAACTAATCAGCTACCAGAAAGCGTTCATTGCGAATGACGATGCGCTGCTTTTAAAAATGTTTATGGAAACATCTCAGAAAAGCTTTGATCAGTTTTTATCAGACTATTTTAGAAGTGATTTACTAAAAAAGTTGCTCCTTTCATTTGGACCAGGCTATGGTGCCGTTCTAGGAGAAGATTCAGCTTTTACAGTTTTAAGCCTCATTATTTCATATAGCATTGGTGCCTGTTATGTAAAGGGAGGACCACAACAATTAATTCAGAAACTGAAACAGCAAATCATCGCAAATGGCGGAAAATTTCAAAAAAATACAGAGTGCCTCGAGTTGCTTGTTGATAAGGGCAATACCGTTACAGGAATTCGTTGCAAAGAATTAGAAACAAACACAATTTTCGAGATAAAAGCAGATAAAATTATTTCCACTGTTTTTCCGTTCAATATTTTGCCAGAAAGCTGTCAAATGCTGAGAAATACTGTAAAAATGAAAAAACTGGAAAAAGGGCCGTCGGTATTTCGGGTTTTTGCGGAGTTGACGGAGGATGTCCAAGGTCTAACGAGTGATAACACGTATCTAGGAACAGATATGTCTCATTTGACGAAGGAACAACTGTATCTAACTCCTTACAGCAAACAATTGCCGATTTGCATGATTAGTCTTCCTTATAAAGCTGATCCTCTATTTAATAAATCGAAAAAAACAATAATGTTTACTTTCCTATTACATAATCATAAAGAAAAAGTAGAGATGGCAACGGCTCTAAAACTAATTAGAGAAGCAATGCCGGAAATCTTCGATAAATTAGAGGCACCATTTGCTTTGGAAAATGATGATTATTCTAAAGTTGTCTCTGTAGATGAAGGATCTGTGTTTGGCTGGGTCAGAACAGGAAAATCTGTACAGAATACGAATAGCTTTTCACCCGTCTTTAAAGGGATCAGCGGTCTGTATATCTGTGGTAACTGGTCAACCGATTTTGGCGTATATGGAGCATTTAGAAGTGCATATAAAATTTATACAATTTTGGAGGAGAACGAGACATGATCAAAATAGAAAATTTAGTAAAAAAGTATCTTAATGGAGAAAGTAATCTATATGCAGTAAATAAAGTGTCATTTACAGTAGAGGAGCAAGAATTTCTAGTCATTTTAGGCCCATCAGGTTCAGGAAAATCGACCTTGATGAACCTGATGTCTGGCTTGGATACAAGCGATCAAGGAAAAATCATCTATGAAAATAAAGAGATAAGCAAGCTTTCTGAAAAGCAACGGACAAAATTCAGAAGAGATAAAATTGGTTTTATTTTTCAAGGGTATTATCTAATGCCGGAGTTAAACGTACTAAACAATATTAGAATGGGCGCAAATCTAGTGAACAACCGTGACTTTTCTAAGATTATAACATCTTTAGGCTTGGATGATTTATTGGATAGAATGCCGCATCAACTTTCTGGTGGACAGCAGCAGCGTGTTGCTATTGCCAGAGCCTTGGCGAAAAAACCAAACTATCTTTTCTGTGATGAGCCAACTGGAGCACTGGACGAAAAAACCAGTAAACAGGTATTGAAGCTGTTGATCGAACTTCAAGAACAGTTGGGTTTTTCCATTGTGATGGTGACTCATAATACTGGTATCGCTGATATTGGAACAAAAGTGATGAGAATGAAGAACGGAGAAATTGAAGAGATTTATCAAAACACAAATAACAAGTCAGTCGATGAGATTAGGTGGGGATAATTATGAGCTTTTTATCACATTTCAAGAAAAATAAATTAGACACATTATGCACAATGGTTGTTGTATTTTTGGCGATTGCGATAGGTACGATATTCACTGAGAGCAACCTTGATCTGAAACAGTCATTAGATAACGTGAAAGAAAAAGGAGCAGTCAGTGACTTTAGCTATTATCCTTTAGTAACAGAACAGGACATGCTGGAAACAGGAGATGTGACTAAGTTCATTGAAGCAAAGAATCAAGAGCTAGCTAAAAAATACGATTTTACTTGGGAAGAACACAGATATTCCATGGTAAGAGAGAATAAACTTATTTACAGAGTAATAAGTGTCGATAGAAAAATGGATAGAATTCTTATCGAAGAAGGAAAGTTGCCAGTCAAAGATAGAGAGTTAGCTATAGATAAGAATTTTGCAAAAAACAACCAACTAAAAGTCGGCCAAAACTATATTTTAAATGATGCGAAATATAAAATATCAGGAATTATTACAGTTTCCAATATGCTATCACCGGTAGTGGATGATACTGGGGAACTTTACGATGAAGAAAGCCAAGGAATCATCGCGCTATCAGAATCCGCCTATGATCAGAAATATTCAAGCAGCAGTAGCAGTGCATTTGTCGGGAAATTTTCTGGTAAAACATCTAATTTCAGTGAAATGCAGAAGGACACACAATTTTATCAACTGGAATCAAACGAAGAAAATCCCGTGGTATATGGCACGATCACTTCTATAATGAATATGAATAGGATTATTGCTGTATTTGCAGTGAGCTTATTACTGATGATTGCGTTCATACTGATTATGGTTTCAACAAGAAAACAGGTTGACCATGATATTGTCAATATTGGTGTACTTAAAGCGATGGGCTATTCAAGTTTGGAAATCGTAAGAAAATACTTTGTGACATTCTTCATCGTGTTGATTCCAGCTGGGATCGGCTATCTGGTAGGAAATCTACTCTCATCATATTATTATGAAATGATGTTTCATTCTCTCCTTTTACCAAGGCATGAGCATGGAATAAGAGCGATGCTTTTATTATTGTTCGTTTTGCTTCCTTCAACTTGTGCGGGATTGTTTGCTGCTGCTACCTGTCTTTTAAAGATAAGAAAGCCGGCACTGCAATTAATGAAAGGTCAAGTGAAAACAAAGATAAGCAAGCGAATTGTGAAGGCAAATGTCAGAATAAAAGAAAATAATTTTCTGCTGGGATTGAAACGTATTGTTGTACGTTCTAGCATAAGCACACTATTCTTTGTCGGTTTTGGTGGATTTGCATTAGGCGTTCAAAGCCAATTTGCGTATATGACGTATTTTATGACTGAAAATATGGCGGAAAATGCCACAGAAGGTATTGATTATGAGCGAGAGGTTCATTACACAGAAGAATTGAAACCCAATGCAAACTTAGCGGATACCGTTTACTACTATTATTCATCTGCTTCTTTAAGTAAAGGAAATCAAAATCTGACGAATATCACTTTGAATATCTTACAACAGGAATCTGATTCGCTGTTGACCTTACATGAGAGGACGGGGGGACAAAAGAAAATTAACTTAGCTGACGAAAACGGATTGGTCATCAATCAATGGATGAGTCAACGATATGACTTAAATGTTGGTGATTCAGTATCTGTCACATTAAGAGGTAAGGAGCATGAATTAAAAATCTCGGCAGTGGACCAGAAAAACTACGGGAAAGCTGTGTACCTTTCACAAGACACAGCTTTGAAAACACGACTACTCAACAAAGAAACATACAACAGCGTGTTGACAAATCTTGCCCCTGAAAAGATTCAACGTAATCCTGTAAGTATCATCGAAACCAGTAGCTTAGAAGCTAAGATGCGTTCTGAGAACGAAACCTATCAACTGTTAGCTGTGTTCTTATTTATGTCTGGTTTAATTATGGGCTTGGCGATACTGATTCTGGCATTCTTAAATGTTCTAAAAAGCTATAAGAAATATATTGCAACGATGAAAATGATGGGCTATTCAGCAGAGGAATGTAATCAAGCGGTATACAGCGGTTTTAGAAAAATTGCCTTTATTGGTTATATTATATCAGTCCCATACTCAATCCTTTTATCTATGATGATGTTTGGGTTCTTATCTAAAACAACAGATATGCTGTATCCGATGAATGTTAGTCCGTTGTCTGTAGTTATATGTCTCGTACTGACGGCTGTATCGATTGAATTATCTATTATGATTGCTAAAAGACAGCTTAAAGAAGTATCTTACAAAGAAATACTAGAATAAAATGGCGTGAAAAAACTGTTCATCAGGAAGAAGTGAAATTAAATGATTATACAAGGAGAGATTACATGCTTCGAGAAAAGGCAGGATAAAATTGAAATTGTTGAAGGGGTATGGCATAGGTATGCATATACTTTCAAAGAGGATTTGGAAGAACACAGCAGAAATTACGAAGAGTTTTTAAGTGAAGAAGAACTGTCTATCCTAAAAAAGAAAGAACGTCGTAACAAAGGAAAAGAATATGTTCATAGCCGTGCGTTTGCAAAAGAATTTTTCCGTCAGATGATTGACAGTGAACATTTATTTCTTGATATGAAGGACGTTGAGATTCGAAATGATGTCAATGGTTTAACCAAGGGGAAACCTAGAATACATGTCAACAATCGCAGTATCAAAGGATCAACCTCACTTTCTCATAGTGATTCCAGCATTCTTATCAGTCATGGTAAGAATTGCTGGATGGGGGTTGATGTGCAGGAAGTGATTACCAGTGAAGCGATAGTAGAAAATGAAAGTATCTTTTCTTTTGAGGAACGCAGAATCATTGATTCTGGAGAGTGTTTTCCAAAAAATAAAACCTTGACAGCAACGTTAATATGGAGTATCAAAGAGGCTGTCGGTAAAGCTCTTGGCGTAGGCTTAAGTTTAGGCTTGAAATCAATCAGTGTGATGGAGATTCGAAACGGGCAGATCTGGATCAATCTAATTCCAGAAGTTGAGAATGTATTGCTTAGTCCAGATAATCGATTGATTATCTATTACAAACAACAGGGGAAAACATTTTTTGTCATATGCTGCATGTTTGAAAAAGCGAAGCTAGAAGCATAAAGGGAGGGGAGTCATATGACGACGTATAAAGTCAAGCCAAAGAAAAAAATATACAGACAATTAAAACAAGGAGATCAGACAACAATTATTGAAGATTGTTATATATCTTGTAAAAGTTGTAGTAGTCGCTTACTGCAAAGCGTGTATCAAGAAAACCACTATGTCTGTTATAAGTGCGGATGTCACCAGAATATACATGGGAGAGATCGAATAACATTATTGTGTGATAAAGGGTCATTTTTGGAATTTAATCAGGCGTTTAAAACCAAAGATCCTCTAAATTTTGATGGATATAATGACAAATTGATTTTTGATAAAAAAAAGAGTGGGTTACAAGATGCTATCATTACAGGTAAAGGAAAGCTTCAGGGGCAAGACTGTGTGATTGCTGTTATGGAAAGCTCATTTCGCATGGGGAGTATGGGTGTTGTTGTTGGAGAAAAAATATATAGAGCAATACAAAGTGCCTGTGAGCTTGAGCTGCCATTTGTAATTTTCACAGCTTCTGGCGGGGCACGTATGCAAGAAGGTATGTACAGTTTAATGCAAATGGCCAAAACAATTCAAGCTTTTGAGCTATTAAGAGCGAAAAAATTATTGAGTATTGTTGTAATGACTCATCCAACAACAGGTGGTGTTTCTGCTAGCTTTGCCAATGTTGCAGATATTATTATCGCGGAGCCTCAGGCGACGATCGGTTTTGCGGGGCGAAAAGTGATTGAGAAAACACTGAAGGAGAAGCTACCAGAAGATTTTCAAACTGCCGAATTTCTTTTCAAACATGGGCATATTGACGATATTGTCTCAAGGAAAGAACAGCGTGACTATTTAATAAAACTCTTTCAAGTGTTTGGTAAAAAAGGGAAGCCATCTCGAAAAGGAAAAACATTTCGAGCAAGGGCAGAAATGCCCTTAGATAAGAGTGGTAGTAATGCAAAGGATCATTTGGATTTGGTTAGAAAAATGGAGCGTCCGAATGCTGAAGATTACATTCAACGGCTGTTTCCGGATTTTATCGAATTGCATGGTGATCGAACATCTGCTGATGATCAAGCTGTTCTTACAGGGCTATCTGTATTTCATAATATTCCAGTAGCGGTCATTGGGCAAAACAGAGGAAAAAACTACAAAGAAAATAGTGAGCGAAATTTTGGAATGGTTTCACCAGCGGGATTTCGAAAAGTTCAACGAGTAATCGAATTAGCAGAAAAATTTAATTGCCCTGTTCTCTCTTTTGTAGATACCAAAGGGGCAGATCCTACTGCAAAGTCTGAAAAGTCTAACCAAAGTTGGGCAATCGCGCAATGCATTCAAACGATGTTAAGAGCAGATATTCCAACATTTTCTTTAGTGATTGGAGAAGGCGGCAGTGGAGGTGCACTAGCAGTGAGTGCAACAGACAAGCTATTCATGCTAGAAAAATCCGTTTATTCGGTTATTTCTGCTGAAGGAGCAGCTTCTATATTATGGAAAGATAGTAATTTAGTTGCTAAAGCAGCTGAAAGTTTAAAGATAACAGCGGCGGATTTGGCGGAACGAAAGATTATTGATGGAATCATACCTGAGATTACTCCAGATGCTAGTCAGGATATTGATAAACAAGCAGGAGTGATTGATGCATTTTTGTTTCATGAGTTATCAAAATTATTGTTGCTTGATGCTTCTGAAAGGATGCAGCGTAGAATTGAAAAATATTTATCTATGGGAACGGATCAAATCGTGGGTGACAAAAGTGAAGAGGAGCTGATAAAAGATGTCCAATAGCACAAAATTACTATTTGAAGCGATGAGGTATTGCGAGCAGACAAAAATCAAAAGTTTTGAATATGAAGCTGAAGGCTTGCGCATCATTATCAAAAAGGAACCGCAAGAGATGCTAATTCAAACGAATGACAAAGAGTCACCGAAAAAAAGCGTATCAGAAGCAACTGTTTTTGAGGCAGAGGAAAAACGTTATCAGAATATGGCCCCGATGAATAGTAAAGAACTGATATCAGAAATGACGGGTATTTTCTATGATCGTTCAGCACCTGATCAAGAACCGTATTTAAAAATCGGCAAAAAAATCAATGTGGGTGATGTTATTGGTCTAGTAGAAGTGATGAAGTGCTTTATGGAAATTAAAGCTGCAGCTTCAGGTACTGTTCAAGAAATTTTGATATCTAACGGAATGATGATTGAGTATGGACAGCCTCTAGCAGTGATTGAGGAGGCGTCAACATGATTCAAAAAGTGTTGATTGCCAATCGTGGTGAGATAGCTATCCGAATCATCAAAGCTTGTAAGGAGCTAGGAATCACTACGGTTGCTGTGTATTCAGAAGCTGACAAAGAAGCGCTTCATGTGGCGTTTGCTGATGAGGCTTATCAAATTGGGCCGGCTTCATCTATTGATAGCTATTTAAAAGTAGAAGCTATTGTTAATGTTGCAAAAATTACTGGTTGTCAAGCTGTACATCCAGGATATGGTTTTCTATCTGAAAATATGGAGTTATGCCGCATGTGTGAAGAGGAAGGAATTACATTTATTGGTCCATCCTTAGATAATCTGTCACAGCTGGCAGATAAGTTTGAAGCTAAAAGACTTGCTAAAACTGCAGGTATAACAGTAATTCCAGGAAATCATGAGGTGATTGAAACAACTGAACAACTGCAAAAAGAAGCTGGGAAATTAAATTTTCCGATTCTCCTTAAGGCTACACATGGCGGAGGTGGGAAAGGAATCAAACGTTGTGAAAACCTAGAAGAGTTACTTCATTATTATGAGATCATCAAAAAAGAAGCAGAAAAAGCCTTTAATAACCAAGGCTGTTATATTGAAGAATGCATTCAACAGTTTTTACATGTAGAGGTTCAAATACTAGGGGATTCGCAGGGAAATATCATCCACCTAGGTGAACGAAACTGTTCGATTCAAAGAAAGATGCAAAAAATTATAGAAGAAACACCGTCTCCGCTATTGGATGAAGAAATTCGGACGGAATTGTGTGAAGCAGCCTGCCGTTTTAGTGAACGTCTAAATTATCTTGGTGCTGGTACGGTAGAGTTTTTATACGATTATAAAAAGAAATGCTTCTATTTTATGGAGATGAACACACGTGTTCAAGTTGAGCATCCTATTACAGAAATGATCAGCGGGGTAGATATTATAAAAGAACAGATAACTATTGCTGCTGGACTTCCACTTAGCTGTACGCAAGAAAATATTCAATTAGCGGGATATTCCTTAGAATGTCGAATTAATGCAGAAGATCCGGAAAATAATTTTTTTCCATCGGCAGGAAAAATTGATTTTTTAGTATTGCCCACAGGTTCTCCAGGTGTTCGAGTCGATACATTCATTTATTCAGGGTATCAAGTCCCTCTATTTTATGATTCAATGCTAGGGAAAATTATTGTTCATGATAAAACAAGAGCAGGAGCTATTAAAAAGCTAAAAGTAGCATTAGAAACAACAATTATCAGCGGAATTAAAACGAATGTATCCTTTCTTTTGGCCGTTTTATCTGACCATGACTTTATTAGTGGTCACTATGACAATCACTTTATAGAAGAAAACATTCAGAATGAGTATTTTAATCCGAAGATTTTAAAAAGAGCATGAGAAGAATGGATATAGTAAGAATGTGAATATTACTGAAAGAAAGAGTAAAATCAATAAGAGAATTGCTAAAATCTGATAAGCTTCAAAGTAATGATAGAAAGTTCTTAAGCGAGTTAGTTCAAACCGGTGACTTTCGTCCGTTCCTTTTTGACATTTTTTTCAAAATGGACTCTTTATTTGATTTATCCAGTGATTGCGCACTGATAGTTATCAATGAGAATGTTTTTACATAAGAGAAGAAGAGATGATTGAAATACTAGAAAATGTAGATTTTCCAGAATTCGTTGCAGGTAGTTATTTACTTATGTCTCTACCAAGGATGATTTGACAACAAAGTCATACAGAAATTTGTTAAGCAATATTTAAAAGACAATGCCATATACTATGAAATTCAGGAAATTACGTTTAAAAATAAATATATGCTAGTTACTAAAATTGAGACAGAAACGATTCAGAGAATCAAAACATACTAGAAATAAGCACTTTTGCTTGCAAAAGTGCTTATTTCTAGTATGTTTTTTTGCAGTTCTGCTCATTTTTTGTATGCATATGAAAAAAGAAACAGTTTGTTCAAATTAGTTGTTATTATAAATTCAAGAGGTGAGCAAGTAAGATGGAAAAAATTAGTCAAAAGCTGTCATTTACAGATCGACTTGTCGATCAGAGCGCAGAAGCAATTTGTCAAAAATGCAATCTGGATAGGATTGAACAGTTGAAACTGAAACTGGGGTTAAATGTATTTGTAATCAATGTCACAAAATTAGTTATTATTTATTTTTTGGCATACTTGTTTCAATTATTAACAGCTGTCATTATTTTCCATGTTGGTTTTATGATGGTTCGAACATTTTCTTACGGTTCACATGCTAAATCTAGTCAGTTTTGTACGATATTCAGTGCCATTTTATTTTTAGGTTGTGCTAAATTTTGTATGATGGTTCCTTTTTCACTCTATGTTCTCATGATCTTGTTTGCAGGAACCAGTTCAATTTTATGGATCTATGCACCAGGAGTAACAAAAAAGAATAAGATCCGCTATGAAGAAAAGAAAAAACTGTTGAGACAAAAGGCGTTGTGTTCTAACATGATAGTTTTCCTTATTTCTTTAGGTTTTAATCAAACGTATATTGCAAACTTGTTAATGACAGGTGCTTTTGTGGCAGCCGTGCTGACCATGCCTGTACTATATAAATTATTGGGAGATGAAAAAATATGATGGAAAAATTAAAGGGAAAAATGATGGATTGGTTGGCGTTTTTATTAGTATCAGGTGGAGAATTATCGATTAATCAGTGTTGTTATTTTTTGAATTATGAAATTGAGATACCAGAAGAGTTGATTAAATAGTCCTAACTTATAATAAGTTTTCCCTCAATTACAACAACTATGATGGGTAGATTTTTAGAAACAGTTTATATAACTAAGCAAAGAAATTCATCTATTATGAATATTGATTTAGTTATTAAATGTATGCTAAAATATTTTTATTGTCTGATATTGTTTTTTTGGGGGAAGGTGTGTTATTTTGGGTTTAGATAATATCTATGTTTTTGGGTATATTCAATGCATACTCGTTTGGTTATTTGACTCTTACTGTGTTAATAATAAATTATTGAGTTTCAAGCAACATGTAATAGCTTTTTTTTCTAGCTTAATAATTTGTACAATGTATTTATATATGGGGGTATACGCTCAAATTATTGTCTTTTTGTCGTGTGTCATTTTGAATATGTCGTTGAAAAAAAAATGGAGTGAAGTACTTTTTTTTGCATCTTTTAGCGCTGGAATAATGATTTTGTTAGATCATCTGATTTCTTTTTTTCTCTTCTCTAATGAGCTAGAGATAATCGAAAAAATTGGTTTAGAAGGTGACTCACAGTTACGAATTCTATTAAGAGTAGGTTTGTATGTAGCATTTATGGTATTTACAGCTATCTGTTTTAAGGTGGGGCAACAATTTTTGGGTAAAAAAGTGAGATTTGATGATAATATTTTGAAAGTAATCGCCATACTATCTTTTGTTTTATACCTTATTTTGTATATTTCGATAATATTCACTGTTATTGAAGGCAATCAATTGAATACAATCCGTTTAAATAATATTTTTTTTTCTTTGTACGTTCTTTTTACATTTCTTCTTATTGCTATCACCTACTTCTACATGAAAAAACGTAGTGAAGATCAATACAAAGAGAAAGAGAAGCAGAACCTGAAAGAATATACAACATATCTTGAGAGTAATTACAATGAATTGAGAAAATTTCGTCATGATTATCAGAATATTTTAACGTCGTTAGAGAGCTTCATTGAAGAGGATGACTTTGAGCGGTTAAAAGACTACTATTATCAGTCTATCCAAAAAACGCAACGTTTGATGCAGAAAAATGATTTTAAATTGTCAGAGATCAGCCACTTGGAAGTCACGGAAATCAAAAGTATCGTGGTTTCAAAATTGTTGCAGTCCCAATGGGCAGGAATTGATACGGAGCTAGAGATGAAGGAAGTAATTGATGATATTAATATGGATCCGGTGACGTTGATTCGTTGTTTAGGTATTATTTTAGACAATGCGATCGAGGAGACCAAAGGAAACGCAGAAGGATTTATCCGAATGGCGATCATCAAAGAGATACACAGCCTCAGCTTTATTGTACAGAATACTATCAAAGCAGATCATCCAAAGCTTTTTGAAATGAACCGCAGTGGTTTTTCTACAAAGGGAGAAAATCGTGGTTTAGGATTAAGTAATTTGAAAGAAATGATTGACAAACAAGCCAACGTGACATTGGAAACTAGCATTGACGATAGATGTTTTGTTCAAAAAATTGAAATTACTAAATAGAGGTGAACTATGTTAAGTATATATGTGTGTGAAGATAACCCAAAGCAGTTAGAGAATTTAACGACGGCAATTAAAAATTACATATTGATGAAAGATTATGATTTAGAATTTGCTCTGGCAACGGCTGATCCTCAAGAAATATTGACTCAGGTAAAGGAACGCCAAACGATAGGACTATATTTTTTAGATGTGGATTTATGTAATGAAATGACGGGGATTGGTTTAGCAGTTGAATTGAGAAAACTTGATACAGCTGGGAAAATTGTTTTCTTTACTACGCATGCAGAATTATCCTATTTGACATTTTCTTATAAAGTTGAGGCGATGGATTATATTGCTAAGGATGATCCAAATGCAATCAGAAAAATAGAGGATTGTATCGATGTAGGTCACGAACGTTATTTGAACGATCTTAACCCCAATAAATCATTTTTTCAAATTAAATCTGGTGAAAAAGTTATCAAGTTGAATAAAGATGAAATTCTATTTTTTGAGTCTTCTTCAACACCTCATAAGGTTGTTGTTCATTTAGAGAACCGTCAAATTGAATTTTATGGAACAATTAAAGAGCTGGCGGAAAGAGATCGTAGCTTTTATCGATGCCATCAATCATTTGTCATTAATTTGAATAATATCGCAGAAGTGAAAAAAGCTGAGCGGGTAGTTATTATGAAGAATGGCGAAACTTGCTTTGTGTCGACTCGGTATTTGAAAAAGTTGTTGGGTTTGATTGATCAAAAATAGTTCGATGATGGCTATGGTTAAGAGCAATCTGTATATTCAACTTTAGAATTAGTGGTAGGTATTATTTTCTCAGCTTAAGTATTAGCTACACGTATCTTTGTAGAATCGATAGAATATTTTTAGAGTGTATCTTTTTAGAAATCTGAGGCAAGAATAGAAAAAATCAATAGATTTAACGATTAAAACCAGTACATCCAGTGTGCTGTTTTTTAAATATAAAGGCAAATTGTCTGATAGCGTGAGTCCGAGTGGTAAGCTATTCTATAATGCAATAGGTATTTAAGCAGTATATTCTAGAACTTCATAAATCAAATCCTTTTTTGAAATCTGCTCCTTTCTTTTGTTCAGTATTTCTGAGTTCTATTCTCAACCTGAAATTGTTTCATAGATGCTACTAAAAGAACTTTTTGCTGTTCTTCAAAAAATATAAATTTATAAAATCATATAACCATCACTCACGCAGAACCGTATCATAAGTAGGGATATTTTTTTGATCAAAGTTTCTTTTTACAGCAATGAGATATATTCTTTTGAAACATAAAATTTTTAAATTATGAATGCTAGTTTTTAAAATTAAACTAAAAGTGACAAAATGAATTGAATTTAATTTTGAAAACGGTTACGATGTTGCTATTAAGATGAAAGGGGTAGTAATTATGAAGAAAAAGTTTTGGGTTGAAGTATTAGTTATGTGTTTCTTAGTATTTTTTTTCTTGTTTCAAGGAGCTAGTCATTCAAATGCTGAAGAACAAATTATTAGTAATAAAGGAGATATATCTATACTGGAGGAATCAGATTCAAATTTACGAGCTATTAAAAGTTCAGAAGCATTTGCCGTTGAGACTCCTCCCACTTTATCAAGAGCAGTAAAAACAGAACTACCTGATGATATTGGATTTCCAAGAACATCTGAAGGGTTTGATTATTCATTTGAAACGATGCAACCTGATGTTAATTTAAACACTAGAGCAGCTGTTAATAACAGACAAAGGGTTTCAAATCCTAATATATTTCCATACAGAGCATCTGTTTTAATAATTTGTGATTTTAGAGCAAAAAATGGTAAGCTAGTTAGAGGTCATGGCTCAGGAAGTCTAATTGGTTCTAACAAAGTAGTTACAGCGGCTCACGTTGTCTACGATAGAAGTTATGGCTGGGCCGAAACGGTCAGAGTTTATCCTGCTGTAAAAAATAATGTTACTGATTTTGATATGGCATATAGAAGTATTTTATATACTTTTGGAGGCTATATTCAGTCAACGGGAACTTCAATTGCCGCTCAACAAAGAGATGTTGCAGTGGTAAAATTAACTAGCAATCTTGGTAATAGTACAGGTTGGTTTGGATATACTACTGCGAAAAGTAGTTACTTACGGCTTAACGGATACGATGGTGATATAGATGAAGGTAGGACATTAGTAACTAGATATGGAACAAATACTTGGATTGAGAATAGTATTTTGAAGTACCCGTGGTTAACTGTTGGAGGTTCAAGTGGAGGGGGAGTATACAATCTTAGTAACAATCAATTAGAAGCTAATCATGCATACGGATACTCACAAAATAATATAAAAACTGGTGGTGGTGGTGCAAAAATAAATAATGCTATTTTTGATTTTATGTCTAAGTACTAATTAAGGAGTATGATTTTTGATAAAAAAGAAAATAATTATCATTGCGAGTGTTGTAGCTATTTACTGTGTTTCCATCATATTCTATAATCGAGAACATAATGGAGATGACAATCTAACATCTGACATTAATGAAATAGAAAAACATACAAATACTGATAGAACCAGTACACAATCAGAAGAAGTATCAGACAATTTTAGAACCACTTTTACAAGTTTGTCTGATGAAAGAGAACCAAATATAATATTTAATAGTAATGAAGCAAAAGAAGTTGAAGACTCTGATCATACTGATAAATATTCAGAGGAAGTATCAGATGATTTTAGAACTACGTTCACAACTTTGTCTGATGAAAGAGAGCCGGATGTAAAAATAAAAGAGTAAAAGAGTACGTACTAGCAACTAGTTGAATCATTTATGCTCATTAATGTAAACATATTATTTTAATGGGGGGGGATTTTTAGTAGTAAATACTTAAAAGAAAAAATAGTGTTATGTTATTGAGTTTCATATTAACTTTACTAGATTATATCTATGAAGATCAATCATCTTAATCGGTGGTTGGTCTATTTTGTGTTTCAAGGAGGAAAGGGGATGTTTGATAACAAAGAAAAACGCTATGTTACGAAGGGAGTGAATGAACAAGTACCCAAAGAAATCCAACTCTATTGCTGGAATTTGATCGACAAAAAAAGAAGTGAAGCTGAAACAGAATTAGATCACTTACAAATCTTTGAGTTCAATCCTGATAATCAACGCCAAGCAAGTGAAGTGATTCATCGACAAGAAGAACCATTTTTCATTGATTATCATACCTACCTTTATCTTTTCTTCGACTATATCTTTTGAAGATTACAGGTCGTTTGGCTGGGCAAATATATTCATCTTGTTCTTCAAGATAGAGCCAATTTTCAACGTTAAACGGATTATTCTTATGCTTCTTTTTGCTTTCTTTATAATAGCTGTTATATGTGATTAAGGGTGTTTTATGGAGCACATCGTTGATATACATGTAATTTTCTTCGCTGCCATACCCTGCATCGGCCACGATATATTCTGGTAGTTCTTTATGTTGGTCTAAAAACAGATTTAAGGTTTTTGTATCTGTCGGATTTGGGAATAGATCATAGGATAAAACATACTGGTTTTTTGTTGCAATTTATAGATTATCCTCTGGTTTGAGCTGTCCATTACGCATATAATCGTCTTTCATTCGCATAAAAGTGGCATCTGTATCTGTTTTAGAAAAACTATTTCGTTCTTGAAACAGTTGACGGTACCGTTTATATTTTTGTTTTCTTGGGAGGTAATCGGTTTGTACTTGTCGGAGATATTTTTTGTACGTTCTTCTTTTTCTTTAATTGACGTTGTTTTTCTTTGCGTTTTTCATGTATTAATTGTGCTTCTGTTTCATGGAGTTCTGGCTTGTAAATGATGAGTGACCTCTTCCAATTGGTCGCTCGTCACTCCAGCGGATTGACTTTCTTCTTTAAAGGCAATAGTAGTACTTTTTGCTTCGGCAACTTTTTTTGTTGGCGTGAACTCAACATTGTATGTGATTTTATCTGTCAGTTCTCCTTCGATTGGATCCATTGCTGTGACACTTTTCAAGATAAAATCCTTATCAATTTTATCGCTAACTTTAGCTGTTTTAAGAATATCTTTAATGTTTATTGTTAGCTTTTTTCAGAAACAGAGGTTTCTTTTGAATCCTTAGCGACAGTTTCCTTTGACTCCCTTGTTTCAGGCTCTTTATTTCCTTATTTTGAAGCATTCCTTTTTCCTTGTTTTTTCTACCGCTTGTACGTGCGAACTCCCAACCGACAACGTCCCTACTAAAAGAACACTAGCAAATATTTGTCCAACTATTTTTTCTTAATACTTTTCATTCTTTTTTTACATTATACTATTTAAGATATACAAAAGAGAATGTTTTTTCCTTTATTAGCAAATAAATAGCCTTTTACTTTTACAGTTTTCTCATTCTAGGATACTTTAGTTTAATTTTTTTTAAAAAAAAGATTGACTTTCTATAGAAAACGTTTACAATAATACGTGTTAAGATAAGTTAATACAACGCAATACAAGTTTGGATTTGGAGGTGTATCTATGAATAATGAAATTTCAAGCAATAGCTCAGAGCCATTATATATTCAGTTAGCACATTTAATTGAAAATAAGATTTTATCTGGCATTTTCAGTTACGGTGAAAAAATTCCTTCTGAAGGGGACTTAGTCACTGAATATAACCTTAGCAGAGTCACAGTGAGAAAAGCACTACAAAAATTAGCAGATGAAGGAATCGTTGAAAAGAAACAAGGGAAAGGAGCATATGTTGCTTTTCCAGTTTATAAGGAAACATTCAGTGCTGGTGGAAGCTTTACCTCTTCTGGAAAGACAACACAAAATAACCCAACATCTCAAATTTTAAGTAAAGAGAACCTTTCGTTGTCAGATTCTTTAAAAATCGAACTTGGTTTTAAAGAACCTGATGTAATCATGGTCAAACGTTTACGAAAATTTGATCAACAACCAGTCATTTTTGAAATTGATTATTTTACTCAGGAGCGGCGTGAGCTAGTTAATTCTTTAAAAGATGATGATTCATTGATTGAAAAATTGCAAGCGCTAGATGATCCCATTAATCATTTCGATAATATTATCGACATCTTTTTTGCAACAAAAGAAATGGCACAACAGTTACAGTTAGAAGTGAATACACCACTTCTTCATATTCAACAGCAAGTCTTTGATTCTCATAATGAATTGATTTATACAAATGAACAATTTATTCATTCTGAGGTTTACAAAGCGGCAATACGTTCTTATTAATATAGGGGGGCAGTTCAATGAAACGAATTTATATCGCAAGTCACGGTGCATTAGCTGAAGGAATCAAGAACTCCTTACAACTAATCGCTGGTAGTATGTCAGATCAAATTATTACTTATTCTTTAACACCTGGCAAAAGTGCAACTGATTTTATGGAACAAATTGAACAAGAGTTACAATCTACACCAGAAGACCAATTTATCATAATGGGTGATCTTTATGGTGCTAGTGTTGTAAATGCTATGTTGCATTTAACAAAGTATGAGAACGCTATTTTATTAGCTGGTGTCAATTTAAGTATGGCTTTACAAGTTGTATTGGACAGTTCAGAAAAAATTTCTGATGAGACTGTTGATTTTATTATTCAAGAGTCTAAAAACGGGATTCAACGCTTAAATGCTTTGCCAGAGGATAACACAATAGAGGATTTTTAAGGAGGAGTAATAGTTATGTCGAGTAAAAAAGAATTTTTAGGGTTATTTCAACATAAAAAACCAATTATTGCCATGATTCATTTAAAAGGTGATACCCAAGAAAAAATCCAACAACGAGCTAAAGAAGAAATTGCTATTTTTGTTGAAGAAGGCGTCGATTGTATTATGATGGAGAACTATTATGGTGATTACGTCCAACTGGAAAAAGCCATTCAATACATCGTCTCCCTTAAATTATCTATTCCAATTGGGGTCAATTGTCTAAATGTAGATTCAATGGGCTTTTATTTAGCTAATAAATACAATTTAGATATTGTTCAAGTCGATTCTGTTGTAGGACATGTCAAACCGCGTGATGAAGCAACACTACAAGCCTTCTTTGATTTAGAGCGAGCAAAAACAAAAGCTTGTTTAATAGGTGGTGTCCGCTTTAAGTATCAACCAATGTTGTCTGAGAAGTCCTTAAAAGAAGACATAGAAATTGCTAAAACTCGTTGTGATGCTATCGCTGTTACGCAAAATGCTACTGGTGAAGAAACATCAATAGAAAAAATCCAAGAATTCCGTGATACTTTAGGGGATTTTCCATTAATTGTCGCTGCAGGAGTAACTGATGAAAATGTAACCAAACAACTAGCAATCTGTGATGCAGCTATTGTTGGTAGTAACTTTAAAGACACTAGAAAAGACACTGGTGAGGTCAGTCGTGATCATGTTCGTCATTTTATGTCTATTGTAAAAGAATATCGAGGAGTGTAAAAAATGCCAGTTAAATTAATTAGAGTAGATCACCGTTTAATTCATGGCCAAGTTGGCTTTACTTGGACCAAATTTTTACAAGCAAATTGTATTTTAATCGCTAGTGATGCCATTATGGAAGATCCTTTAAAAATGACTGCTATGAAAATGGCTACTCCTAATGGTGTCAAGTTAGTAATGAAAAATATTGAAGATTCTACAAAAGCTTTAAATTCTGGCGTTACAGATAAATACAGCTTATTAATCTTATGTGAATCTGTAGAAGATGTCTATCGCTTAACACAACAAGTTCCTTCTTTAAAAGAAGTCAATTTAGGGGGAATGAAAGATGCAGCTAATCGAAAACAAGTTTCAAAATCTGTTCATTTATCTCAACAAGATATTGCCTTGATTAAAGAAATGGACCAAGCAGGAATCACGTTGACTATTCAAATGGTACCAGATGAGCAAGCTATTAACGTCAATAAACTAATTTAAAATAGGAGTGTGACATATGGATATTACTGTTGGAAAAATCATTCTAATGTTTTTAATTGCCTTATTCGCTTATATGCATAGCTTTTTTGGTTCCACCATGTGGAATCGCCCAATTGTTGTTGCTCCATTAGTTGGATTAGCATTAGGTGATTTGGAGTCAGGTTTAAAATTAGGTGCTACACTAGAACTTGTTTTTATGGGGGCATTTCCTGTTGGTGCAAGCAATCCTCCAGATTTTGTCTCTGGCACTATTATTGCTACAGCTTATGTGATTATGAGTGGCAAATCCATTGCTAGTGCTGTTTTATTAGCAGTACCAATTGCAACACTAGTTTTATTAATTGATAATTTACAAATGACATTCTTACTCACTCATGCCAGTCATAAAGCAGATGAATATGCTAGCAAAGGAGATATTAAAGGGGTAGAACGCACACAAATTCTTTATGGTATTTTAAATAAAGTCATTCTAGCACTCGTTGTCGCAACCGGATTCGCTTTAGGAGTTCCTGCTATCGAAAAAATCCTATCCTTTGTCCCAGAATTTGTTACACATGGCTTGGATATTGCAGCAGGTATTATTCCAGCAATTGGTTTTGCCATGTTAGCTCGCATGATGTTAACTAAGAAAGTGGTTCCGTTTTTATTATTAGGATTCTTGTTAACAGCGTATTTAAATGTAACTGTTGTCGGTGTAGCTTTATTTGGAATTGCCGCCGTTTTGCTTATGCTTAATATGAAAGAAAATCAAATGCAACAGGAGGTATTTGTCGATGACAACGAATTCTAAATCAACGTCAAACACATTAACACCTGATTCTAAGTTAACTAAAAAGATTTTTGGTCCGTGTTTTTCAGATCACTAACCTTGGATTCTTCTTGGAACTATGAGCGGATGCAGAATTTAGCTTTTGCTTATACTATGGCGCCAATTATTAGAAAATTGTATAAAACAAAAGAAGAACGATCAGCTGCTTTGACTCGACATTTAGAATTTATGTCGATTACACCTCATATCTCCACATTGCTATTTGGAATAACTAGCGCAATGGAAGAAGAAAATTCTAAAAATGCTGATTTTGACTCTGCATCAATCAGTGCAGTGAAATCTAGTTTGATGGGACCTATTGCAGGAATAGGCGATTCCTTTTTCTGGGGAACGTTAAAAGTTATTGCAACAGGGATTGCGATTTCTCTATCTAAAGAGGGAAATATTTTTGGTCCTTTAGCATTTTTACTCATTATTAATATTCCTCACTTTGTCTTACGTTATATCTGTTTAGATAAAGGAATTAAGTTAGGCGCTAAATTTTTCGGTCAATTAGGCGATAGCGGTTTAATTCAATCTATTACACAAGCTGCTTCTGTACTTGGATTAATGGTTATCGGTGCAATGACTGCTTCAAATGTCAACTTTGAGTTAACCATGAAAGTTGGTGGCGGGAAAATCGCAGAATCTCTGCAAACATATGTTGATCAAATTATGTTAGGTTTTTTCCCAGCTGTTTTCTTCCTAGTGATTTACTGGCTATTAGGTAAAAAAGTAAAAACCACCACTTTACTATTAGGAGTTATTGCATTTTCAATTTTAGTTGCTTTAGTTGGATTAGCATAATTTTATTAAAATAACAAAGGGAGAACAATAATCTTCTCTCAAAACAAAAACGAGTCCAATTTTGATAAAACACATCAAAATTGGACTCGTTTTTGCTATTATGCGCACTTTTCTCTCCATGTATTTTCCTAATTTTCTCAAATTTAATGCCATAAGTGCCAAGCCAATGTCAGTCTTCGCTCCTTGTTTCCCTCGCAAGTGGGAACGATGGAACGCCAATTGAGCTTTTTGATGACTAAACACTGGTTCGACGTCGCTTTTACGTTTTTTGTAAATCGAACCGGTTTGTTCCTCTAAAAGCTTCTTCTTACACTCTGCTTTGAAATAGCGCCATGAATTGTTCACTAAAAGTTGTCGCTTTCGATCACTTTTCGCATTCGTACATTGGCTGCGAAATGGACATGTCCGGCAGTCCTCACATTCGTAGACTTTGAAATCTCGCACAAATCCACCTTTATCTTTTCTTCGACTGGATCTTTTGAAGACTATAGGGCGTTTGGCTGGGCAAATTCAAGATAGAGCCAATTTTCAACGTTAAACGGATTATTCTTATACTTCTTTTTGCTTTCTTTATAATAGCTGTTATATGTGATTAAAGGTATTTTATGGAGCACATCGTTGATATACATGTAATTTTCTTCGCTACCATATCCTACATCTGCCACGATACATACTGGTTTTCTATTGCGATTTGTAGATTATACCCTAGTTTGAGCTGTCCATTGCGCATATAAGCGTCTTTCATCCGCATAAAAGTGGCGTCTTTATCTGTTTTTGAAAAGCTGTTTTGTTCTTGGAACAGTTGATTGTACCGTTCGTATTTTTGTTTCCTTGGTAGGTAGTCGGTTTGTATTTTTTATACGTTCTTCTTTTTCTCTGTAATTAGCGTTGTTTTCTTTGCGTATTTCATGCATTAATTGTGTGTCTGTTTCATGTAGTTCTGCTTCTAAATGATGAGCGACTTCTTCTAACTGGTTGCTCATCAATCCATTGGATTGACCAGACTTTAGACAAAAAAGAGTTGGCAATCAAACCAGTTCCTTTTTGCTATCCTTTGTGTAAATGTGAAACAAAAAGCCATAGGCCTTTCTGCTTTCCATAGCCATGTGGCTAGTTTCTTTAAATTCATGACAGCAAACGTAAACATCGTGTGCGTGGCGACTTTTTCAAGTCCTCGATATTTCGTCCAACGCATGCCATGCTTTTTTTGCATCTGCAAATATTCGTTCAATGGTTTGTTTTCTCTTTTTGTGAATTTCTCTATTCAACGTTGTATGGCGTTGGTGCTCAAGCTCGTCTATAAGATCAGCCCAAACATGTCGAGCTACAACTTTTTGATGTGTTGCGCTCAATGTACAGGTTTCAAGTAATGGGCAACTTATACAGAATTTTGGATTTGATTTATATGTCCGATAGCCATCACGAGTGATTGTTGAAAATAAAAACGGTTGATTATTGGGGCATAAGTAACAATCAAAATAGTCATCATAGACAAAGTCTTTTTTACGAAACACCCCTTTCACACCATGAGGTACAGTATACGGAAGAACCGGATAAAGTTTCAAGTGTGTCAGAAAATGAACAAATTTCGGATTTTTATATCCCGCATCAGCGACAACACGCTTTATATTTGGAAAAGCTCTTTTTGACTGTTTAACCAGATTAATTGCGACTTGACTGTCATGTATATTTCCTTGTGTGACTAGTGTAGCTAAGATAAACCCGTTTTCATCATAGGAAGTATGTACAGAATATGCAAATTAATTTTCTCGCTCCCCTTTAACATACTAACCACTTTCTGGATCTGGATGACTTATTTTTCGAAGATTCAACTCACTAATAGTTTATATAATTAGTATAAAACAAAAACTGCAAACAACACTCCAAATTTAGGAGTTTGTCTACAGTCTGATGAAGCTATCATAAATAGTTTCAAATGAAGATGTTCTATAAACTAGTTAAAAATAAAATTCTTAACATATAGTTACTCTGTTCTCATATTAGTGGGTTTTAATTCTTTTTTCGGTGTTTTTCTTTGTGTTTCAAAAGCTAGTTTTTTTACTTCATCTTTTAAAACCTCTGCAAAGTCAGAATCATTTGTATTTTCAAGAAGAACAATAAATGTATACACTTTATTTAGGTAAGTAATATTTCCAGTAACAAGATAGTTTAGTAAATCTTCAAGATATCCCAATGAAAAATAGAACAGGAAATTTCTAGGATTAATTTGTTGTTGTTTTCCTAATTTAATGTAATAGAGGGCTTGTTTGTAATCTCTTTCGTGAAGAAAAGCTGTAACAGCATTAATGAAAGCTAGGGAAGCAATGTTAATTACCTTTTCATCACGAGTTTCTAAATTTTCGATTGGGAACATTTTGTCCAAGAGAAAACTGATTTTTTCTTGTGGGAAAAGAATGATTGTATTAGAAACTAGTCTATATTCATAATAAGTATAGTAACCATTTTTTCTATTTTTTATCATAGTAAATATTAAATGCAAATCGTATTTTGAAATAGGTTCTATTTCAGTGACTAGATTATGACACAGTGCTTTTATATCACAGAATAAACAAAGCTCAGATACTGTTTTAGTTTCAATATTATTTAAATAAAAATAATCATTTAGTAATTGTGCTTTATCTTCGTCATCTAGTTTAAAAGTTTTTCTTGAATAGCTTGAAAGGCGAGAATCAATTGTTTTAATTTGATTTCCTTGATAATCAGATACTAAAGTGAAAAATTCTGACGGGGTTACTTGTAAGGTGTTTAGTGATTCAAAAAGTTCATCAACAGAAATTTTTCGCCTGCCAGTTTCAATACGATTATAAATTTGGTGATCGGCTGTAGAAGGGAGCATATCTCTTTGTTTAATTTTTTTTGAAATTCTTATAAATCTTAAAGTTTCATGTACATTCATGTTGTATTGCTCCTTTTCTAAATGATTAGATTTGTATCGTATATATTGTTTTTTTAGATGTCTATAGTTAAAACAAAAAAACAAGACGTTAAATTATATAAATATAACACTTTTAGATTTTTATTATTGTAATCAGAATAGAACATGATAAACTAATTATAAGAAATATTTCTTTAAAGGTATAAGATGTTTTAGAATTCTATATTGCAAATAGAAAAGATTTAGTGATTCAGTCATCAAAATGTATAAAATGAAAAGCGCAGATTTAAGGTTGCAACCTTGAATGTTTATTTTTGACATTCACTATTAATTTAATAATAAATAACTATCTATCTAATTAATCAGAATAAAAAGAAAGCAGTGAGCCATAATTAAATCTTGGGGAAGAGTAAAAATGTACACCACTTTCTATTTACTATTTTAGAGTATATAAGACATTTTGTAAACAGTTTCAGTGATTAGTGGATAGGTAGCTATTTATTTAAAATATCATTAAGTATTTTTTTTGTATGCAAATTAAGAAAAAGATTGAACTTATTATTCTATATGTTATTCTTGTAATAGTGGTACACTTTTTATTACATTAGTAAGAAAGGAGAGAATAATAATGTTCTTATTTGATATTTTTGCTTGGGCTGTAGGGAATTAAACAGTAAATCTAATAATTGATTAAACAATAATCATTGTGAGGAACGGCTCTTTGTCAGCTAATGTTAGTGAAGAAAGTCCAAAGAATTAAATCGATTATTATGATTCCTAGAGGAACTTTCCTCTAGGTTTTTCTGTTTGTTTGAAAAAGAATGGTGCCAAAACATAAAGAAATTCTCAACTTGAAATTGTAAAAGTTACGAACCCTGTAAGCATTTCTCTTCAACACTTTAATATGATTATTTAAACATTCCAGTGGTTCATTAGAATAAGGCAATTCTAGCGCATTTTTAATTTCATTTTGGCACTTCTTAAAAGTACCAATAATCGTTTGATAGTAGGGAGGAAGACAGTGAAAAACTTCGTCTAATAAGTGCATAAAATCGAGCGAAATCATTTGTCTGTATGGCATAAAGAAAGTCCTGATAACAGGTGTAGTCACTTTTCAACTCGTCATCATACATCAACGATTTTAAATAGGTGCGGAAGGAAGAGCGCCAAAGGCGTTTTTCAAAATCAAGCTTCGATTGATTTTTTTTGAAGAAGTTTCCAATATTTCTTCAACTGTCGATATTTTTTTGTCTCTTCATTTCCCAGATGAAGAAAGGCGTTAATTCTCTGAATACGGTGTTTTAAAAAAGTTCGAGCAATGAGTTGGACAATATGGAAGCGATCAAGAATAATCTGAGCCATCGGAAACAGCTTTTTGACGAGAGAAAAATAAGGTGCGTACATATCGCAAACAATATATTTTACCTTTTTACGAACAGACAAAGGAAATCGTAAAAAAATAACGCTCTAAAAAAGGGAGCTGGCGATTTTCAACGCATCAATTAACTGTTTTGTTCGCCCATCCATCATGATGAAACTAATAGAAGCCGCGGCTTGCTTGACTGATTTAAATTCATCGAAACAAAGGACTTGGGGTAAGGTGAGTCGATCAGCAATGGCTAATTTTACTTTAGTAGAAATCGAACAACATTTTTCAACAAGACTCGTTTCAGCAACGAACGATCGATTGCAGGATTGACAGAAAAAACGACGTTTCTTCAAGCGTAAATACGTTTGATACTTCGAGACATTATTCAATAAGATCAAACACGAGGTATAGCCCCGACGAATAATCGAGCGTACCTGAAAAGACCTTACAGGTTTTTCCTTTGATTCGTTCCTTTTTTAAGCAATTTTCGTTAAAGGTAATGTTTAAGTCTAGAATAACTAAGGTATTTGACACCTTGATTTCACCTTTTGATTGGTTTTAGTCGACTGAATTCTAAAGGAAAACAGGGTGTCTTTTCTATTATTTTGCATTAAAAAAGATGCTGGCGATTTCTCACCAACATCAGAAAGTATAGAGCCCTATATATTATAACTATGAAGATCAATCATCTTAATCGGTGGTTGGTCTATTTTGTGTTTTAAGGAGGGAATAAAATGTTCGATAACAAAGAAAATCGTTACATCACGAAGGGAGTGAGCGAACAAGTATCAAAAGAAATTCAACTGTATTGCTGGCAATTCATCGACAAGAAGAACTATTTTTCATTGATTATCATACCTATACAGGAAATGGAATAATGCCAGATGTCCAAATTGAAAATTATGGGTGATTGATGATCGTAGTCATCAAACAATGTTATTACCAGAAGACTATTAATTAGCATTTTTCTAAGAACCAAATCCAACAATCATAAAGGAGAAAAACATGAAAACAAACAAACCAACCAAGAAAACGTGTGGCGATTGTTAGCCTTTAACTGGTGAAGGAGCCTCAACTTTTTAAGTAGCTAGCACCTTTAATCTATATATTCAAGAAGAGCACAACCTTAGCGATTTCAAATCGCTAAGGAAACTTTTGGAAGATGCATGATTTTTGACTGTATTCATTAAATATAGTATTTTCTGTTTTAGTTATATCAACGACATCTAAAAAAAGATAAGCATAAGGAATGATTGTGAAATTCCATTTCTTTTTCAACAATTACAACAAATAGAGGAGTTTTTTGTCATTTATTTTTTTCTATGCGTGCTCGCAAAAATTGGTAATATGCCGAGTATGGAATAACAGATCCGAACAAAAGAAAATATTTATTGATAAATGTATCTGCTTTTCCTTGCATATTAAAATGAATAGGTACGACATTTGGTAAGAACAAGCAAACAATGAATATTATAACGATTATTAGCAATAAAACTGCTAAATCTTTAAGAATAGATATTTTCATAAGAAATTTCTCCTTGAACTAAATATAGTTTGATCTAACCATTTTTTGATACAGATTGAAAGCAATAATGAGTAAAACAATTACCGTTAACCACAGTGTTAGCCCGAAAGGTACCGATAAAAACCAATTGAGAAATATAGGGAGACACACTGAAATCATCCCTATTACCCCAGAAATTATTACAGGCATACTTTGCTTTATAATCATTACCTCATTATCCCAATTATAGTTTGGGGACATTTTATTTAGAAAGATACCTAATACTGATATAAAAATTGAGTAACATACAGGAATAATTAGAAGTTCCATCAATTGCAACAGATTCATATTTAATTTTATGACAAAGGCTATTAATGCAAACAAATAACCAAAACCATGAATTGTAAAATTAACCACAAGTTTACTATTTAAAATCGTTCTTATAGAAACAGGAGAGCTTTCCAGTATCCAAACGTTTTTTCCTTCCAAAGAGATTGAAGAGGCCGAGGTACAACTTAAACAAAATAGCGAAGCAATCATAAGTGGTGCATAGTTAGAAAGAAAACTGTTTACATTGTTTACTACTATATAACTACCTAGTTGATTTAGAGGAGTAAATAATAAAAAAATACTTAAAGCACATAACAATATTACTCCCAGTCCCGTGTTTAATACCGTCATATAAGAATTAAAAAAACGCTTTAATTCTATTTGATATAGAGAAATAAAAGGGCTCTTTTTTTTAATAATACTCCTACGTTGTTTATACATTGTCGTTTTAGAAAGTGAATGAAGGGTTTCGTATTTTATGGAAACTATTTTTATAAAAAGGTAGAAAGTAACAATAGATAAAACAAGGAAAATTAACATGCCCATAACTACAGGTATTTTGAGCTTTATCGAAAATAAATAGGATAGCGGATAGATAGCTGTAATTTGTTCTGCAAGAGTAGCTCCGATGTTAGTCGTATTAGATTTCGTTTGCATACTATAGATTCCTATATAGACTACTATTCCAACAGCAATTAATGAGAGTACGAAAGAAAAGCCATTTCTATTTTTAAATCGAGCAGATACAATAATAATTAACACACCAATAAAAGAGGCTAAACTCATAGGTATTAGTGGAACAAAGAAGAGTGATGCAAAGTATACTATAAATCGAAAAATATCAATCTCAATATTCATAACCCAAACAATTCCACATGGAACCATAAAAACAAAGGTAATTACGAAGTTTAATAAATACACAAACATAAATTTACTTGTAATAATTTGACTGGCTTTTACAGGTAAAGACAGTAGCATGTCCATGTCTTTACTCCCAAATAATATATCGTTTGAATAAAATATGGTCATGAATAATAGTGCAAAACTGGACACAGCCACAGTATATGAGGGGATCAATTCTTGTTCACCAACTTGCACCAATATTTGAGCCGTTAAAATATTATAAAGACATACAAACAAAACAAGTGTAATAATACCAAAGCCCATTAAAGCTATCGAGTTTTGTTTCTTTCCGCGTGAGGCACGAATTTCATTAATCTGAGAAAAATTTATCAGTTGTGCTTTGAGCATCGCCCTTGTTTTATTCATGTGATACTACCTCCATAAAGAAAGCTTCTAAAGATTGGCTTCCCGTTACTTCTTTTGTGTTGCCACTTGCAATTAATTTTCCATTCTTAATAATAGCTATTTTATTGCAAAGATTTTCCGCAACATCAAGAACATGAGTAGAAAAGAAAATTGCTCCCCCAGCAGCAACTCTTTCCTGCATAATTTTCTTCAAAGTAAATGTTGCTTTAGGATCAAGACCAACAAAGGGTTCGTCTAAAATTAATAATTTAGGAGAATGAACTAGTGCAGCAATAATAGCTGTCCTTTGTTTCATACCATGTGAATAAGACGAAATAATAGTTGAAAGGTTTGTGGTCATTTCGAATAGATCACCATATTGCTTTATTTTCAATGTGCGCTCTTCAGTTGGTATTTCAAATAAGTCAGAAATAAAGTTAATGTATTGGTAACCTGTCAAATGTTCATACAGATCTGGATTATCAGGGATATATGCTATCAATTTTTTACAAGTAATTGGCTCTTTCTTAATTGAGTGATTGTTTATAAGGATAGTCCCTTTTTCAAAATCATGGATGCCGACTATAGCTTTAATTGTTGTTGTTTTTCCTGCACCGTTTCCTCCTATAAATCCGTAAATATCACCGTTCTCTATGGAAAGTGACAAATCATCAATAGCCCTTTTTTGTTCATATGATTTGGTAAGATGTTTTATTTTTAACATATTCAATCCTTCTTTCTTTACTGACAAAGTGTCAGTCTGTGTTTGAAATAATAACCGATAGTTTTTTACTCTATCGGACTATTAATTTGTGTATAAAATAATAAAAATCCTTAGTTGAAAATACCTTGTTTTGCACCTAAAGTTCGTGTTAAGAGTTCCTTAAATGCACTTAAATAGTTATCACCATTTTGTTCATTCAAGTACGAACTATTCATACTATTAGCCGTAAACACATAGCCTGTCATAAGTAGATAAGAGGTTTCATTTGGGTGTGCTACATTGAACGACTTTTCTGATACCCCTTGTTCAATAATATAAGCAAAATATTTTGTTACGCTATCAATAAATTTATGAGAAAATTTATCCATAAGATAACGATTTTGTTCAAGATCGACAGCTTTTTGTAATTCTATTTTCTCTTTTGTAATTGTATCAGGAGATATAAAGGTGACCGTCAGAAAATTTTTGATTTTTTCAATCGCTGAAACATCATTAGCATAAGCAATTACAGATAACTTTTTTAATAAGGGTTCCGAGTAGAGCTCAATCAAACAATATAAAATGTCATCCTTATTCTTAAAATGATAATATAATAGACCGCGTGAGATTCCCACTTTGTTTATAATATCTTGCGTTGTGGTATCCATATATCCTTTTTCCAAGAACAGTAGTAATGACGCTTCCATTATTTCGGCTCGACGTACTTGTGGTTCTTTTACATCCCGCATGTTTCTCCCTCCTTATGGCAAGTATAGTTTTTTACTGACACTTTGTCAATTGGTGGTATGTTAAATTTAGTTTCTGAAATAAAAACTAGGTATAGTTCTACTACTTTTTTTGGAGGCGATTAGTTCTGAGATAAATGTTCATCGTTCAAGTGGTTGTTGGTTACATATTACGGGGGAATCAAGGAGCAAAGATTGATATTGGCTTGACGCTCATACACTAAATTTGAGAAAATTAAGGAAGTACATGGAGCGAAAAGTGTAAATAATAGAAAAAATGAGCCCAATTTTGACATTAACATCAAAATTAAACTCATTTTCGTTTAGAGATAGGTGTATTGTGCTACTCGTGTTTGTAAACTAAGGGAGTAGGTTAGAATATATGAATCGGTGAGAATTTAGCAAGGATATAAACGTCACCAGTTTTATTAGATTTTGCAGTAATAGTATATTCTTTTGCTAAAAAAGTCTTTCCTTTTAGTGGGTGTACAAACAAGTACTCCATAAAAGGAGATACTTTTCCAGCAGCTTTACCTGAGGCATCAGTTAAAGTATACGTATAACCATTATTCATTTCTGGTTTAAAATCAAATTGTATCCCACCAGTCTGTGTAGTTATGCTACCGTCTTCTAAAAGATGATCTCCAGAAACCTCTTTTTTGTTAAAGAATTGATTGAAAGCATCTCCTTCGATAACATTAGAAGCTGTCCCAACATTTCCGTTTGCAAGAACGCTACCTAAAAAATGATAATTCAATAACTCATTTTTTAAGGCTTGATTTGTTAACTTAGTTGCTACTGGTGGAACATTAGCAGTTAAAGAATAACTGTGTATAGATAAAGAATCGAAAAGTATTTCTCTATCTGTAACAGTAGGATATTTTTTGATTAAATCATCAAGGTTAAGGTCAAATCCAATATATTTGCCTTTTTGTATCACTGCTGTCGCTTTAGGGAGTAGGGCGTCTGTTCCAAGAGATAGATAGTATTTAGTAGCAGAAACCGGTGTTTTTATTTTTGCTCTAAGTACGTTGTAATGTACGTAGCTCACTGAATCTATTTCTACTAAATTTTCAGCTTTGTGAGTAATTGCTGAAGTTGTTGCTTGTGCATCCGCTGTTTGATTTGTTAATATGGCACCTGAAAATAGTCCAGCAAATATAGCTGCTGTTGATAAAATATGTTTTGTTTTCATGATGTGAATCTCCTTTATTTTTTATATTATAAACCCGCTAATTAATAAATTAGCAGAGTGTTATTTAATTGATGAAAACATGTTATTTGAGTAGTATTTATCAAAGACAATTTTTAACTCCTGTTATCAAAAATAAGTTATGTTATTAGCAACGTTTATGTATGGCAATTATAGCATGTATATCAGCTTACCTTATCACCACTTTTTTGTTGTTTTTATGATATATATGAAAAACAAAGCAGTAATTTTTTTATTTTTTGAAATTAATGTAGTTATTTTTATAAATGAGTATTTTCAGGGGAGAGGTTAGTGTAGGTGATCAAAAGCAATCAAGAGAAGGAAAGTAGTATAATCTTGGTTATTATGAAAAAAGAAATCGACTGGTCAACCTAGTAGAAAGACGGTTAATTCAACTTTTTATTTGATCAGTTATAATCGTTTTCCCACGAATCTGTATTCAGAATATGACCTGCAGCGGATATATTTTGATAAGTATGAACTTTATGCCATTTATCTTCTTGCCAAAATGAATCCACTTCTTTGTGAAAATATTTTACTTTTTCTGTATTAATTTTTAGCGTATAGTATAAAGGAATTAGAGTTAGTTTATATGAGAGGAAAGAGCTTTACTTTATCGAAAAAGGTATATACTATTATTAGCAGGCGAATACTATTTTTGAAACAAGAAACATCACTAGCCCAAATAGCAATAAATTGTGTTTAAAAGGGAGATTAAAGATGTTAATTATTGAGAAGTTAAATACTAAAGAAGATATGACAGAGGCGGAAATAATAATCGCCGATTTTATTATTATGATAGGAAAGAAAATATCAAAAAGTTCGACAAGAAGCATTGCTGAAGCAACTTATACGTCCGCCGCAACAGTTGTTCGTTTATGTAAGAAATTAGGCTTTTCAGGATTCAATGATTTCAGAAATCATTTCCTCGTGGAGTTAGATTATATCGACAATCAATTTGGCAGCATTAGTGCAAATTTTCCCTTTGAGAAGAAAGACTCCTATTATAAAGCGGCGAATAAAATAGGGAGCTTGTACAAAGAAACAGTAGATGATACGTTATCTTTGTTAAATGATGAGATTCTTCAAAAAGCGGTGAATTTAATCAAATACAGTTATGCCATTCATCTCTTTTCTTATGGGACGAATTTAAATATTGCTGAGACGTTTCGAGAAAAAATGTTGAAAATTGGTAAACCCGTCTATCTTTCTACAAACTTAAATTATCAACGTTATGAAGCACGTGTTATTGGAAAAGAAGATGTTGCAATTATTATTTCATATTCAGGTGAAACTGCGAATATCATAGAAATTGCCCAAACTTGTAAGCAAAATAATATTCCTATTATTTTGATCACATCACTTGGAGAAAATACAGTATCTAAATACAGCGCATGTAAATTAGTGATATCTACCAAAGAGCATTTATTTCAGAACTTAGGTAATTTTAGTACAAATATTTCTATCTCTTTATTGTTAGATGTTCTCTATTCGACATTTTTTTTGACGGCGTATGACTTGCATTATAAGAACAAGTTGGGAATTGTAGGACAATTAGAAAATAAAAGAAAATCATCAAATTCCACTATTAATGATTGGGAGAATGATGAAACTGTGTTTTAAGATAATAGCTTTTGTTTTCTTATATTTTGAAACACTGTAACATTATGTTTTGATAGCCTTTTCAACCTCCTTAACTTTGCCTATACTTAGGTCAAGTTAAGGAGGTTTTACAATGACATTAAATAAAAATTTTTTATGGGGTGGTGCTACAGCCGCCAATCAATACGAAGGTGCTTATCTTGAAAATGGAAAAGGAATTTCAATTGCTGATGTAGAAACAGCTGGATCACACACGTTACCACGCGAGATACACGATTCCATTAAAGAAGGGACTTACTATCCTAGCCATGAAGGGGTGGATTTTTACCATCGCTATGCAAAAGATATTCAACTCTTTTCTGAAATGAATTTTAATTGCTTTAGAATGTCTATCAATTGGGGAAGAATATTCCCTAATGGTGATGAAACATTGCCAAACGAAGAGGGATTGCTATTTTATGACAAGGTGTTTGATGAATTATTAGCCAAAGGAATTCAGCCAGTAGTGACTCTTTCCCATTATGAAACCCCTCTATATCTCGTGAAAAAATATGGATCATGGCGAAATAGAAAACTGATTACGTTTTTTGAGAATTATTGTCGAGTAGTATTTACACGATATAAAGATAAAGTGAAATACTGGATGACCTTTAATGAAATCAATGAAGTGATAAACCAAGATGAGCCGTATCATCAAGCTGGAATTCGATTTGATGAATCCGAAAATCGAAATGAAACAAAGCTGATTGTAAGTCACAATTTATTTTTAGCAAGTGCCAAAGCGGTGAGTATCGGTCATGAAATCAATCCGGACTTTAAAATTGGCTGTATGGTTCAATACCCAACGACGTATCCAAAGACTTGTAAACCAGAAGATGCTTTGGCTCAAAGAGTTAATATGATGAACAATTATTATTATACTGATGTAATGTGCAGAGGAAGATATACCAATCTTTGTAAAGCTCAGATGAAAAAAATGGACGTATCGTTGGAAATAACCGATGAGGATAAAAAGATATTGTCAGAGGGGACAGTTGATTACATTGCGTTTAGTTATTATTTTTCTTCTATTGCTAGTCTAGAGCATAAATCTTGTGTAGTTGAGCGTTCCAACCCTTATTTAGAAAGAAATGATTGGGACTGGCCGATTGACCCACTTGGTTTACGTATTGGGATGAATGAATTGTACGATCGATATCAGTTGCCGTTATTTATTGTTGAGAATGGCCTGGGAGCTGTAGATACATTCGATGAAGAAGGGTTGATTATTGATGACTACCGAATTAAGTATCTGGCTTCTCATATTGAAGCCATGAAAGATGCTGTGAATGAAGATTATGTTGAATTGATTGGCTACACTTGTTGGGGACCCATCGATATCATCTCTGTAGGAACTGGAGAAATGAAAAAACGATATGGCATGATTTATGTAGATAAACACGATGATGGCAGTGGGACACTAGAACGTTCTAAGAAAAAATCGTTTGATTGGTACAAAAAGGTAATTACGACAAATGGCGAGGACACCACGTTTTAAAAGGGAGGGGAATACAAAATGGATGCAAAGGAAAGTGCCAAAAAAATCTTAACGGAAATTGGTGGAGCTGAAAATATCCTATTTATTACTCATTGTGTTACACGATTGAGATTCAATTTACAGTCTGAGAATAAGGTTGATGAAGAAAAACTGAAAAAAGTTCCTGGTGTTGTGGGGGCAGTTAGTCAAGGTGGGCAGTACCAAGTAATCATTGGGCAGGAAGTAGGGAATGTTTATTCAGAGCTTATCAAATTAGATGGTTTAGAAGATAAAATTTCGGGTAATGTAGCAGAACAAGCACCAGAAGAAAAAAAAGGTATCGTTAATAAATTATTAGATATTTTAGCAGGTATTTTTACTCCGATTATGCCGATTATCGCTGGAGCAGGTATGTTGAAAGCCTTGCTTTCAGTTTTGCTCCTATTCAATGCAATCGATAAAGAAGGAACAATGTACTATTTTCTTTCATTTATTGCAGATGCTTCTTATTATTTCTTGCCAATCTTTTTAGCAGCTTCAGCCGCTAGGAAGTTCAAATGTAATATGCAGATGGCAATGTTGATGGGTGCGATTTTATTACATCCTAATTTTATAGCATTAAAAGAGACTGGTGGATTCTCCTTTATTCACGGAGTTCCGATAAAAATTGTTACCTATTCAGCTTCAGTAATTCCAATTATTTTGATTGTTTTTGTACTTTCGTATGTCGAAAAGTTTGTAGAACGAATTACGCCTTCTGTAGTGAAATTCATTTTGAAACCTGTGTTAACGATTTTGATAATGGCACCAATCAGTCTGATTATTTTAGGACCGATGGGTAGTATTATCGGAGACGGAATCGTTGGTGGATTATTAGCAGTTGAAAAGGTAGTACCTTGGATATTACCAACAATTATTGGCGCATTTATGCCATATCTGGTTATGACAGGAATGCACTATAGTTTATTGCCAGCTTATGTTAATGAACTTGCGGCTCATGGCTATGAAACTGTAATCGGTCCTGGAAATCTGCCTTCAAATATCGCACAAGGTGCAGCTGCATTATGTGTTGCTATAAAAACAAAAAATAAAGAATTTCGTGAGTTAGCTATTTCCTCTGGGGTAACGGCTTTGCTAGGTGTTACTGAACCCGCTTTATTTGGGGTGAATTTACGATTGAAAAGACCTTTGATTGCAACAACAATCGGAGGTGGTTTAGGTGGACTTTATGCAGGGATTACAGGGGTTCAACGTTTTGGTGGAGGAGGAGCTGGACTGGCAGCAATTGGATTGTATATTGGAAAGGATTCAATGAATGTCATTAATGCTTTAATTTCTGCTGGGATTGCTTTTTTCTCTACTTTTGTCATTCAATGGTATTTAGGGTTTGATGATATTGAAAGTGAAGTTCCAAGCAAAAAGTCGGAAGCTAAAAAAGTTGATTCAATTCAAGAAATTTATAGCCCGCTTGACGGAACCATAATTCCATTGTCTGAAGTTCCAGATCCTGTATTTGCAAATGAAATGATGGGAAAAGGTGTAGCTATTTTACCAAAAGGAAACGAAGTTTATGCTCCTGTAGGTGGAAAAATAATAAGTATTTTTGAAACGAAGCATGCTATTGGAATTGAAGATGATAATGGTGCAGAAGTGTTGATTCATATTGGCTTGAATACGGTTGAATTAAAAGGAAAATATTTTGAATTGTTTGTTCATGTAGGGGATTCGATTAAAGTTGGTGATAAATTAGTTAGTTTTAGTAGGGAAGAAATTGAAAAAGAGGGTTATTCAATGGTTACCCCTATAATTGTTACAAATTCAGCGAACTACGAAGAAGTATTAGTAATGGCTAAAGGCGAAATTAAACAGGGAATTCCACTTATGACAGTGTACTAGAAGAATAGTATCATTATATCTATAAAGATCAATCATCTTAATCGGTGGTTGGTCTATTTGATATCTTAAGGAAGACACTAATTATATAATGAATGGACAAATAAATAAGTGTCAAATGAAACTCAGCCCTATTATTGACTGTTGATTAACAAAACTACCTAATTAAAGAAAAGTGATCTAGTTCTCAGATGAAAAAGCTATGCTACTTTCTTCTTACTTAAACACCCTTGTATCTTTTGAGATACAAGGGTTGTTTAGTAAAATAACTAAATAGTTATCTCAGGAATGTTGGTTTAATCAAATTAAATGTTAACCCAAATAAAAACTGAAATAGTAACTGCAACAGCAACTGTAATCATGGAAATCCCTCCTTTCAAAAATAGAATATTTCAAACAATTTATATGTAATAATGTGCTATACTTATACAAAAGGGAGTGAAATTAGAATGAATGTAGAAGAAGCACTTTATTTTTTTAGAAAAAATAAAAATTTAAAGCAAAAAGATATCCTTACACATACTGATACTTCCGTCTATTCTAAAATTGAGACAGGAAAAAAGATATTAAGATTTTCTGAGTTAATAGATATTTTAGAACGCTTCTCTATTCCGTTAGAAGAATTTTCAGAATATTTAGAAGACAGTATGGAACAAAAAAAGTATCGTAAACTATTTAAACAATGTGGTAATAATCCAGCTGATAACGCAAGTAAACATGAGTTACTGGAGTACTATAACAAATTAGCATTTTCTAAAGAAATGCATCTTAGGGAAATGGCTAATTTTATTGGTATAAAAACATTATTCTCCAATTTTTGGAAAGAAATTTCTCCTGTAAGCCAAGAAGAGTTAGATCAAATTTATGAACTGCTAATGGAAAAAGAGTATTTTTTTCAGTATGATTACGCTGTATTATCCAATACAATTTTTCTGTTTGATGATAAACAAATCAAGAGCCTAGCTAAAAAAGCCTTACCTGTTAAAGATATAGAAGTCAGGAATGTAGAGACAACAGAATTTATTAAAAACATGATCAATAATTTAATCACAACTCTGCTACGTAAAAAAGAATATGAAGAAAGCCGTTATTACTTAAAATTAGCAACTAAAAAAGAAGGCAATTTTACGTTTGATTATAAAATGGTCATTCGGTACTTAGATAATTTAACAAGCTATTTAATTACTGGTGACGATAAGTATAAAGAAAATATTTTTGACTACATCCATTTATTAAATAAACTTGGAGAGCAACAGTTTGCAAAAAGTATTGAACGAGAAGTTACCTCTATCCTTTCAGAAAGCAAAAATATTCCTATTTTTATTCAAGCTGACCTGTAGATTACTTGCTATTATAGCAAATACCATTACTTTAGCTAACATTTCGTTTAAAAATTAGCTATACTTGTAAATAAGATTACAAGTATAATGTCCCCTAGCATATGCGCTTTTTGGTGATTTATGCTAGAAGACTTTTTAAAGGATTTGCGCACCTTTTTGTAGTTTTCATTATACTATTAGCATACCACATTATTCACATTTTTTTCACTCAAATTGTAAATAATGTGAGTTTATATTTGTAATCTGTCTTATTTCTGGTGATTCGGTCAATAAGACATCCAGAGAGGTACTTGTTTGAGTGCCTTTTTTTTATGAATGTTGCTTATATTCAAATCAACATTTTTTAATATCCCAAAGATTCTTTCACAGCTTCATTCGTCCTATATTGATAGTTTTCCTCATGCTCTGACATAATACAGAAAAAATCCACGTTATTTACAAATAGAATCTACGGTGTTTTGTTAGAATTGCTATATCAAGATGATAGGAGGAATTCAGCTATGAAAAAAAGAAGACTTACCTTAATAGCATTGTTATTATTAGTGGTAGTTACATTAGCTGCTTGTGGAAGTAAGGAAAATAAGAAAGATGAGGAAAGTCCCAAAATGGGAGAAAAATTAGACAAAAAAGAATCAGATGTAGTAAGTGAACGTACAGAAGTAATTGATGGACAAGAAATGACGATTAAAACGTTTAAAGATGGAACTGAGGTAACCTTGCCGAAAGGGATCAATCTTGATGATGTCGAGATTCAAAGGATGGACTAAACTCAACCAAAAAGGGAAAGGCCTTATGTTTAACAACCATCCCTTAATCAAGTGGCTATTAGTATTAAATCTTAAACAATTTTTCGTAAAGATAAAAATAAATTTAACTTATCTTATCTATGAGAGCATGAATTTTTATGATCCAATACGCTGAAGACTTTCGATAAATGATTCGTGTATTCAACTAAAAAATACCTATATATAGATCAATCGTCGTAATCGATGGTTGATCTATTTTTATGCTTTGGAATGGAAACTAGCGTCTGACAGTAGCAAAAATTTGTTATTCATCAAGAAGAGCCGTTTTTCATTGACCGCCATGACTATAGGATAAAGAAAAAAGTACCTGATTCCAGATTGGAAAATTGTGAGTTATTGATGAGTGTAACAATTAAACCATGGTGGTAACAAAATGCTACTGATTGGTACTTTTCTAAAAATAAAATATAAAAATGAAGAAAACAAATCAACCAAGAAAACATGTGAATGTTGAATTTAACGCTAAATTGGAAACATATGTCGTTTATTTCAAATAGGACTAAAAGGTCATTTGATTATTGATAGTAATGAACGAATAGTTGCCAGTTTTTGTTTGTTGGATTATTATCCTTCTTTTTTAGTAATATATGGAATTTGTAAATCGAACGTTATGTTATATTTGTATTGTAATAGTTATTATTTTATTACATAAAGGGGATATTTATTGAATGAAACTATTAAAAACAGGAGGAAGAAAATGAAAAATTTAATGTTGGGAACCGCAGTATTTTTTGGAATATTCTTTTTAACCCCAGAAATAGGTAAAGCGGAAAGTGTGTATGACTTTGTGGAGTACGATGTGAAGACCAAGACAGAAAGGATTATTCCTTTTGATGAGAGTCTGTATGAAGGAATGCCTGAATTTTTAGAAGCAAAGCGACCGCAAGGTATGCCTGAAACGAGAGGGATAATAGGAGAAGATGGTAGAGAGTTAGTTCAAGACACAACAAAATTTCCTTTTTCAGCGGTTGCGCAATTAGAACATCCTAACAGCATTGGTAGTGGTGCTTTGATTCAAAAAAACATATTTTTGACATGTGCACATGCGGTTTATAATAATGGTTTTTTTTCGGATGGACTTATTGTACCAGGGCGTATCGGTTATTGGAATAAACCATTTGGAGAAGCCAAAATGGAGAAAATTTATATTTTAAAAGAATATATGACTGATAAACAAGTTGGAAACGATTTTGCTTTAGTAAAATTAGATAGGCCGATTGGTGAAAAAACAGGTTGGCTTGGTTTAAATTACGCTAATAAAGCAGGAGAAACATTCACAATAAGTGGATATCCAGGGGATAAAAATTTTTATATGTACACAGAATCCCAACCAATTCATGAGACGCTCAGATATGAATATGGTAGACATATATTTGAACGAGTAGGTTGGGGAAAAGAGGCATTGTTTTACCTTCTTGATTCTGTTGGGGGGCAAAGCGGTTCGCCGGTCTATGATTCTAATGCACAAATTAGTGCAGTGCATAATTCTGGAATATCTTTATCACGACCTATATATAATGGTGGATCAAGAGTTTCCAAGGAAAAATTTGCAATGGTCAATAATATCATGAACCAAATTCAAAAAGAGTATGTTCCTATTGAAAAAATAGAAATCCAGCAACAGGATATCATACTGGAACAGGGGGATTCGATTGATTTAAAAGTTACTGTAACACCAGAAAATGCTACGTATAAAGAGATTGAGTGGAGTGAAGAAAAAGAGTCAGCGTGGTGGCTTCCCGAACATTATGTTGATCCATATGGAAAACTGACGGGACATAGGACTGGGTTAGGAACGGTAAATTTAAAGGTTATAGCGAAATCTGTAGACGGTGGGAAAATTGCAACAAGTCAAGTGAAAGTTGTGCAAAAAAAGGTAACAGGAATATCGCTCACACCTGAAAAAGTGACGTTAGATATTGGTGATACTCAAAAATTAAATTATACCATTCAACCATCAAATGCCTCGAATCTAGCAGTTAGCTGGTCAAGTACAAATAATCAAGTAGTCTCAATAACAAATGATGGAGTCATGACTGGAAAAGCCGCTGGAACAGCAAAAATTATCGTTACAACTAGTGATGGCAATAAAACAGCTTCAAGTGAAATTACGGTAAACGAACCGAGAGTACCAGTAACAGGAATAAGTGTTACTCCAGAAAATAAAGAACTATTTGTAGGAGAGAAGGAAACGCTAAAAGCCACTGTAACACCAGAAAATGCCACTAATAAAAAAGTGAAATGGAGTAGTTCTAACGAAAAAATAGCGACAGTGACAGATAAAGGTGATGTAACTGCGATAGCTCAAGGAACAGCAACAATTACAGCTATAACTGAAGATGGCCAAAAAAGTGCAATAAGTAAAATTAAAATTGTTGACAATATAGGGATTGAGTGGACCTGGGATGAAGCGAGTCAAACAATCACTTTTGGCGCAGGAAAATTTCCAGACCAACCATATTGGAGATATAATATCCAGACACATATTGAATCTCAAAGTCGATTAAAAGGGAAGAAAATCAAGAAAATTATTTTCTCTCAACCAGTAAAACTAGCTTCAAGTGCTCGAGAATTATTTTGTAATTTGTCAGAGCTAGAAAGTATAGAAGGCGGGAATTTATTAAACACTTCCACAGTGAAGGATATGAGAGGCGTGTTTTATAATGCCCCCAAGCTGAGAAGCGTGGATGTATCAAATTGGGACACGAGTCAAGTAACTACTATGTCCAATATGTTTGATGGAACATTAACTTTAGAAAAATTAAATGTATCGAATTGGGATACAAGTCAAGTGACAGATATGCATCATATGTTTAATAATGCAAATAAACTAGAGAGTTTGGATGTATCAAACTGGACGACAGATAAAGTAACGAATATGTCAAATCAATTTAATGGTGCGGCCATAAAAGCATTGGATTTAACGAACTGGAATACCTTATCTGTAAAGCAAACACATAGTATGTTTCCTAGCTATTTAGAACAGTTAAAATTAGGAGAAAATATTCGTTTTACTGGAGATCCAGGATTGAAAGAGATGCGTAAAGTCCCATACTCAGGCTATTGGACAGACCCAGAGGGAAAACCTCAAACGATGAAGGCATTTAACGAATTTCTTCAGAAATATGATGGAACAAAGAGTGGAGAGTATGTACGTGAAAAAAATGGAACGAATTTTGGGACGGTGCCATGGACCTGGGATGAAGTGAGTCAAACAATCACTTTTGGCACAGGAGAATTTCCAGACCAACTATATTGGGGATATAATATCCAGACACATATTGAATCTCAAAGTCGATTAAAAGGGAAGAAGATCAAGAAAATAATTTTCTCCCAACCAGTAAAACTAGCTTCAAGTGCTCGAGAATTATTTTCTAAATTGTTAGAGCTAGAAAGTATAGAGGGTGGGAATTTATTAAACACTTCCACAGTGAAGGATATGAGAGGCGTGTTTTATAATGCCCCCAAGTTGAGAAGCGTGGATGTATCAAATTGGGACACGAGTCAAGTAACTACTATGTCCAATATGTTTGATGGAACATTAGCTTTAGAAAAATTAAATGTATCGAATTGGGATACAAGTCAAGTGACAGATATGCATCATATGTTTAATAATGCAAATAAACTAGAGAGTTTGGATGTATCAAACTGGACGACAGATAAAGTAACGAATATGTCAAATCAATTTAATGGTGCGGCCATAAAAGCATTGGATTTAACGAACTGGAATACCTTATCTGTAAAGCAAACGCACAGTATGTTTCCTAGCTATTTAGAACAGTTAAAATTAGGAGGAAATATTCGTTTTACTGGAGATCCAGGATTGAAAGAGATGCGTAAAGTCCCATACTCAGGCTATTGGACAGACCCAGAGGGAAAACCTCAAACGATGAAGGCATTTAACGAATTTCTTCAGAAATATGATGGAACAAAGAGTGGAGAGTATGTACGTGAAAAAAATGGAACGAATTTTGGGACGGTGCCATGGACCTGGGATGAAGTGAGTCAAACAATCACTTTTGGCACAGGAGAATTTCCAGACCAACTATATTGGGGATATAATATCCAGACACATATTGAATCTCAAAATCGATTAAAAGGGAAGAAAATCAAGAAAATTATTTTCTCTCAACCAGTAAAACTAGCTTCAAGTGCTCGAGAATTATTTTGTAATTTGTCAGAGCTAGAAAGTATAGAAGGCGGGAATTTATTAAACACTTCCACAGTGAAGGATATGAGAGGCGTGTTTTATAATGCCCCCAAGCTGAGAAGCGTGGATGTATCAAATTGGGACACGAGTCAAGTAACTACTATGTCCAATATGTTTGATGGAACATTAGCTTTAGAAAAATTAAATGTATCAAATTGGGATACAAGTCAAGTGACAGATATGCATCATATGTTTAATAATGCAAATAAACTAGAGAGTTTGGATGTATCAAACTGGACGACAGATAAAGTAACGAATATGTCAAATCAATTTAATGGTGCGGCCATAAAAGCATTGGATTTAACGAACTGGAATACCTTATCTGTAAAGCAAACGCACAGTATGTTTCCTAGCTATTTAGAACAGTTAAAATTAGGAGAAAATATTCGTTTTACTGGAGATCCAGGATTGAAAGAGATGCGTAAAGTCCCATACTCAGGCTATTGGACAGACCCAGAGGGAAAACCTCAAACGATGAAGGCATTTAACGAATTTCTTCAGAAATATGATGGAACAAAGAGTGGAGAGTATGTACGTGAAAAAAATGGAACGAATTTTGGGACGGTGCCATGGACCTGGGATGAAGTGAGTCAAACAATCACTTTTGGCACAGGAGAATTTCCAGACCAACTATATTGGGGATATAATATCCAGACACATATTGAATCTCAAAGTCGATTAAAAGGGAAGAAGATCAAGAAAATAATTTTCTCCCAACCAGTAAAACTAGCTTCAAGTGCTCGAGAATTATTTTCTAAATTGTTAGAGCTAGAAAGTATAGAGGGTGGGAATTTATTAAACACTTCCACAGTGAAGGATATGAGAGGCGTGTTTTATAATGCCCCCAAGTTGAGAAGCGTGGATGTATCAAATTGGGACACGAGTCAAGTAACTACTATGTCCAATATGTTTGATGGAACATTAACTTTAGAAAAATTAAATGTATCGAATTGGGATACAAGTCAAGTGACAGATATGCATCATATGTTTAATAATGCAAATAAACTAGAGAGTTTGGATGTATCAAACTGGAATACCTTATCGGTGAAATACACGCATAGTATGTTTCCTAACTATTTAGAACAGTTAAAATTAGGAAAAAATATTCGTTTTAATGGAGATACAGGATTGAAAGAAGTACGTACATTCCCATACTCAGGCCGTTGGGTTGGTCCAGATGGGAAAACAAATCCAACAATAATCTACCAAACAAGCAAAGAATTCACTCAGAATTACGATGGATCGAAACCGGGAACTTATGTAAGAGAAAGAACCAAATGAATATTTCTAATTAGATTATGGAAAGAAAATAAAAAAAATTACTTTTGCAGAGCCGGTGAGAGCAAATGTCAATTCCCGTTCAGTTTTTGAAGGATTAACCGAATTAACCACTATTGAAGGAATCGAAAAGCTAGACGTTTCAAGTGTGATAAACATGCGAGGGATGTTCTATAATCTACCGAAGCTTAAAACCCTAGATTTGTCGAAATGGGATACGTCAAATGTTACTAGCATGTACGATATGTTTACAGGAGCAGTGGCATTAACAGAGTTAAAATTGGCTAATTGGAATGTTCAAAAAGTGACGACAACAGAAAGAATGTTTGAACACGTGAAGTCGCTAGAAAAACTGGATTTATCTCAGTGGAATACACGTAATGTGACAGGAATGTTTAAGATGTTTAATGGTATGACCTCATTAGAAGTGTTAGTACTTGGTAAAGATAGCTTATTTCAAAAAGGTGATGTGTGTCTGGGGGAAAGAAAAGACAGTCTGTATACAGGATCTTGGGTAGGTCCAAATAGTGAATTCTACAGGTCTTCTACAGAGTTTATGAGGAATTATAATGGAGCGAATGTTGGGCTATTCGCAAGAGAACAAACAGCAGAGTTACCCTAAAAAATTTAAAATACACTCTTTTAGATATTATCTGTTATATAAGCGACAATTAAAGAAAAGAGCCGAGAAAAAATTGGATAGTTAATGCTATATTTGGAATTTCTGAAAAGATAGTATAGAAAAACGTGAAGTAACCCTTATTTAATAATAGGAGCTACTTCACGTTTCTGTTTCTATTTGTTTAATTATCTAATGCAAAGTAGGCAATATGATTTTTCCTATCTAAAAAAACATAACAGTCACCACTTTAAACCAGTTTAGAATACATTAAACGGTGTAAATGTAGCAAGGTTGTAAACTTCGCCTGTTTGATTAGATTTTGCAGTAACCCGATATTCTTGCGGTAAGAATGTTGTTCCGTTCGGTGAATTTACAAAAAAGTGATCTTGAATAGCCCAAGCTCGACCAGAAGTTTTACCAGATTCATCTGTTACAGAAAAAGTGTAACCTGTTTCAAATTTTCGATTAAGTGTAAATTGTAACCCTTGTGTTTCTGTCGATATAAAGCCATTTTCTAAAATGGAATCTCCAGAGACTCTTTCTTTATTGAAGAAGGTATTAAATGAACTTTCTCTGGTAATGTTAGTCACTTCTTTAGCTAATCCCTTATTAATAATATTACCTAAAAAGTTATAACGTAAGAATTCAGTTTTTAATTGTTGATTGGTTACTTTAGGTGTTAACTTAAATCCACTACCGTCTAAAGAAAAACAACGAAAACCTAAAGAATCAAAGAAATTTTCTCTATCTGAAGCAGTAGGATATTTTTTAACTAATTCATCAAGGTTAAAATCAAAACCAACATATTTTCCGTTTTCTACGGCAGCTTTGACTATTTTGTCATCAATACTTGTTGCGCTATTTGCTGTTCCCTGCGATAGATCCAGGTAGTAATCAGTTGTAGAAAGTGGTGCGTTTAGATTTGCTCTAAGCACATTGTAATGTTTAAAGTGTACTGAGCTGATTTCAATCGAGTCAATATGCTTTTGTTGAGTAATTGTTTGATTAGTTGCTTGTGCGTTTGCTGTATGCGTTGTTAAAACAGCTCCGGAAAGTAGTCCAGCGAATATAGAGGCTGTGAATAAAAGATGTTTTGTTTTCATGATATAAATCTCCCTTAAGTTTTTTAGAAAATATGGACAGGTGTAAATGTAGCTAGTTTAAACACTTCACCTGTTTTAGTAGATTTTGCAGTAATTGTATATTCTTTTGGCAAGAAATTTTTGCCTTCGGGTGGGAATACAAAGAAGTATTCTTCGAAAGGCCATGTTTTTCCAGCAATTTTACCTGATGCGTCGATTAAAGCATACGTATACCCATTTTTCATTTCTGGTTTAAAGTCAAATTGCATTGAAAGGGTCTGGGTAGTTAAGTAACCATTATCTAAAAGATGGTCTCCATAAACTGGTTTTGCATTGAAAAACTTATTGAAAGCATTTCCTTTGATAAGATTAGATACTGACTCATCATGGTCAAAACTACCTAAATAGTTATAGTTCAATAATTCATTTTTTAAATCTTGATTTGTTAGTTTCTCTGTTACTGGTGGTTTATTGGCAGTCAAAAAGACGCTGCGAATAAATAAAGAATCGAAAAGTTTTTCTCTATCTGCGACAGTAGGATATTCTTTGACTAAATCATCAAGGTTAAGATCAAACCCGATATAGTTGCCGTTTTGTTTCACTGGTTCGCCTTTAGACACTCCTTTTGCTGCAAGCACTAGATAATAATCCTTTGCAGAAACAGGGGTTTTTAGTTTCGCTCTAAGTACATTGTAGTGCTCGAAATAGACTGAGCTGATTTCTGTAGGATCAAATGCTCCTTTTTGAGTAATTTCTTGTGTAATAGACTGTGCATTAGCTGTTTGAGTTGTTAATGCAGCTCCTGAGAGTAGTCCTGCCAATACAGCAGCTGTGGATAAAAGGTGCTTTTTTTTCATAATGTGAATCTCCCTTACTTTATTATATATATGAACTCAACAAATTATTAGCCTAAAAAGCATCATAAAATAACAATAAATTTTTAAATTCGTAAGTTGTTGAAGTTTCACCTAATTGCAGAAAATCGCATAGTCTGAACTTTTTTAAACAGAAAAAATGGTTCAGCTATATTTTTAAGCATGTGAATTATAACATTCATTTCTGAATGGATTGTTATCAGTGTTTTGTTATTTTTCTAAAAATAATGATAATGATAAATTAAAAGTATAATTAAAATAGTAATGAAAAAATTATTTAACCTGTAAGAGCCCTTTGATATGGGAAGTTATGTTTTTTATAAAGTGTTTTTATATATCACTTTGTCAATGTGACAAAGAATACGAGTGGAAAATTTTTTTTGAATAGATAAATAAAATGTTGATTTACCAGTCGTTATTTTTTTGTTAAGTGTTATTTAAAAAAGGTGGAGAATAATATTTTTTTCTTAACTAAACTGTTTTATTGCCTATTATTTAAGTAGGAGAGAACAGGAAAAATATGGGTATAGATATAACAAGTCAGACAGCCTTGACTATTGACGAATGTTAAATAGAGTAATTAGTTTGTTTTTAAAATAACGGTGATAAGGATGGTTCGAGCTGATTTATAATGAGGCGTGAGGCATTGATTGGGGATCTATAAGAAATGATAAAACTAGTAGAAATTAAGGTGTTTATTTTATTAATTATATTTTTTTGCATAGGAAGAGGATGGGGATCAAAGGAGGTTGAGAAAAAAGTATGTCGCTTATTTCCTAAGAGATTTTTTTTTCACTGGTTATTTCGTTAGTTTCAGTCTAGTTATTGTATGTAAAAGGGCTATCTTGTATAATGAAACCAATACAAAAAGTTGCTTCTACTACTGTATAGTGGAAGTACTTTTTTTATCTTAGATTTAAAAGGGGGAGAAAAAATGTTTTTTAATTTTATTGGGTTAACGTTGTTTTTTAGTATTGGGATCATCGTTGCAAATGGGGTCAGTTTAGTTGCTACTAAAGGAATAAAAGCTAAAAGTACAATTGCGTTGCTACTTGTCGAATTATTATTGATGGGAAGCTTTTTATTTGTTGCGTTACCAAGTAAAACTCTTTCAACAATTTTGTGGATCAATTTACTTGGTGCGTTTATTGCTAGCAGTTTGTTAGTGTCACGTCGTTCTGTTAGCAAAGCATCTAAGAAATTGTTACAAAAAGGGCGTAAAAATGCTGAGATTGAAGAAATGAATGATTGGTCTGGACGTGTACTAGGCTTAAGTATTGCGGCAATGGTTTTACTATTTATCGTTAGCTCTATCACTCAGGTAACAGCCATTGATGATGTGTATCAGACAATTCCTTTGAAGACAGAGGAAAAAGCGGAAGTGTTAACATCGACAAAGGAAACACCGATTGCTATTGCACCGAAAACAGCGAAGCGTAAGATGCTGCAAAAATTTTCAGTGATTCCTAACTCAAATATGTTTACATTAGATGGCATTACTGCACAAGTAGTTAATGGTGAATATGTGTATGTTGCTACAGTGGAATTTAATGGATTTTTTAAATGGTCAAAATTAGGAGCGGTTCCAGGATATTTTATTATTAGTGCAACAGATATTAATGCACAACCAAAGTTTGTTGAAAAGCCGATTATTTATACACCATCCGCGTACTTTAATAAAGATGCGGCACGTAAAATTTATGCGGCATATCCTAGTTATGCTGCTACAGGAAAAATCAACTTAGAGATCGACGAAAAAGGAAATCCCTTTTATATTCAAACACTGTATAAAGAATATGGTGTTTCTGGACGTATGAATTACAATGAATTTAAAACAGCTGTTTTAAATGCGACAACAGGTGAAGTGAAGGTTTATGACAGTAAGGATGCACCTAGTTTTGTAGATGCACCAATTACCAGTTCTGCTGCCAATAGCATTAATGAATACTTCGGCCGCTATAGTCAAGGGTGGTGGAATCAAACGATGTTTGGTGCGAAAAAAGACGTTAAAGTGCCAACAGAAAATGGTATCTATGCTTCAGGTCAAATTACACCTATGATGAACAAAGAGGGTAGTCAATTGTTGTATTTTACCGATTTTACAAGTGGAGATGAAGATCAAGACTCAGCGTTGGGCTACTCACTAATTAATGCCAGAACAGGTCAAATCACGTATTATCGTGATACTAAAGTAGGAATTATGGATAGTGATGGGGCTATTTCGATTGCGGCAAAAATTTATCCTGAGAAAAAATGGAAAGCAAGTATGCCAGTTCTTTATAATATTGATGGGGTTCCAACTTGGATTGTCTCATTGATGGACAGTAAAGGAATTTTCAAAAAATATGTGTATGTTAATGCAGTAGATAATGATATTGTAGTGGATGCAGATGCTGCGCAAAATGCATTGGATGCTTACCGGATTGAATTGGCAACAAAAGGAAGTAATAATACCAGTACAGATGCTGCCGATTTACAGAAAATCAAAGGAACGGTCTCTCGTGTAACGATTGTTGCTAGCGAATCTCAAACGGTTGTTTCTTTCTTATTAGAAAAGGAGAAAACAATCTACAGTGTGACAACGAATAACAGTCCAATGGCTCTGTTCCTAAAAGAAGGAGATACTGTTGAATTTCAAGCAGTCGTTACAGCAGATGCAAAAGCTGCTAGTATTGAAAACCTTGTGATTGAAGGGTTAGAGTAGCAATATAAGACAGATAAAATATTCAATAGAGACTACTTGCTTTAAAAACACTACGTTGCTATGATAACGTGGTTTGTAAATAGAGAGCTGGGCAACCACTCATGGCGGGAACTGTCATGGTGGGTTTCCCAGCCTTTTTATAGGTTGGGAAAATAAAATCTATTCATAGAGAATTTCTTAATTAGATTTATAAAGGAAAGAATTTCTCAACAATATATGATACGATGCATTTCAAATGAATAATACAAGAACTAGTTTTAAACAATAAAACAATTGCATAATAAATATTTTTTGACAACAGTTCATAGCAGTGTAGCAGAATAAATTAGTTTAAATAACAAAAAAAGTATTGACACAAAGTTTTTATTTTAGTACATTTTATAGATAATCGATTTTCTGAATATGCTGTTGGAAGCCATTTAGATAATGGAGTGATGATGGAATATTAAGGAGAAAAGGTTAAAAATAAATTTATTTTTTAAGGAGTTGGGAGTATGTTGTTTGGTAAAAAAAATCCTGTTAATATTTTGTCTGGAGGGTCTTGGATTTTTCCTAAAGCAAAGGACAATGTAGTGGTTTCTGTAAAACGTGGAAGTAATAATATGATTGGATTTTCTTATAAATCTTTGGATAAGTTCTTTTATCTTCGTGAAATTATCATGGAGAATGTTTCGCCAGATAGCGGTAAGGCACAACTTGCTGGTGCTGCATTTGGTGCTGCTAAATCGCTTTTAACTGGTGGAGGTCTTGGGGATGCTAGGTCAAGCGCTATTAGAGGGAAAAAATTAGGTAAAGAAATTGTTGGAACGTCAACAGCTAAACTTATATTATTTGATCCAGAAGAAAATAATGAATTCCAAATAACAATTGATTGTTCGGCTGAAACTCACTCAATGTTATCTAATTATATTGTTTCTGAGTAGCAATAAGTATTTATAAGATGAAATTAAAAACAAACGATGCTAGCTTTGAGGCTAATTAAAAACAATACTATATGTTTTAATATTGTACAAATTAGTTTGAAATTGAAGCGATTAAAACGAAATGTAACATACGATTAAAGCTATTGTTTATTCAGCTTCAGAAACAGGTATATTTTTTGATGAACCAGTCAGAAAACGTATTAATGGTTAAGATTAAATAAAGTGATCCTTAGTTTAAAAAATTGATGTGAGAAGCGCACTGTAGTATGGTATGGATTAGATACTTTGTTACAGTGCGTTATGATTTTAACTATCCAAAGGAGGATCATATGAAAATCACACAATTATCTATTGATACGTTAAAAAGAGCACAAGAACGTTTCGAAGAAACACTTGGTCAAATGACAGTAGATGAAGCGAATACTATGCCAGAGCCCTTGATCAAATCGGTTACTTGGCTTATCTGGCATACAGCAAGAGAGCTAGATTATCAAATGTCAGAACTCAATAAGACAAAACCGTTGTGGCTAAATTCTGGTTGGAGTGAACAATTTACTTTGGAATTACCCGATGATACAGAAGATTGGCATCATACTCCGGAGGAAGCAGCAAAAGTGGTAGTAAGAGATAAAGAATTGCTACGTGATTATTTAACTGCAAGTGTCAACTTCACCATTGCTTATTTGGAGACACTAGGTGAACATAGTCTTGATGATGTTATTGATACGAGTTGGACACCAGTTGTGACTAGGCAAGATCGGATAGTTTCAGTGATTGATGATGCAGTGATGCATTCAGGACAAGCTGTTTATTCAAGAAGATTAGTGATTGGAAAATAGGGGCTTATTCATAAAGAATAGAAAGAGAAAATCTATCTAAGCATTGTAGCTTAAAATAGATTTTCTCTTTCTATTTCAATAAGCGTATTAACTCCTCAATCCGCGCCCTCTATCAATCAAATACCAGCATACAGCATACAGTACAGAAATGAAAAGAACCAGAATGAGCATAGAAAACATAATTGGGACATCGATGGTGCCAAGGAAACCATATCTAAAACCAGAAATCATATAGACAATCGGGTTGATTTTTGAAATAGTTTGCCAAATCGGTGGCAGCATGGATATTGCGTAAAATACGCCCCCAAGATAGGTTAAAGGTTGTAACACAAAGGTTGGAACAATCGATACATCATCAAATGATTGAGCAAAGATGCCGTTTAATAGACCTGCTAATGAGAATAAAATAGCGGTCATTAGAAGTGTGATAATGACAATAGACCAAGAATAAACATGAAGGGGCACAAAAAATAGCGAAATCATAGTGACTAACGTTCCTACTAAAACACTTCTACCAAGTCCGCCGATGACAAATCCCCAAATAATAATGTGTGTTGGTACGGGTGCAACTAGTAACTCTTCAATATTTTTCTGGAATTTTTGTGAGAAAAATGAAGATGAGACATTAGCATAGGAACTAGTGATTACAGACATCATAATTAGACCAGGGACGATAAACTCCATATAGGAGAAACCTTCCATCTGACCGATACGCCCGCCGATCAGATTGCCAAAAATAATAAAGTATAGTGATGTAGTAATTACAGGTGGAACTAAAGTTTGTACCCAAATGCGTAAATAACGATTCGTTTCTTTTACCGCAAGACTTCTTAAAGCCGTAAAATATAATTTAAACATGTGTTTCCTCCAATTAACGTTTTTCTTCTGTGATTTTTAGGAATAGTTCTTCCAAACGATTGGATTTATTACGTAATGAAAGTACTTTTATTCCTTGTTGTGTTAGTTGTTTAAATAATTCGTTGATCCCTTGATTGCGTTCAACTTCTACAACCAGTGTTCGCTCGTCTTCAAACGTATGTTTATATCCTGTAATTTCAGGCGTTTGATCGAATTCATCTAAGTCGAAGATAAATGTTTCAAATTGTAGTTTTGATAGGAGAGTCTTCATACTGGTGTTTTCAATAAGTTCACCAGACTGAATGATTCCGATATTGCGACACAGCATTTCAGCTTCCTCAAGGTAGTGAGTCGTCAGAATAATTGTCGTACCCTTTTCATTTAATTCTCTCAGGAAATCCCACATATCTCTTCTTAATTCAATATCTACACCTGCTGTCGGTTCGTCTAAAATGAGTAATTTCGGTTCATGCATCAATGCACGAGCAATCATTAGTCGGCGTTTCATACCGCCAGAAAGCATGCGTGCACGGACGTTCCGTTTTTCCCATAAATTGGATTGTTTTAGATATTTTTCGCTACGTTTCAAGGCTTCTTTTCGAGACACACCGTAATATCCAGCTTGATTAACAACGATTTGTTCTACAGTTTCAAAAGGATTGAAATTGAATTCTTGAGGGACTAGTCCAATTTGTTGTTTTGCAAGAACTAAGTCTTTATCAAGATCATAGCCGAAAACCTTTACCTTGCCTGAAGTTTTATTAACAAGGGAAGTGATAATTCCGATAGTAGTAGATTTTCCAGCACCATTTGGACCTAAGAGTGCATAAAAATCGCCTTCTTCTACAACTAAATCAATTCCTTTTAGTGCTTCTACGCCTGTTGCGTATACTTTTTTTAAGTCTTTTATTTCAAGTGCATAAGTCATTTAATTAAAATCTCCTTATTGTTATGATTCTTCTATCTGTGTTTCTTTTCTTTGGCAAAGACAATCTGTATCATTATCAGAAAGTAATTGTGCCATGGTATTCATAAAGTCTCTTGCGAATTCTTCTTTTAAAGTGTAATGATGCCATTGTTTTTGTTTGTTTACTGCAACGATCCCAGCAGCCTCTAGAACTTTCATATGGTGAGAAAGTGTTGGTTGTGTGAAATCAAAATGCTCTAATACGTCACATGCGCACATACTGTTATATGAAAGAAGATCGATTATTTTCATTCGTTTTGGATCAGCCATAGCTTTTAACACCAGAGACATTTTTTCATAATCCATATCTATCCCTCCGTTATATAGATGGTTGCCTATGTATAATATAGATCAGTATGAATATAATGTCAATGATGAGGGTATAAAAGAATTTTTAATACGACTCATCATAGCGTATACTAAAGTAGCGAGAAATTTCTAAACTAAGGAATACGAGGAGAAAAAGATGAGAAATATTAAATTAACAATCGAATATGATGGGACTAGGTATTTGGGCTGGCAAAGGCTTGGAAATTCAGACAAAACAATCCAAGGAAAAATCGAAAATATTCTGACTCAAATGACTGGAACCGTGATTGAAATCATTGGTTCAGGTAGAACGGATGCTGGAACACACGCAAGAGGACAAATTGCTAATTTTAAAACGAATAATACGCTAGGTTTGGCAGAGATGGTTGAGTTTCTTAATCGTTACCTTCCGCGTGATATTGTTGTGAAAAAAGCAGAAGAAGTATCTGAACGATTCCATGCGAGATACAATGCAACAGGTAAAAAATACAGTTACCATGTTTGGAATCAGGCAATTCCGTCTGCATTTGAACGTCATTATAGTTTTCAGTATCCTCAAGAACTTGATATTGAATTAATGAATAAGGCGTGTCAAAAACTGATTGGCACCCATGATTTTATTGGCTTTTCCTCCCTTAAAAAGACGAAAAAATCAACTACTCGTACGATTGAAGAGCTTTCGATTCAAAAAGAAGGAGATATGATTCATTTCACGTTTGTTGGAGATGGCTTCTTATATAAGATGGTGAGAATCATTATGGGGACACTTTTAGAAATTGGCTCTGGAACGATGCAATTGGAGGTAATTGATGAAGTGTTTGAGCGGAAAGTTAGAAGTGACGCAGGGATGACCGTACCTTCTCAAGGACTTTTTCTTGATGAGGTTTATTATTAAGGTGTAAACAGTAAGATCAGAAGCTTTATAAAAAATAAAACCGCTACCCTTGCAAAATGAGCTGGATAGTGGTTTTTTTGTTTTCTCTAGAGATATTTAAACCTTGCAAGCAATTCTGTTTTGTAAGTGTGTGTTCTAAATTATCTGAATTAAAAAAAGAGTGTCGTTTAGCTATGCTGATTATCGATTTCAACAAATAACTGATATAAAGCACCTAATAAATTTGAAGAATTTCTAAATGCACAAGCTTCAATAATAAGAGGAGCAAATGTTTCACCCAGCATAGGTTCTTCTTGTCTAATAGTGGAATACTGTATCCGGATCATTTCAATCAAGTCATCTTGCGCACTGATCCCACCACCAATCACAATTTTTTCTAAATCCAACAAGACTTGCATATCGATCAGAAGAATTGCGATCTCACGACAGTAATTTTCAAATAAGGCAGTTAAGGTAGTCGAGGCTTGGTCTGCTATGGCTGTAAACACAGTCTGATGGTCGTCTTTTGGAACGTCTAATATGGTTGTGGCTTCTTTCATGAATTTTACAGCTGAACCATAAAAACCCAATATTTGTGGTTGCTTTGGATTTGAAGGATGTCGAATTAGAAAACTGAGCTCGCCAGCTTGAAAATTAGGTCCTTGATGTAAATGATTATCTAAAATCAACCCACCACCGATGCCCGTTCCTAAAACAACAGCTGCGCCATTTTCAATTCCTTTCAAATTACCGATCCACCATTCAGCTAAAGCCGCAGCTTTTCCATCATTGATTATTGCAAAGGGTAAATCACTTATGCTGGTTATCCATTCTTTCATCGGAAAATTATAGAGAAATAATAAAGCGCCGCCTGTGTGGATATATCCCTTAGTGGAATCAATTCTTCCTGGGCAACTCATAGCAATTCCTTTGATTTTACCTTCTTGTCCTTTTAATTCAGATTGGATAGTGTCTTTGAAACGATCCAATGATTTAGGTGTTGGTTGCCGCCACGTTTGGATGAAGTTACCAGCCCGATCAATCAACCCAAATTTAATGTATGTGCCACCGATATCAATACTTAAATAATGCATCATCCAATCCTCCGATTGTATATATTTATTTTTCAAATTAGAGAAATTTTCTGAAAAACGTAAGCGTCTCATTGTTGCACTGTTTTGCGATGTCACTTTTTTGATTTATGTGAAAAACATGTTCAAGTCTAGTATTGTCTTGATTTGCATAAAGCCGATAGGTTGTTTCGACATTTTTTGACTGTAACAAATCCACTAAAGGTTGGGCTAAGTCTTTTAAGAAATCATGTGTAGCTGTTGTAATAAAGGCGGGTGGAAAGGCTTCAGTAATATAGCTTTCTATAGGAAATTGACTCTCAAGTGTGGATGAAATCGTTTCGCCAAAGTAAAATGGAAAGTCTTGATTGATAGGATCGCTTTGACCGATAAAATAGGCTCCGCAATTCATAGCAACGGCTTTAAAGTGAATAGGAGCTATTTCAAATGGAAATTTCTGAGCATAAACGGGATTACTCGTCATTGTAGCGTATTGTTCGACCAGTTGGGCACCAGCGCTATCGCCAACTAAAAATAGCTGATCTAGATTAACATAATAATTTTTTCCATGTTCAATCAGCCAATGCATCAAAGCATTAGTATCTTCTAAAGGGGCAGGATAGTGATGATCTGGTGCTAAACGATAATTGAAGTTCACTACGGTAAATCCCTGTGTGGCTAAATACATTGTATAAAAGCGATAAAGCTCTTTGTCACCATAAAAAAATCCACCGCCGTGAATATTGATAATTGTCGGCAAACAATGAGTTGTTCCTTTTGGATAGTAGATATCAAACGTATTTTCGGTACCATAGGATCCATAAGATAAGTTTTTGAATGTTTCTAAAGTATCGGGTTCAATCAATCCGGCATCGCGTTTGGCATCGTTTTCACTCATTTGGGTGCGCATTTTTGGAATATCAAAGGTTAACATAATTTTGCCTCCTAATGGATAGTTACTGTAAACAAATTTTTTCCTTACTTGTATTATAAATGAAATCGGTTACTAATCAAGAGCTGGAATAGCTACCCAGGTGACGTAATAAAGAATACTGTCTTTAATTAAGGCAGTGGTAATAAAGTTTCGTTTACGCTTGATATATCTAAGTTAAATAGAAACCGAATAAAAGGAAGTGGTAGATTAGAAGCAATAACTTCAGAAATGGCCTTCTGATCTATCTTCTCTTTTAAGTAAGGTTAACAGTGCGTTGGATGCATTAGAAAAAACTTGATTTTTTTTCCATACAATATTGGTATTAGCCGCTAATGGCGGCGATAGAGGAATGAAAGTTAAATTTGTCTCAGCGGTATTGATGATCCCGTCAATACAGAGTGCACTGGCTACATTTTGTTTTACTAATAATGAAGCATTGTACAATAGATTATATGTTCCCATTACATTGAAATGATCAATATTTCCACCAAGCCATTCTGCTAGCTGATTATCCACTAGTGATTGATTTGAGATGAGTAGCGGAATATGTTGGATATCTTTTGGTGTAACATTTTTTAAGGAATGTAAAGGGGTTAAATCATTTACTAAGATTCCCCACCGGTCAGCTGAGGGCAGTCGCAAATATTCATATTTTTGTTTTTCTACAGGATCAATGACTAATCCAAAATCCAGTAATCCCTTATCAATTTTATCCAGTACATCATCAGCATTTCCACTGTATAGATGAACGTTAATATCAGGGTGTTTTTTCCTTAATTCGTACAAATGTTCAGCAATACATTTAAAGGCTTGCGTTTCTCCTCCTCCTATAGTAATTTCTCCGCTCACGACATCATTTTTTAATAAGTTAGTCGTTGTCGATTCCACTAAAGATAAAATTTCTTTGCCCCGATTTACTAAATAAATTCCTTCTTCGGTTAGTGTGATAAAACGATTTCCACGTTCAAATAAAGTGACACCTAGCTCTGCTTCTAATTCCTTCAATTGTTTTGACAAGGTAGGCTGAGACAGATGGAGGACTTCTGCGGCTTTGCTGATTGTTTTTTCTCGTGCTACTGTTAAAAAATAATTTAATACACGTAAGTCCATAAGTTTCTTCCTTTCTATAGATAAAAAGCATGAATGGGTATTCGATATAGATATTAGTCAAGTATAGTATATCCGATTAGAATGATTATAGTAAATACGTTTATTTATAAAGGAGGGCATATATGTCAGTCAGTGACTTACAAAAGGAAATGGTCGGTAAAGATATTTTAAAGGATTCCCCTCTTTATCGTGATATTCATTTAGTGAAGCAAAAGAACGAGCAACTGATGATGGAACTTAATACGCAGTATCGTACGAATGAAGAGGTAAGAGCATGGATGAGGAAAATAACTGGTCAAACCATCGATGAATCCGTTGTAATCTCACAACCCTTTTATAGTGATTTTGGAAAGCATATTATATTTGGGAAAAATATTTTTATTAACAAGCAAGTGACTTTTGTCGATTTGGGCGGGATTGTTATTGAAGATGATGTGTTGATTGGACCAGATTCAAGACTGGTTACAGTGAATCATTTAATGAATCCGGAAAAAAGGCGGGGGATTCGAGTAGCACCTATTCATATTAAAAAGAATGCGTGGCTCGGAGCGAATGTGACGGTTTTGCCTGGTGTGACCATAGGCGAAAATTCCATTGTTGCAGCCGATTCAACGGTAACTAAAAATGTTCCTGACAATGTAATTGTAGCTGGAAGTCCTGCAAAGAAATTGAAAGAGATTGAGTATAAAAATAATGTGACTAATCATAAGGAGGAAAAATAATGGCTATCAAAGATAAAGTGGTAATTATTACAGGAGCTTCATCAGGCATTGGTGAAGCAACGGCAAAATTATTAGCAGAAAAAGGAGCAAAACTTGTGCTAGCCGCTCGCCGGGAAGAGAAACTGATTAAACTCGTTGAAGAAATAAATGCTACTGCAGGTGAAGCTGTATATAAGGTTACAGATGTTGCAAAACAAGAAGATAATCAGCAATTGGTATCTTTTGCGAAAGAAACATATGGAAAAGTAGATGTAATTTTTCTGAACGCTGGAATTATGGCTAATTCTCCATTATCTGCACTAAAAGTAGATGAATGGAATCAAATGATCGATATCAATATCAAAGGCGTTCTAAATGGCATTGGGGCAGTATTACCCTCGTTTATTGAACAAAAATTTGGACATATCATTGCTACATCTTCTGTTGCTGGATTAAAAGCCTATCCAGGTGGTGCTGTGTATGGTGCGACGAAATGGGCAATACGTGATTTAATGGAAGTGTTGAGAATGGAGTCAGCCCAAGAAGGAACCCATATTCGGACGGCAACAATCTATCCAGCCGCAATTAATACCGAATTATTAGATTCAATCACACACCAAAATACAGCAAAGGGAATGACTAAATTGTATAAACAATATGGCATAACACCTGACCGGATAGCGAATATTGTTGCTTATGCGATCAATCAACCTGAAGATGTCAATATTAGTGAGTTCACGGTTGGGCCTGCTGATCAGCCGTGGTAAGTTGTAAACAAATGGATGTAAATCAATCACTTATAGTTCTGACAAATGAAACATTTGGGATAAAAAGTCCTGAGTGTTTTTTTACAATAAAGCTTGTCATAAAGATCGGATTAATGGATAATAAGACTAGGAAAAAAGGGAAGATATAAAGGGAGTGTATGGGATGAAAAAAGGATTGATTGGGCTAGTTTCATGCTTGATGATTGGTTTAGTGACAGGATGTTCAAGTAATAAAACAACGACTTCGGCAACTAGTGAGACAACAACTGCAACAACGAATGAGGAAAAACAAACAGATTATAAGTATAAGTCAGCGATAGATAACGGAAAAAAAGCCATTGTTGATAAAGACATGTCTAAGGCGATTGCCGCATTTCAATTAGCATTGGAATACAAAAAAGACAGCGCCGAGGCTCAACAAATGGTAGAACAAGTCAAGTTGTATCAAACGATTGTTTCTTTAAAAGAGAAGAAAGAGCACGCTAAAGCGTTAAAAGAATTATCAGAATTGGTAAGTTCTAAAGACGGAGCGGCAGGGCTCAAACAATATGGAAAAGAATTGATGGACGAAATAACACAAGAAGTAATGAAAGAAAATGAAGAAAATAAAAAAGCGCTTGAAAAAAAAGAGGAACAAACCCCGCCAAAAAAAGAGACCACAGCGCCACCCACTGAAACAACGACGAATACATTATGGAATGCGCAAAAAAAATCAGAATTACGTTCATTTATGCAAAGTTGGGGAAATATAATGGGACAATCCTATATTGAATACTACCCTGGTTTTGAAGCAAATTGGTACGGGTACAGTTTTCCTAGTGAATTAGCCAACAATAACATTGCTGTTGGAGGAAACAGAGCGACTGTTCAATGGTCTGATACTGGAGAATCAAGCAGTGGTTATAATGTAGTCGCAGTATATTCAGATATTACTACTACACAAAAACTTGAGAGGCATTTATATCTCTTTACAATTCTAAATGGGCAACCGGTCGTATTAGTTACAATGCAAAACCAAGGAAATAATGAAAATCTTATTTATTTTAAGCAGACGCAAAATGCTGATTTAAGTAACGGATTTTCTGCGATTGTTGGTTCATAAAGGATAGATAATCATTAATAGAAAAGACGCAGACAAAAGCGTTGATTTCCAATAAAGCTACGTTTTTATAATCGTTTATTCAATTTTAGAGGCAGAAATAAAATTATTTTTTAATTTTAATTCTGCCTCTTTTTTTAATAGTTTATTCAATATAAATATTTTTATATCTTGAATAAAAAATAAAATAGCGAAAAAACCGATTATAATAGTATGGAATATAAATAACATCATGAATAATAACAATAAAATAAGAAGAGGTTAGTTCTTGGTGGATTAGTCTCTTTTTTTGTTCTGAAAAATAAACATTCGATAATAGAAGAATCTCATTTTTATTTCCTTTTTACGTTATTTATTAATCGTTTTAAACGTTGTTTTTTAAGTTTTTTTGTGGACTTTTTAAGTTTTTTTTTGTTATACTTTCCAAGTGCTTGAGTATTTTCAAAAAGGATACAAGAAATAGTGATATGTGTGTCGTGAAGGTCAAGACCGATAACAATTATACGTCCATTTTGATATAGAGTGAACAAGTAGTCGCATTAAAAATTAATGGCGTTGTAACAATATGCTTAGAAAAAATGGAAATATATTTATTTTAGAGTAACTGGAGGAGAAGAGAATGAGGAGAAAACAATGGATGATTGCGCTGATTACTATATACACAGTTCTTTTATTCACCCCAAATTGTAGCTTTGCTCAAGAAGAGTCTGCTCGTTTGATTACTGGATTATCTTATGACGTCATTTATCCAAAAAATCAAACGGATACAAGTTTAGGCTACTTTGATATGAATGTTCAATCTGGACAAGAGCAAAAAGTTGTCCTGAAATTAACGAACACCTTATCAGAAAATGTGACGGTAAAAGTTCAATTAAATAGTGCTAAAACAAATAGTAACGGTTTCGTTGAGTATGGACCAAGTACTATAAAAAAAGATGCATCATTAAAGTATGACTTAGCCGATATTGTAAAAGCACCAAAGAAAGTCATTGTTCCGGCAAAAGGCAGTACAGAAGTTGAATTGGCTATTTCTATACCAAAGCCAGCGTTTAATGGGTTGATTTCTGGTGGGATTCAGATAAAACCTGTAGAACAAAATGAAGATTCTCAACAACAAGAAAAAGATGTTGTAGTAAATGAATTTGCCTTTTTGGTAGGAATGTTACTAAGAGTTGGCGAGACAAAAAATATAGAACCAAAACTAGAATTAAACAAGACTTACGTAGCGTTTAAAGAAGGCAGTAGTCATTTGTTTGTGAATATTTCTAACACTCAGCCGGTTTATGCGGAAGGGATGAACTTCTTTATTCAAGTGAGAAAAGCTAACCGGCAGAAAACGCTTTTTGAGGATGAGTTAAAAGAGATGCGTATGGCACCAAATTCGATGATTGATCTTCCAATTGAATTACAAGACAAAGAAATAAATGCAGGAGAGTATACAGCTCAGATTACGGCTTCTGCAAAAAGTGGCGTCTCGTGGTCTTGGACAGATAATTTTACGATCACATCGTTAGAAGCAAATCGCATAAAAGAACAACGGAAAGAAAGAACGATAACTTCTACTAGCGCATTTTGGTACTTTGGGGCTGGATTAGTCTTGCTGTTGTCATTTGCAAGTTATTTATTCGTTAGACGCAAAAAACGAAGAGTAAATTTCTTCAAAAATGATAAAAGTAAAGGAGTGTAAAATGAGTAAGAAAAAGAAGCAGTCTACCCAGATAAAGCGAACTTGGCGATTTATCGGAATGTTTGCTTTGCTAGTTGCATTGCTAAGTATATGGTCTATTACACAAAAACCAATATCGGCGAATAATAAAGAACACACAGAGCGCCAAATGAAACAGACGAAACCAACATTGTTTCCTAAAGATCCATCTCCATTACCTAAAGTAAAAAAGCATTCGACCAAAGCGTTAGAACCAGTTGAAAATGAAAAAGGTTTAAAGGCTACACCCAAGGTATATACACTCATGCAAACTAACCCTTTTCCTGATTTGACGAACCCTTATTCTATCTATGAGCTAGTTTCAGATCTTGTTCTCCCTGAGGCAAGTTATGAAGTGGAATATGAATATGTGACCGAAAAGGGTATACCTAGCGCCCCGGATAGTTCAAAACTGGGTTTTCAAACAATTTATGTGAAAATTACAGAAAAAAAAGAACAATCGAGTATTATTGTTCCAATACCAGTAACGGTTATAAATGGAATGACTACAATGTTGTTCAATAATGAAGTGGCGTTGCAAACAGAAGATTTTGGAGGCTACATTGCGTTTACTCCTGAAGAGCTAAAGGATAAAACGGATAAAGAATTAAAACAAATACTGAAAAGTAAATCGAAGGTAAAAGCTTGGCGATTGGACGATGGATCAACTGTTTTGGTAGATGTTACCGATACAACGGTCGAACAATTCTCTAATGCGAGTACAACTGCGGGGCATTATTCAATAGAGTTTGAAGCAATCCTAGACTCTGAAACTGGCGCAAGGAAAGAGACCACGTCAAAAAGTGCGATGATTATCGGATTTGAAATGCAAGAGAATATCGAGTTTCAACAAAATACAGAAGCAACTGCGCCGTCAATGCTAGTGACATCAAATTATACAATCGGTTCGACAGATTTCCAATATGTAGATAAAAATGGTGTTGCATTGGAAAAATTTGATACAAGTAAGGTTGGGTTCCACTGGGCATATGTCAAAATGATATCACAGGACTTTCCAGAATTAACGACAATTAAGAAAGTACCTATAAATATCAGAAATATCAACACAAGTGATCATTTTAATAATGAAGTATTGGTTGCTACAAATGAAAATATCGTTTTTTATCCTGATGAGCTCAAAGGAAAAAAGGAAACAGAAATACTCCAAATGCTTCAATCGAAATCGGACTTGAGAGCTTGGGATAAAAAAACAGGAAAAGCAGTTTCTGCATCTTTCAAAAGTACAACGTTACAAAAGGACCCAGGGATATATTATGGAGAGGTTGTAGTGGAAAAAGATGACGTTCAAGAGACTATCACAAAGGATGTCAAAGTTTTTGGAGGCGTATTACAAGAGCCTAAGTATTTTCAAGTAAAACAAAATGAACGTTTAGAAATAGACGCATATGGCTATCCTTTTTTTAGCAGTGTACAAACAGTAAGTGGTTATACAAAATTTGAATGGGTGAAGAATGGGCAGGGAGAAGAAACAGAGCCTAAGAATACATTTGATTCTAGTAAAGCGGGGTTTCACTGGGGATATATTAAGATAATGGATGAATTGTACGAACAATATTCAACAGTTATTCCTATACCAATAATGGTTACAGCAGAACCTGATTCAATCGTTATAGATAATTCTACGTCCAAAGTAGGATTAATGTTTGAAAAGAATCAGAACCTTATATTTATGAAGGAGCTAGAAGGGAAAACAGTACCCGAAATCACTCAATTACTAGAAGAAAAACTTAATATTAAAGCTTGGGAATTGACTTCTGGGAAGCGATTGCGCACTAAACTTGAAAATACCACAATTAATAGTGAGAGCACAGGAGGAGGGAAAGTAGTTGTAAAAATAGAGGCAGAAACGGAAGAATTAAATCATGAAATTGAGTTTTTTATTTTCCCGAAAGAGATTTTTGGAGACGAGGGAATGAAGGGCTGGCAAGATATTCCGTTAAATTCTACTACAGCAATTATTACTAACCCATTTAATGGATCGCAAATGTCTTTTCCTAATAGAGGATTAATAGATAGTGTTGTAAATGAAGATGGGTTTATTATCAAAGATGGTGTGGGAAAAGGTTATCTTTATAGGGATGATAGGGTTTTAAATATACCTGGGATGGATGGTGCCCCCATTTATAACCAATTTAATATTTGGGATAGAGGTTCTGGTTTAAACGGGAAAGAGTCTATTTCTAAAAAATGGTTTTTGCAAAAAGGAAACCAGTTGAAACAAGTACTGTATGATTCAGAGCATGAACTTATATATGTTTACAACTTATCAATGAGTCGAAACTTAAACTTTTTTGTTCAGCTAGAGACATACAATGTATCTAGAAAAAAAAGACGTTTAGCAATGTTGGAAAGTGTGGACACAGACTACTATAACGATAGCGTTCCCATGTATTCATTAGGAGAGGGAGCAGGTTTTTACATGGAGCCGGAACCAGGGAAGAGATTTACGATTAGATTGAAAAATTCTCAAGGAAATTGGCTCTCGGATTATACGAAATATTATGCTGGATCTCTTGGCAATATATATGATAATTTTTTTGGAAATGATTTTACTGGTAAAGGAACAGAAAGTGAAGGACACAAGGCTGGGGAAGAAATTGTATCAGGTATTGACTCGGCCTATCAGTTAGGCGCTCCTTGGCAACAAATAGCTCCTGGTGAAGCATTAAAAACAGGATATGAAATTTTTGCCGGAGCTGAGCTTCCTTACATGGAAATCAAAGCCAAACCTGAAACGTTTAATGTATATCCCGACTACACGGGCGAATATAAAGCAACGTACAAGTTAAGCAAAATTCCTACAGAAGAAAGTCAAGGGAAAATCTATGTGACCTATCCTGATAAAAGTGAAGAGATTGTTCCATATACGAGCAATGCTCTAAAAGAATTTGATGGGAAGTTGACGATTCCAAGAGAAACCTTACCCAAAAAATTAAATGAAGAGCCTGGAACAATCCAAAAATATTCGACCTCGTTATTAGGGATCAATGAAACCGAAGGGCCGATGAATGGTCTTCCATCAAAAGATTATGCGGTAACGATCAATGTGTATAATTTAGGCGGAAAAGCAATTCCGCAAATTATGCAAAAGGGGACAAAATTTAATAAAAAACCGCAAGAGTTGATTAAAGATCCAGTTATACTACCTGGACATAAAGCAGTCTTTGAATATGAAGGCGACATGCCCGATACCTCTTCAACAGGAATGCAATATGTGAAAGTTCGTATGACGGATACGAATGAGCCAGATAAGACGACCATAATTAACATTCCCATACTAGTAATTGATGAAACACCACCTACGCAAGGCTTGTATTTAATTGCCAATGATTTTCAAAAGAGACCAGATGCCTTTCAAGACAAAACAGAAAGTGAAATAAATGAACTAATTTTGAAATACTCTGAAGCAACTGCTTGGGATGTTACGTCTGGAAGCAGTGACGACATCCACTTATCAGTCACTCATACAAACTTAACGACAAATCCTAAAGAAGGAAAATACTCAGCGACTGTAAAAGCAGAAAGAGGAACAGAGACAACAGAAAAAACAATTAGTATAGACATTCAAAGTAACCAAAAAGTAAAGGTCGAATTTGTTGATGAATCAGCTGAGAAGCTGCATGATCCGATAATTTTTGACGAAGCTGTCGGATCAACGATTGATTTGACAAAAGAGGAAGAGGTACAAAAAGCAGTGACATCAATTCTTGATAAGAATTATCAGATTGATAAACGACCAGAAAATGAAGAGTCTATTCCGGTACAGAGTGAAGAAAGTACGGTGCAATACAAATTTAAAGGGAAACTATTTATTCAATCATCCCCGACCTTCTTAAATTTTGGGCGCAAATCATTGGGATTGCCATTTATTAAAGTCGAAAAAGCGAAATACGATCAACCGCTGATTGTTTGGGATAATCGAAAAGGGCGTGGGGCGTGGAAATTGACAGCTACGCTAAGAAAACCTTTAATGAGTCTAGAAGATCCAAGTAAAACTCTTCCATCTGCTATACGATATAAGATTGATGATAATCAAACGGTCATTTTATCTGAAAATACAACACAGCCGATTGCAGTGAGAACACATGGGAAAGACGATGAATACAATATCAGCCAAGAATGGGATCAAAATAAGTCTGGTTTAATATTAGAAGTTCCTTCTGGTCAAGTGTTACAATCAGGCGCTTATCGAGCAACGATTTTATGGCAACTAGGTCAAACACCTTGATCAAATACAACGACGAAATTCTTGAGATTAAATAGAGGGAAAGAAGGTAGGAAGTTCCATCATCCTGCCTTTTTTCTTACTTATTAGATAGTTAACAAGGGATAATCTAAATCGTAGAACCCATCCTTTTTATTTACTTATTCCATGGTTTATTATATGATTGAACACGTTGTTTAAGTTATTATATGGCAATTTTATGAACAGTTTATTGTTCAGATTCTAGGAGGATATTAAGTGAAAGAAAAAATGATTTCCTATTTTGAGATTGATAAGCTAAACACGACGGTTAAACGTGAGTTTTTAGCTGGATTTACGACATTTATTTCAATGGCGTACATTTTATTTGTAAACCCAACTGTGCTAGGGGCATCTGGAATGGATGAAGGAGCTGTGTTTACTGCAACAGCGCTAGCTAGTGCGTTAGGGTGTATTTTGATGGGGATTTTTGCTAAATATCCAATAGCAACAGCGCCAGCCCTTGGAATCAATGCTTTTTTTGCTTATTCTGTTTGTGTGGGAATGGGTGTTCCTTGGGAGACTGCTTTGGCAGGCGTTTTTGTGGCTTCGCTGATCTTTATTTTGATCACCATTTTTAAATTACGTGAATTGATTATTGATGCGATACCAGCGGATTTGAAATATGCGATTTCAGGAGGCATCGGATTGTTTATTGCTTTTCTTGGATTGAGCGAAGGCGGTATTATTGTTTCGAATGAATCAACACTTGTGGGGTTAGGTTCGCTAACGGTAGGCTCTACTTGGCTGACTATCTTTGGTTTAGTGATTACTGCGATTTTGTTGGTACGACGTGTGCCAGGGGGAATCTTTATTGGAATGGCCGCGACAAC